>NZ_JBEZBE010000021.1:0-160663 GCF_040646935.1 Streptomyces sp. NPDC044984
GGATCTTCACGGCGGTGGTCTTGCCGGCGCCGTTCGGGCCGAGCAGGGAGAAGATCGTGCCTTCCGGGACGGTGAGGTCGACGCCGTCGAGCACGGTCTTGTCGCCGTAGGACTTGCGCAGCCCGTTCGCCGCGATGGCCAAGCCGGTCATGAGGGGTTCTCCTTCGGGTGCCGAGGGGGTCACAGGCTGCGGGCGGTGATGTCGCCGTAGGCGGTGGTCGCGTGGACGGCCAGGCCGGCGGCGGCGCCGTCGGTGTTATTGAGCGTGTTGTGGATCCGGCCGTAGCCGGTGCCGGCGTCGAGGGAGGCGGAGACTCCGCGGGCGGCGCCGACGGAGATGTCGCCGTGCTCGGTGCGCAGCGTGACCGTGCCGCGCACGGCCTCGGTGACGCGGATGTCGCCCTTCTGGGTGCTGATCTCGGCGGGGCCGCCCAGACGGCCGACCGAGACGTCGCCGGCGAGGACGGCGAGGCGGGCGCTCGCGGTCTCGTCGAGCTTGACCGGGCCCTGCGCACCCTCGAAGGTGACGTCGCCGAGCCGTCCGACGCCCCGGAGCTCCGCGGCGGCCGCCTTCCCCTCGACGTGGGAGCCGGTGGGCAGCCGGACGGTGATCTCGACGGATCCGGACGGGCCGAGGAGCTGGTTCTTCGCCGGCGGGCCGTCGATCCGCAGGACGCCGTCGCCGTATTCGACCCTGGTCTGCTCCGCCGCCTTCGTGTCACGGCTCCTCGTGGCGTCCGCGGGCAGGACCTCCACCACGGTGTCGGCCCGGTCGGCGGCGATGAACCGGATGCGGCCCGCGGGGACGTCGAGGGCGACCGAGAGGGGGGAGGGGGTGTCGAACTGCATCGTGCGCTCCTTCGGGATGTCGTTTCTGACACCGGAAACGCTACGTTGCGTTCACGATTGCAGCAATTACTTTGTTGCACGCAATAGTTGTTTACGCAGGTCACAGCAGGTAAATCATTGCAACGAGCTGAAAGCTAACGCAACAATGGAAGGCACGGTCGTTGCAATGAATTGAAGCGAAAGCTATGCTGGCGTCATCACGGACCACGAAGGAGACCGCGTTGCCCGGAGGCAGGCTCACCCAGCAGGAGCGCCAGCAGATCGCGACGGGGCTGGCCGACGGGCTCGCCTACGCGGAGATCGCCAGGCGTCTGGACCGCCCCACCTCGACGATCACGCGCGAGGTGATGCGCAACGGCGGCCCCGCCGGCTACCGCGCGGACCTGGCCCACCGCGCCACCGAACGCCGGGCCCACCGGCGCGGACAGACCGCGCCGCGGGGGCCGAAGGCGCTCACGGAGGACTACGGCCGCGACGCGGAGGCCGTGCGCGCGTACGAGGAGACGCTCACCACCGTCTTCATAGCGTCGGGCACGCCCAAGATGATGGCCAGGGTCATGGCCTGCCTCACCCTCACCGACAGCGGGAGCCTCACCGCCGCCGAACTCGCCCAGCGCCTCGAGGTCAGCCCGGCGTCCGTCTCCAAGGCGATCACGTTCCTGGAGAGCCAGGACCTCGTCCGCCGGTTCCGCGACGAGGGCCGCCGTGAGCGCTACGGCTTCGACGAGGACATCTGGTACCAGTCGATGATGGCCAGCGCCCGCTCCACCGCCCAGGTCGCCGAGACCTCACGCCTGGGCGTCGACGTCATGGGGCCCGGCACACCGGCCGCCGTGCGCCTGGAGAACGCCGCCCGCTTTCTCGACTTCGTGGCCGAGACCATGATCCGCGCTGCCGAACAGGCTCGCGAAGTCCTCTACACGAACCCCGGAACGGCCTCGGACGACACCACGGGAACGGCCTCGGACGACACCACCGGGCCACGCCCGGACCGCGGTTAGCCGACCGGCGCCGCCTACGTGCGGCGGACGCCCGCCTCCTCGTCGTACTCGCCGAGGACGATCACGTCGAAGGCGGCGCCGAGGAACACCCTCACGGCGCGCAGGGCATCACCGAGGCGGTGCGGACGACTGCCCTGGACGGGCGTCGTGGTGGGGTGGAGGGTCGCTGCGCTCATGTCTCCATGGTTGCCTTCCGCCCCCGGCACGGGCATCGGCCGGAGGGACCGGCCCGCCGGCCCGCCGCGTACGCCTCCGGAACGACCCGTCCCCCTCGGGCAGGACGAGTCGTCCCCTAGGGGCGGCGGGTCAGCGGCCGATCGTGTCCAGCTCGGCGAGGTCCTCCTCGGACAGGGAGAGGCCCGCGCCGGTGACGTTCTCCCGCAGGTGCGCCACCGACGAGGTCCCGGGGATGAGCAGGATGTTGGGCGACCGGTGCAGCAGCCAGGACAGGGCGACCGACATCGGACGGGCGCCGAGCCGGTCGGCCACGGCCGAGAGCACCGAGGACTGCAGGGGACTGAAGCCGCCCAGCGGGAAGAACGGCACGTAGGCGATGCCCTGTTCGGCGAGCCGGTCGACGAGGTCGTCGTCCTGGCGGTGGGCGAGGTTGTAGAGGTTCTGCACGCAGACGAACGGGGCGATGGTTTCCGCCTCGGCGATCTGGTCGGCGGTGGCGTTGCTCAGGCCCAGGTGCCGGATCAGGCCCTGCTGCTGCAGTTCCGCGAGGGTCTCGTAGGCCTTGGCCAGTGACCCCGGCTGGGGGCCTTCGGCGTTGCCGAGCCGGAGGTTGACGAGGTCCAGCGACTCCACGCCGAGGTGCTCGAGGTTGTCGTGGACGGCCCGGCGCAGCTCGTCCGGCTCGCGGGCCGGGGGCCAGCCGCCCTGTGCGTCGCGGACCGCACCCACCTTGGTCACGATGTGCAGCGAGTCGGGGTAGGGGTGCAGCGCTTCGCGGATCAGCCGGTTGGTGACGTGCGGCCCGTAGGCGTCGGCCGTGTCGATGTGGGTGACGCCGAGGCGTACGGCCTCGCGCAGCACCGCGAGTGCGCCGTCGTGATCGGCCGGCGGCCCCATCACACCGGGGCCGGTCAGCTGCATGGCCCCGTAGCCGAAGCGGGTGACGGTCAGGTCGCCCATCGTCCAGGTGCCGCCGGGGAGGGATGTGGTCGGAGTGTTCATGCCTCCCACCGTCCCGGCCGCCCGCAGGTCCGCCCAGGTCCCTGCCGATCCTGGGAGTGACAGGGACAGGGACGGCCGCCACCGTGCGCCTAGCATGGAGGACATGCCTGAGGAGAACCTGCTCGGTGACTACCTCCGGGCGCGCCGGGAACTGGTGACGCCCGAGGACATCGGGCTGCCGACGCACGGGATGCGCCGGGTGCCGGGGCTGCGCCGTGAGGAGGTGGCCATGCTCGCCGGCATCAGCTCCGACTACTACCTGCGGCTGGAGCAGGGCCGCGACCGCAATCCGTCGGCGCAGGTCCTCGACGCGCTCGCCCGGGTGCTCCTGCTCGACGACACCGCCACGGGATACCTCCACCAGCTCGCCGCGCCGCGCCCCCGTACCCGGCGCCGGTTCCGTCGGCGGCCGGTTCCGCCGGCCACGGCACAGCTGCTCGAGACGATCGGACTGCCGGCCTTCGTGACGGACAGGTCCCTCGACGTGATCGCGGTCAACGCGCTCGCCACCGCGCTGGCCCCGAGCATCCGGGTGGGGGAGAACCGGCTCCGGTCGTTCTTCCTCGACCCCGCCGAGCAGGCGCTGCACACGGACTGGGCACACACGGCGGCCCGGTGCGTCGCCGCGTTCCGCCGACGGCTCGGGCCGGACGTCGACGACCCGCGGGTCGTCCAGCTCGTGGGCGAACTGTCGCTGGTCAGTGAGGAGTTCCGGCAGGTGTGGGCGCGCCACGACGTGCGGCCGATGGGCAACGGGCCGATCGGGATGAACCATCCCCAGGTCGGCCGGCTGGACCTCACCATGTCGAAACTGGAGGTCGACGGTTCCGACGGCCTGATGCTCGCGGTCTACCACGCCGAACCGCGGAGCGAGGCCGCCGAACGGCTCGCCCTGCTCGCCTCGCTGGCCATGGGACGACCGGCGCGGCGGCCGGCCGACGGGCCCGGCGTGCGCGACGTGCCCGACGGGCCCGGCGTGCGGGAAGCGGACGGTTCGGCGCGTACGAGCTGACCGGGGCGGCCACGGGCGGGCCCGCCCCGTCGCCCGCCGCCCCGTCCGGCGCACAAACCGTTTGGCCCGCACCGGCCGCGCGTCCTAGACTCTCCGCTCTTGCCCGCCTCCCCTCACGGAGCGCCGCCGTCCGGACGGAAACCGGCCGGTACACCGCAGCAATCCCCGCAGCAGGTCCCCCGGAGGCACCCCCTTGTCCGCGTCCACGCCGGTAGACGAATCCGCAGACGGTCCCGCGAGCATCCCCGCAGACGACCCGCTCGCCCGCGAGCGCGCCCACCTCGACGCGTCCCGTTCCGCACTGCGCGCCATGCGCGAGGACGTCGAGGCCCTCGACATCAGCGACGTCACCGCGAACTGGGTCAACGCGGCCGCGCTGGCGCACCAGATCGAAGAGCGCATCAAGGCGCTGGCCGACCTCAGCGACACCCCGCTGTTCTTCGGCCGCCTCGACTACCTGCACTCCCCCGGCGCCGAGCAGGCGGAGGGCGCGGAGGGGGAGAGCTTCTACATCGGGCGCCGGCACGTGCACGACGCGGACGGCGACCCGATGGTGATCGACTGGCGTGCGCCGGTGTCGCAGCCGTTCTACCGGGCGTCCAAGAAGGACCCGCTGGACATCGCGCTGCGCCGCCGCTTCGGCTACACGGGCGGCGACCTCACCGCGTACGAGGACGAGCACCTCTCCGACCCGGCGGAGGCCGCGACCACCAGCAAGCTGCTCCAGCAGGAGATCGAGCGTCCGCGCGTCGGCCCGATGCGGGACATCGTCGCCACGATCCAGCCCGAGCAGGACGAGATCGTACGGTCCGGGCTGTCCGGCAGCGTGTGCGTGCAGGGAGGCCCCGGCACCGGGAAGACCGCCGTCGGCCTGCACCGGGTCGCCTACCTCCTCTACGCCCACCGCGAGCGGCTGGCCCGCACCGGCACACTGGTCGTCGGCCCGAACCGCTCCTTCCTGCACTACATCGAGCAGGTGCTGCCCGCGCTGGGCGAGCTGACCGTGGCGCAGGCCACGGTGGACGACCTGGTGGCGCACGTGGAGGTGCGCGGGACGGACGACGCGCCGGCGGCGGTGGTCAAGGGCGACGCCCGGATGGCGGAGGTCCTGCGCAGGGCCCTCTACGCACACGTCACGATGCCCACCGAGCCGGTCGTGGTCGTGCGCGGTTCCCGCCGCTGGCGGGTCCCGGCGTACGAACTGGAGGAGATCGTCCGGCAGTTGCTCGACCGCGACATCCGCTACGGGGCCGCCCGCGACGCCCTGCCGCAGCGCATCGCGCACGCCGTGCTGGTGCAGATGGAGCGGGCGGGCGAGGCGCCGGACGACAGGGTCCAGGACGCGGTGGCCCGCAACAGCGCGGTGAAGGCGGCGGTGAAGGCGGTCTGGCTGGCCGTCGACCCGGCGAAGCTGGTGCTACGGCTGCTGAGCGACCCGGAGTTCCTGGCGGAGCACGCGGAGGGCCTGCTCGACGAGCAGGAGCGGAAGACGATCCTGTGGGCGAAGCCCGCCCGCTCGGTGAAGTCGGCGAAGTGGTCGGCGACGGACGCGGTGCTGATCGACGAGGCGGCCGACCTGATCCAGCGCACGCACTCCCTCGGGCACGTGGTGCTCGACGAGGCGCAGGACCTGTCCCCCATGCAGTACCGGGCGGTGGGCCGCCGCTGCACGACCGGTTCGGCGACCGTCCTCGGCGACCTGGCCCAGGGAACCACGCCCTGGGCGACCCGCAGTTGGGAGGAGGCCCTGCTCCACCTGGGCAAACAGGGCGCGGTGATCGAGGAGTTGACGGCCGGTTTCCGCGTCCCCACGGACGTCATCACCTACGCCTCCCGGCTCCTCCCCCACATCGCGCCGGGGCTGACCCCGGTGGCGTCGATCCGCGAGAACCCGGGCTTCTTCGAGGTCCGCCGGTCCGGGGGGACGGCCGACGCAGTCTCCGCCTGCCGCGAACTCCTGCGCAACGAGGGCTCGGTGGGCCTGATCGCGGCGGACGCCCGCGTCCCGGAACTGGCGGAGGAACTGACCTCGGCGGGCATCCCCTTCATCGCCCCCGGCGAGGAGACGACGCACGACACCCGCCTGACCCTGGTCCCGGCCTCCCTGGCGAAGGGCCTGGAGTACGACTACGTGGTCCTGGACGAACCCCGCGCGGTGGTCGACGCCGAACCGGACGAGCGCACCGGCCTGCGCCGCCTGTACGTGGCCCTGACCCGAGCTGTGTCAGGCCTGATCGTCACGCACACGACTGACCTGCCGGAGCAACTGACGTAACCGCCACCGCTCCCTCGTCTCCGCGGGCAGTCGTGCCGCCGTACCCGCGGGCAGCCGCACGCCGCCGTACCCGCGGGCAGTCGTGCCGCTGGGGCGATGGGGTCCCCCCCCCGCTTGAGCGAAGCCGAGAGTGGGGGAGGGTGGGCGCGACGGCACCCCGCGAGCGCCGGGCCGCGCGCCCCACCCCCGCCCAGCCGCAGCCCAGCCCACCCCCGCCCAGCCCGACGCCCGGTGACAAGGGAGCGAACGCTCAGCCCTCCAGCACCCGCCGCCACTCGGCGACGGCCTCCGCCGACACCGGCCCGCCCCACCCCTGCGGTCGCGCCGCTCCCCCGATGTGGAAGGCGTCGATCCCGGCCTTCAGCAACAGCGGCACGTGCTCCAGCCGCAACCCGCCCCCCACCAGCAACTGCTGCTCGTACCCCGGCTCCCCCCGCCGCCCCGCCTCCGCGAGCAGGGTCGGCATCCCCACGTCGACTCCCCCGGCCGCCCCGGCCGTCAGGTACGTGTCCAGGCCGGGGAAGTCCGCGAGCTGCTTGCGCAGGGCGTCCCGGTCGGCGGCCCGGTCGATGGCCCGGTGGAACGTCCACCGGCACCCCTCCAGCTCACGGGCGACCCGCTCCACCGCCCCCAGGTCCACCCCGCCCTCCGCGTCCAGGAACCCGAGCACGAACTCCTCCGCCCCGGCCTCGCGCATCCCGCGGACGGCAGCCACCAGCCGCTCGACGTCCCCCGCCGCGAACCCGTCCGCCAGCCGCAGCATCACCCGCACCGGGATGTCCACGGCCGCCCGGATCCCCGCGACCGTCGCCGCCGAAGGCGTCAGCCCGTCCGCCGCCATGTCGGTCACCAGCTCGAGGCGGTCCGCACCTCCGGCCTGGGCGGCCACCGCGTCCTCGACGTCGAGGGCGATCACCTCCAGGACTGCACGCTTGCTCATGGGGCCCCATTCCTCGGCATCAGACGGCGACTACAGGTCTAGTCCAATCCAAGCCTACGCCCGACCACCCGCCCGGGGCCGCCCCGCCCCTCCGCCCAGCCCTTCCGCTCAGCCCCCGAAGATGTTCAGCTCCGCCGCCTCCACCCCGGCCAGCTCGTACGAGGCACCGTCCACCGGACGCCCCGCGTACAGCCGTACGAGCGTCGGCCCGTCGCCGATGTAGCGGGCCGGAGGACGTTCCCCCGTGGCGTCGCCCAGGCGCAGCGGCTCGTCGGCGTCGTCGAGGTCGGCGTGCAGCGGCGGATGACCCTCCCGGCCGGTCACCTGGCCCAGCAGGGCGAGCGCGTACGGCAGCCCCGCGCCCGCGTACGCGCCCGGCTCCCCGAGCGCGACCCGTACGTCCCCGGCGTGCACCCACTCGCCCAGCGCGAGGACGTCCAGCGCCCCGCCCGCCTTGGCGATCACGGGCCCCGCCCCGGTCATCCCGCGCTCCAGCTCGTCCACGACCCGGGCGTTCGTCCACCCGGCCCGCTCGGCGATGTCCCGCTCGTTGCTCTCGGGCGAGAACACCCCGTCCTCGAACCGCCGCTCCAGTACCCGGGTGAACGCGGCCGAGCAGTGCGCCAGCACGTCCCGCACCGTCCACCCCGGACACGCCACCACCGGCAACGCGAAGTCCGCGTCCGCCCTCCCCCTCAGCAACGGGACCAGCGCGTCCCGCTCGACGGCCAACAGCCGCCCCGGCAGCTCCGGGTCCCGTACGTTCCGCACATCCGCAGGAGTCGTCATACCGCCCACGCTAGTTGCGGAGCCGCCGTCCCACAGGCCCTACTCGCCGTCGACCTGGTGATCGGCCCAGACATAGCTCTCGGGCAGCAGATCGGTGACGGCGACGGCCCGCAGGCGCTCACCCTCGCCGACGACGACCTTGAGCCCGGGAAAGTAGTCGAGCAGGACCTGTCGGCACCGGCCGCACGGCGGAACGACCCCCCGGTCCCGGTCCCCCACGGCGACGATCGTCTCCAGTTCGTAGATCCCCTGAGCCGCGGCCGTGCCGACGAGGACCAGCTCGGCGCAGGGCCCTCCCGTGAAGTGGTAGGCGTTCACCGCGGTGACGATCCGCCCGTCCCGGCCGCGGCCGGCGGCCGCCATGGTGTGGTTGTCGCCCCGGCAACGGGTACGGGCGACCCGGGCGGCGGCCTCGACGAGTTCACGGTCGACGGAGTGGATCTGCGTGGTCATCCCCTCAGTCTGCGACAGGCGCCGGAAGCCGGGGCGGACAATGGGCCCATGGCCGACACCGAAGTCCTGCGTGCCCGATTCGCCCGCGCCCTGGAGGGAGCCCGCGGCCCCGGGGGCGGCCCGGACCCGTCGCCGTACGCCGACGACCTGCTCGGCCGCTGGCAGGAGCCGCAGCGGCACTACCACACGCTCACCCACCTCACGGCGGTCCTCGACCACGTCGACGAGCTGGCGGACCACGCGGCGGACCCGGACGTCGTACGGCTCGCCGCCTGGTTCCACGACGCCGTGTACCTGCCGGACCGCTCCGAGAACGAGGAGCGGTCCGCCCGGCTCGCCGAGCGGGCCCTCCCCGAGGCCGGGGTGTCCGCGGAGAAGACCGCCGAGGTGGCCCGGCTGGTGCGGCTCACCGTCACGCACGATCCGGCCGACGACGACCGCGACGGGCAGGTGCTGTGCGACGCCGACCTCGCGGTCCTCGCCGCGTCGCCGTCGTCGTACGCCGCCTACACCGCCGCCGTGCGCGAGGAGTACCACTTCGTGCCGAACGACTCCTTCCGCGCGGGCCGTGCCGACGTGCTGCGGCAACTCCTCGCCCTGCCCCGCCTGTTCCGCACTCCCTACGGGCAGGAGCACTGGGAGGCCACCGCCCGCTACAACATGCGCGGGGAACTGGAAATGCTGTCGACCGCACCCGCACCGCCCGCCTAGCCTGCCCCGCATGCATGCTGTGGGAGCGGAACAGGTGGAGGAAGCCGTCGCGGACTGCGTGGCGGCGCTGGGGACGGTCGCCGGCCGGGACTGGAAGAAGGTGAGGGCCGGGCGGCTGGAGTGGAACTGCCGGGAGGCGGCGGAACACATCGCGGACGATCTCATCGCGTACGCGGGGCGGCTCGCGGGACGCTCGACCGCCGGCCGCCTGCCCTTCACGCTCTCGCTCGACGAGGACACCGACAACGCCGGCGTCCTGAAGACGGTCGAGGCGACCGGCGCCCTGCTCGCCGCCGCGGTCCGCACCACCCCGCGCGCGGTCCGCGCCTTCCACCCGTACCCCTTCCGGCACGCGAACCGTGAGGGCTTCGCCGCGATGGGCGTGGCCGAGGTGCTGCTGCACACGCACGACATCGCCGAGGGGATGGGAATCGCGTACGAGCCGCCGACCGAGCTGGCCTCCTTCGTCCTCACCCGGATCTTTCCGCGGGTCAAGCCGGGGCCCACACCGTGGCGGACGCTGCTGTGGGCGACCGGGCGCGGCGAACTGCCCGGTCGGGAGCCGGTCACCGCCTGGCGCTGGAGCAACAACCCGGTGCTCCGGTCGGAGCGGCTGACCCTGGAGGGTGTCACCCCGGCGACCGCCGCCGACCTGTCCCTGGCGGGTGACGGAGGTCACGAGTGGGTCGGCGGGGCCGCCGCCGACGGCACCCGCGAAGGCGCCGGGATCATGGTCAAGCAGTACGAGGAGGGCGTGTTCCACCCGGAGTGGGGCATGTACGTGCTGGTCCGGCGGGACGACGACCGCGCGGTGGGCGCGATGGGCTTCCACGGCGTCCCGGACGGGGACGGCCGCGTGGAGATCGGCTACGACCTCGTCGTGGGCGCCCGCGGCCACGGTTACGCCACCGAGGCGCTGCGCGCGCTGTCGCGCTGGGCGCTGGAGCAGGACGGCGTACGGACGGTGGCCGCCGTCGTCGAGCAGGAGAACGTGCCCTCGCAGAAGGTCGTCACCCGGGCCGGTTTCACCGAGGTGTCCCGGCAGGAGGGGCAGATCTCCTACGAACTCCGCGGCTGAGCCGCGCCCTTGCGGCGCCGCAGCCCCGCCCCGTGCAGCAGCCGCACCACCTCGCGGCTGCTGACCTCGACCGCCCCGGCGCGCACCGCGTCGGCGTACCGGTGCCGGGGGATGTCGTAGTGGTCGCGTTCGAAAGCGCGGCGGGGGACGCCCAGGCGGTCGGCGAAGGCGTGCAGTTCGTCGTAGGAGAGGTCGCTGACGAGGTGGGACCACATCCGGCCGTGGCCCGGCCAGGTGGGCGGGTCGATGTACACGGTCACGAGGAGCCCGCCCCGCCCGCGGCCCCGCCCAGTCCGCCCACGGCCGCGACCCTCACGCCCGCCTTGTGGCACACCCAGTGCGGATCGGGGCCGAGTTCCGGCTCCACGTCCAGCGCGTGCGGGTCACCGGTGCCGCAGACCGGGCACAGCGGCCAGCGGCCGTGCCGTTCCAGCAGGGCGTCCTGTACGTCCTGGGCGACCAGGCCGGGGAGGAACCCGGCGCCGTCCGGCCACTGTTCCACCCACCAGCGCCGGTGCGTGACGGAATCCTCGACCAGGGAGACCACGTCCGCCTCGGCGACCTCACGCGCGACCAGATCGGCGAGCACGAGGGCGCGCGCCGCGTGCAACGCCTGTTCCAGGGGGCTGACGGGGTGGGTGCCGGGTTCGCCGTGGGGAGCGTGGGGGTCCATGCCCCCATTGTGCGCACTCTTGACCGTACGACCGGACCGAAAATATCTTTCACATTGTGACCGATGAAGTGAAGGAAATTTTCGCGAGCGGGCGCGGTCCGGGTGGCTCGGGCGGCCTAGGCGGCCCGGGCACGAGCGGTGGCCCGGGCGCTCCGGGTGCGGGCGGCGGCACGCCCGCGCCTCCCGCGCCCGCCGCCCTGGCGGCCAAGGTCCGCACGCTGGCTCCGTCGATGACCCGTTCCATGCAGCGGGTCGCCGAGGCCGTCGCCGACGACCCGGCCGGCTGCGCGGCCCTCACGGTCACCGGGCTCGCCGAACTCACCGGCACCAGCGAGGCCACCGTCGTCCGCACCGCCCGCCTGCTCGGCTACCCCGGCTACCGCGATCTGCGCCTCGCGCTGGCCGGTCTCGCCGCCCAGCAGCAGTCCGGCCGCGCGCCCGCCATCACCACCGACATCGCGGTGGACGACCCCCTAGCCGACGTCGTGGCGAAACTCGCCTACGACGAGCAGCAGACCCTCGCCGACACCGCGGCCGGACTGGACACCGTCCAGCTCGCGGCGGCCGTGACCGCCCTGGCCGGCGCCCGCCGCACCGATGTGTACGGCGTCGGCGCGTCGGGACTCGTCGCCCAGGACCTCACCCAGAAGCTGCTGCGCATAGGCCTGCTGGCGCACGCCCACAGCGACCCGCACCTCGCCGTCACCAACGCGGTGCAGCTGCGCCCGGGGGACGTGGCTATCGCCGTCACGCACTCCGGGTCGACCGGGGACGTCATCGAACCCCTCCGGGTCGCCTTCGAGCGCGGGGCGACGACGGTGGCGGTCACCGGCCGCCCGGACAGCCCCGTCACGCAGTACGCCGACCACGTCCTGACCACGTCCACGGCCCGCGAGAGCGAGCTGCGGCCGGCCGCGATGTCCTCCCGGACGGGGCAGCTGCTGGTGGTGGACTGCCTGTTCGTGGGGGTCGCCCAGCGGACGTACGAGTCGGCGGCGCCGGCGCTGTCCGCGTCGTACGAGGCGTTGGCGCACCGGCACCGGGTGCTCCGCAAGGGGCCGTAGGGGTGTGCCGCCGTGGTCGGCCGCGGGTGGTCCGTGGTTGATCGCGCCCACGCGGCGGTAGCCGCATACCAAGCACAGTGCCGCGCCCCCAGGTCGGCCGCCCGACCCCGGACCGGAAAGACACCGCCATGACCTCCACCCCCCACCACCACGACCTCCGCGCCCAGTTGGAGAAGCTCACCACCGAGGCGTACCGGCCCGAGCTGGCGGACGTCGACCGGTTGCCCACCCTCGACATCGCGCGGCTGATGAACGGCGAGGACGCCACCGTGGCCGGTGCCGTGGCCGAACAGGTACCGGTGATCGCCGCCGCGATCGACGCCGTCGCCGAGCGGATGGCCCGCGGCGGGCGGCTGGTCTACGCGGGCGCCGGCACCGCCGGCCGGCTCGGGGTGCTGGACGCCTCCGAGTGCCCGCCCACCTTCAACACCGACCCGGCGCGGGTCGTCGGCCTGGTCGCGGGCGGCCCCGACGCCCTGGTCACCTCGGTGGAGGGCGCCGAGGACTCGCGCGAGCTGGCCGAGTCCGACCTGGCCGCGCTGGAGCTGACCGCCGACGACACGGTGGTCGGGGTCTCCGCCTCCGGCCGCACCCCGTACGCGGTCGGCGCCGTCGCGTACGCCCGCGCGCGCGGCGCCCTCACCGTGGGGCTGGCCTGCAACCGGGGCAGCGCGCTGGCGGCGGCGGCCGAGCACGGCATCGAGGTCGTCGTCGGCCCGGAGTTCCTCACCGGCTCCACGCGCCTGAAGGCCGGTACGGCGCAGAAGCTGGTGCTGAACATGCTGTCGACGATCACGATGATCCGGCTGGGCAAGACGTACGGGAACCTGATGGTCGACGTGCGCGCCTCCAACGAGAAGCTGCGCGCTCGTTCCCGCCGCATCGTCGCGCAGGCGACGGGCGCGGCGGACGACGTCGTCGAGCGCGCCCTGAGCGCCACGGACGGCGAGGTCAAGCACGCGATCCTGGTCATCCTGGCCGACGTCGACGGCCCGACGGCCGCCCGCCTCCTCGCGGAGTCCGACGGCCACCTGCGCGCGGCGCTCGCCAGGGCGCGGGAGTAGAGGAGGCCCGTGGGCGGATACTGGAGAGCACCCGACCCGGAGACGAACCATGAACCACGCGCAGCTCACCGCCCTGGGCCGCGCCCTGCGCGTGCTCGGGGAGCACGGCGAGGCACTGTCCGCCGACACCCCGGACGCCCGGCTGCACGAAGTGAAGGACGACCTGAAGCGGGCCCTGGACCTGCTGGAGGAGAGCGTCACCACGGCCGCGCCCAGCACGCGGTGCGCCGAGCACCCGACGGGGCCGGTCGACGAGAGCGCCCCGGACCTGTGCCTGCTCTGCGAGACCCGGCGCCGCGCCGCCCGCCGCGCCGAGTTCAACGGCCCCGCCCCGCAGGCCCGGCCCGCCGAGCCCGCGCCGTCCCGGTACGGGGTGCGCGGAGACCGGCCGCAGCCGCAGCAGCGCTGGCTGCCGGAGCTGTGGAACGGCCAGACCTGGCAGCTGTGCGGCACCCCGCGCCGGGACCGGCGCGAGGCGGAGCTGTACATCGCGGCGCAGCGGCGCGGGCCCCGGGCCGCCATGGCGTACCGGATCGTGCACGAGTTCACCGACTACGAGGTGCTGCGCGTGTGGGGGACGCCGGTGCGGGTCGACATCGAGCCGATGGGCAATCTCTGACGGCCGGGACGACGCAACGGCGCGAACGGTACGGACGGCCAAAACGGCCAAGACGGCCGGAGGGCGGTCAGTGGATCCTGATCTCGAAGATCTTGTGTGCGCTGTCGAAGTCCCGGTGGGTGTTCTTCGCGAGCGTGACCCACTGCTTCGCGCCACCCAGCTTCTGCTGGTAGCCGATGGTCACCTTGTTGTCGCCCGACCAGACGTAGTCGATGTCGTAGACGGCCACCTGCAGCGTGCCGGCGTTGGCGAAGCAGTGCAGGTCGAAGCCGTCGTTGTTGACGATGCGGGCCAGGTCGGGGCGTGCCTGGAGGCCGAAGAGCGCGCAGTGTTCGACGGGGACCTTGTCGATCGCGTGTGCGGAGGTCCCGGGCAGGGCCATGAGCGCCGCGGTCGCGAGCACGGTCACGGCGGCGGCCTTGGTCTTGGAGGTGTTCACGTTTCTTCCTTCGCGGTGCCGGAGGGGAGGGGGCGGGGTCGTGCGGAGTAGGCGGTCCTGCCTCAGTGGATCCTGATCCGGGAGATCTTGTGAGCGCTGTTGAAGTCGCGCCGCTGCCACTTCTCCAGCGTGATGTCCTCGCCGGCCCCGCCCAGCTTCTGCTGGTAGGTGATGGTCACCTTGTTGTTGCCGGACGAGACGACGTCGATGTCGTAGATCGCCACGTCCAGGCTGCCCGCGTTGGCGAAGCAGTGATGGTCCTGCGCGTTCGCGTTGACGACGTGGGTGAGTTCGGGGTTCGGGAGCCAGCCCCCGCAGACGGTCTTGTTGATCGCGTGTGCCGGGCTCGCCGGCAGGACGGTGAAGGCGGCGGCCGCGACGGCGGCGACGGAGGCGGCGCGCAGGGCGGGTCTTCTCATGTCGGTGCTCTCTCGGGGTGGTGCCGGGGAACGGCGGCACAGGTGGATGCGGACCAAGGCGGTGAGGCATCCAGCACCCGAGAAACCGCTGGTGGGGGCCTGTAGGAGTCGCCTTACCGATGTGATCGAGACTATGGTCCGGGCCGTCCCGCTCCCCTCGGTCCGCGGAAGGATTCCCGCGTCTAACCAGAGGTGGAGAGCGCGCCCGGGCCCGTACCCCGGCCGCCCGGAGCCGGCCCCCTCTCCCGCCCCTGCGGCCCGGCCGACCGGAGCCGGCCCCCCTCCTCCGTCCCGGCGGCCCGGTCCCCAGGACGTTCCCGGGACTCGTCCGGAGCGCCCCACCGGTCACGACCGGCCGCGACGACGAACGGCCGCCGCCCCGGGAGGACCCCGGGGCGGCGGCCGTCAGCCGCGGTGAACCGTGTCTACGCCTTGGAGGCCACCCCCGTGGGCTCCTCGGTCGGGCCCTCGGCGACGGCGTGCGCATCCGCCGCCGCGGCCGGCCGGCGCGGGATGAAGGCGGCGATGGCGAAGCCGAGCAGCGCGGCGCCGGCACCGAGCGCCAGGACCGTGCGGAAGGCGCTCTCGGAGGGCAGCGCGTACGGGCCGAACTCCGTGGTCATCTGCGCCAGGACGACACCGGCGACGGCGCTGGCGACGGAGGTGCCGATGGAGCGCATCAGGGTGTTGAGGCTGTTGGCGGCGCCCGTCTCGGAGGCGGGCACGGCGCTCATGATCAGTGTGGGCATCGCGCCGTAGGTGAAGCCGATGCCGGCGCCGATGACGCAGGACGCCAGCACGAAGTGCCAGACCTCGTCCATGAGCAGGACGTTCAGACCGTAGCCCGCGGCCACGATCAGGGCGCCGATCATCAGTGTCGCCTTCGGGCCCTTGGCGCGGGAGACGAGCGCGGACACCGGGGCCAGCGCCATCATCACCAGGCCGGACGGGGCCATGACCAGGCCGGCCGACAGCAGCGACTGGCCCAGGCCGTAACCGGTCTCCTCCGGCAGCTGCATCACCTGCGGGACGACCAGGGACATCGAGAACATCGCGAAGCCGATCGCCACCGAGGCGAGGTTGGTGATCAGCACCTGGGGACGGGCCGTGCTGCGCAGGTCCACCAGCGGCTGGTCGTTGCGCAGCTCGAAGAGGCCCCAGGCCACCAGGATGACGACGGCCGCCGCGAACAGGCCGAGGGTGGTGCCGCTCGACCAGCCCCAGTCGCCGCCCTTGGAGATCGCCAGCAGCAGGCAGACCAGACCGGCCGCCATGCCGATCGAGCCGGTCAGGTCGAACCGGCCGCCGGTGCGCACCTTCGACTCCGGCACGAGGGCCGTCACCGCGGCCAGCGCGACCACGCCCAGCGCGGCCGAGATCCAGAACAGCATGTGCCAGTCGAAGTTGTCGGCGATGAGCGCGGCGACGGGCAGGCCGAGGGCGCCGCCGACGCCGAGCGAGGCGCTGATCATCGCGGTGGCCGAGCCCAGCTTCTCCGCGGGCAGTTCGTCGCGCAGGATGCTGATGCCGAGCGGGATCACACCGGACGACAGGCCCTGCAGGGCGCGGCCGACGATCATCGGGACCAGGGAGTCGCTGAGTCCGGCGACGACGGAGCCGACCACCAGCATGGCCATGCTGAGCAGCAGCATGCGGCGCTTGCCGTACATGTCGCCGAGCCGGCCCATGACCGGGGTGGCGACGGCCGCCGCGAGCAGGGTGGCGGTGATGGCCCAGGCGGTGTCCGACGCCGAGGCGTTCAGGTACTGCGGCAGCTGCCCCACGATCGGGATCACCAGGGTCTGCATCAGCGAGACCACGATGCCGCCGAAGGCCAGTACGGGCACCACGGCACCGGTCTTGGGCGGCGCGGCGGTGCCGGGCGTGGGGGAACGGTCGAGTGCGTCGGACATGAAGGAGGTCTCCGTCGGGACTCAGGCCAATACTTGACTCAGGCAACCTTAAGGCGATTGATTGACTTAAGCAAATTAAAAACGAGTGACGAGCCGATGACGCCCCCACGTCCGGGGGCGCCATCGGCCGACTCGGCCCAGCGTCCGCAGGGACGCCGACTCATCCCAGCGCCCGCAGGGACCGCCGGCTCAACTCGGCGCCCGTACGGACGCCGACTCGACTCAGCGCCCGCGGGGACGCCGGCTCAGCTCAAGGTCTGCAGGGACGCCGGCTCGTACGGCGTCAGCTCGTCGAAGCGGCCGGCCAGCACCTTGGCCGCCCACTCCGGGTCCTGGAGCAGCGCGCGGCCCACGGCGACGAGGTCGAACTCGTCCCGCTCCATCCGGTCGAGCAGGTTGTCGATGCTGCCGAGCTCGGCGCCCTCCCCCTGGAACGCCTTGAGGAACTCGCCGTCCAGGCCGACCGAGCCGACCGTGATGGCGGGCTTCCCGGTCAGCTTCTTCGTCCAGCCGGCCAGGTTGAGGTCGGAGTCCTCGAACTCCGGCAGCCAGTAGCGGCGCGTGGACGCGTGGAAGGCGTCGACACCGGCCGCGGCGAGCGGGGCGAGGATCGCCTCCAGTTCCTGGGGCGTCTCGGCGAGCCGGGCGTCGTAGGCGTCCTGCTTCCACTGCGAGTAGCGGAAGACGACCGGGAACTCGGGCGACACGGCGGCGCGCACCGCCGCCACGACCTCCGCCGCGAACGTCGCGCGGGCCACCGGGTCACCGCCGTAGGCGTCGGTGCGGCGGTTGGTGCCGGACCACAGGAACTGGTCGATGAGGTAGCCGTGGGCGCCGTGCAGCTCCACGCCGTCGAAGCCGATGCGCTCGGCGTCGGCGGCCGCCCGGGCGAACGCGGCGACGACGTCGTCGATGTCGGTCTGCGTCATCGCCTCGCCCTTGCCCTCGGTGCCGTCCGTGCGCACCCCGGACGGGCCGATCGCCGGGGCGTCCGGGTACGGCGCCTGGCCCTGCTCGCGGACCATGCCGATGTGCCAGAGCTGCGGCACGATCGTGCCGCCCGCCGCGTGCACCGCCTCGGCGACCTTCGCCCAGCCCGCGAGCTGCTCCTCCCCGTGGAACCGCGGCACCCGGTCGCTCTGCCCGGCCGACTCGTGCCCCACGTACGTCCCCTCGGTGACGATCAGCCCGACACCGGCCGCGGCACGGCGCGAGTAGTACGACACCACGTCCTCACCGGGAACACCGCCCGGCGAGAACATCCGGGTCATCGGCGCCATGGCGATGCGGTTGGGGACGGTCAGACCGTTGATCGTGGTGGGCCGGGAGAGAATCGCGGCCGCTCGAGCGGCGGTGTCCGGGGCGGTGACGGTCACGTGGGGGCTCCTCTGCTGCGAATACCGGTCAGTATGTGTGCGTGCATTAAATGCACGTTCAGCGGCAACCGGGAAGCGAGGGGAGGCATTCCCACCCGGAGCCCGAATGTGACTCCGGTCACGAGACGTCTTCCTGCGCGCCCTGCCGGGGACCGGGATGACGACCGCCGACCTCTACGGCCACCCGGTGGGCGGTCCGGCGGGGGTCCGCAAGGCGGTGCTGCGGGACCTGTGCCCGCGGGGCACGGCACCGCGCGTCCGCCGCGTGCCGTGGTGCGCCGCCTGAAACGCCCGAGGGCGGCACCCCCTGCCGGAACAGGGGGTGCCGCCCTCGGTACGTGACGGACGGATCCGATCCTCGGAAGGATCAGAAGTCCATGTCACCGCCCGGCATGCCGCCGCCGGCCGGGGCCGCGGCCTTCTCCGGCTTGTCGGCGATGACGGCCTCGGTGGTGAGGAACAGCGCGGCGATGGAGGCGGCGTTCTGCAGGGCGGAACGGGTCACCTTCGCCGGGTCGATGATGCCTTCCTTGACCAGGTCGACGTACTCGCCGGTCGCGGCGTTCAGGCCGTGGCCCGGGGTCAGGTTGCGCACCTTCTCCACCACGACACCGCCCTCGAGGCCGGCGTTGACGGCGATCTGCTTCAGCGGGGCCTCGAGCGCCAGCTTGACGGCGGCGGCACCGGTGGCCTCGTCGCCCTCGAGCTCCAGCTTCTCGAAGACCTGGGAAGCCTGCAGCAGGGCCACGCCACCACCGGCGACGATGCCCTCCTCGACGGCGGCCTTCGCGTTGCGGACGGCGTCCTCGATGCGGTGCTTGCGCTCCTTGAGCTCCACCTCGGTGGCGGCACCGGCCTTGATGACCGCGACACCGCCGGCGAGCTTCGCCAGGCGCTCCTGCAGCTTCTCGCGGTCGTAGTCCGAGTCGCTGTTCTCGATCTCGGCGCGGATCTGGTTCACGCGGCCCTGGACCTGGTCGGCCGAGCCGGCACCGTCGACGATGGTGGTCTCGTCCTTGGTGATGACGACCTTGCGGGCCTTGCCCAGCAGGTCGAGCGTCGCGTTCTCCAGCTTGAGGCCGACCTCCTCGGAGATGACCTCGCCGCCCGTGAGGATGGCGATGTCGCCGAGCATGGCCTTGCGGCGGTCGCCGAAGCCCGGGGCCTTGACGGCGACGGACTTGAAGGTGCCGCGGATCTTGTTGACGACCAGGGTCGACAGGGCCTCGCCCTCGACGTCCTCGGCGATGATCAGCAGCGGCTTGCCCGACTGCATGACCTTCTCCAGGAGCGGGAGCAGGTCCTTGACGTTGGAGATCTTGGAGTTCGCGATCAGGATGTACGGGTCGTCGAGGACGGCCTCCATACGCTCCATGTCGGTGGCGAAGTACGCCGAGATGTAGCCCTTGTCGAAGCGCATACCCTCGGTGAGCTCCAGCTCCAGACCGAAGGTCTGGGACTCCTCGACGGTGATGACGCCTTCCTTGCCGACCTTGTCCATCGCCTCGGCGATGAGCTCGCCGATCTGGGTGTCGGCGGCGGAGATGGAGGCCGTGGAGGCGATCTGCTCCTTGGTCTCGACATCCTTCGCCTGCTCGAGCAGGGCGCCGGAGACGGCCTCGACGGCCTTCTCGATGCCGCGCTTCAGAGCCATCGGGTTGGCGCCGGCGGCCACGTTGCGCAGGCCCTCGCGCACCAGGGCCTGGGCGAGGACGGTCGCGGTGGTCGTACCGTCACCGGCGACGTCGTCCGTCTTCTTGGCGACTTCCTTGACCAGCTCGGCGCCGATCTTCTCGTACGGGTCCTCGAGCTCGATCTCCTTGGCGATGGAGACACCATCGTTGGTGATCGTGGGGGCGCCCCACTTCTTCTCGAGGACGACGTTGCGGCCCTTGGGGCCGAGCGTCACCTTGACGGCGTCCGCGAGCTGGTTCATGCCGCGCTCGAGGCCGCGCCGCGCCTCCTCGTCGAACGCGATGATCTTGGCCATGTGAAGTGGTCCCTCCAGGACTGGGGGTGATTCCTTCGGACCGCGCCCGCGCCCGCGACGGACGGCTCGCCGACCCCGTGGTTCCTTGCCCCACACGGCCCGCGGGCCTCACCGACCCGGTCCTTCGTTGTCACTCTCACCTTCAGAGTGCTAACGCAATGATTAGCACTCGACCCATGCGAGTGCAAGCGCCTTCGGGGAGTCGCGGGGGCGCTCAGCCGCACGCGAACACCGCCGCGCGCCGTCCCCGGGCACGGCGAAGGGCCCGCACCCCGGGGGGTGCGGGCCCTTCGTCGGCAGAAGATGCTTGCGGCTGATGGCGCGTTCAGGCGCTGAGACGAACCATGTCGGCCTGCGGGCCCTTCTGACCCTGCGAGATCTCGAACTCGACCCGCTGGCCTTCTTCGAGGGTGCGGTAGCCGTCCATCTGGATCGCGCTGTAGTGGACGAAAACATCCGCACCACCGTCGACCGCGATGAAGCCGTACCCCTTCTCCGCGTTGAACCACTTGACGGTGCCCTGAGCCATGCCTAACTCCCCTATTACTGGCCCTTGCACGGATCCGCACTTCGCGGATCCGGGTCAGACCTCACCCCCCAATGGTTGGGGGCGTGCGCCGGAACGCGTCGACCGCGGCTGAATGTATCTGTCCAACTGCCGTCTGCAACAGGTCAGTCGGACGAGAAATCTGGACGACGCCGGTCCGGAATGTGGCGAGAATTCGCCTGAATCCAGGGCAAGTCGGGCCACACAAAGGCCACAAATGCCGCAGAAGGTGCCGACACTTTGGCTGCATCCAGTCGGCCTGCGGCAGGAATTCAGTGTTTCCGATCAGTGGACCGGGAGCGCGTTCCCCAACTCTACCGCGCTCAATCCCATGGAATTGCCCCCTCCGCTTCTCTCACGGAGGGGGCAATGAGCCAAACACTCGGTAACCGTCATTACCGAAGGTAATGATCAGCCTCCGGCCACCGCCGGAATGATCGACACGCCGGCCCCGTCCGGGGTGGCCGTCTCGAGCCCCTGCTCGAACCGCACGTCGTCGTCGTTGACGTAGACGTTCACGAACCGCCGCAGCTTGCCCTGGTCGTCCAGCACCCGGGCGGCGATCCCGGTGTGGTTCTTCTCCAGGTCCGAGATGACCTCGGCGAGGGTGGCCCCTTCGGCGCTCACCTCGGCCTGCCCACCGGTGTAGGTACGCAGAATGGTCGGGATACGCACGGTAACGCTCACTTCAAAACCTCCGGTCAGGTGACTTGCTCAGGGGCGCGGGACTGTGTTCGGCATGCGGCTGCCGCCGCGTGAGCGCGATCAGCCCCCACCGGCCCGCGGACGAGAACGGTGAAGCAGTCCTCAAGCGAGCCCGGCCTCACGGAACGACTCCAGGCTGGGACGGATCGTCGCCGTGAGCCCCGTCCCCGCCACCGCGTCCAGCGTCTTCAGGCCGTCACCCGTGTTGAGCACGACGGTGGTCAAGGACGGGTCGAGCACCCCGCTCTCCAGCAGCTTCCTGGTCACGCCGACCGTGACACCCCCCGCGGTCTCCGCGAAGATCCCCTCGGTGCGCGCCAGCAGCTTGATCGCGTCGACGATCTGCTCGTCCGTGACGTCCTCCACCGCCCCGCCCGTCCGACGGGCGATGTCCAGGACGTACGGACCGTCCGCCGGGTTCCCGATCGCCAGCGACTTGGCGATCGTGTCCGGCTTCTGCGGACGTACGACGTCGTGCCCCGCCTTGTACGCGGTGGACACCGGCGAGCACCCCTCGGCCTGCGCACCGAAGATCTTGTACGGCCTGTCCTCGACCAGCCCGAGCCCGATCAGCTCCTGCAGCCCCTTGTCGATCTTCGTGAGCTGCGAGCCGGACGCGATCGGGACGACGATCTGGTCCGGGAGCCGCCAGCCGAGCTGCTCGCAGATCTCGTACGCGAGGGTCTTCGACCCCTCCGCGTAGTACGGCCGCAGGTTGACGTTGACGAAGCCCCAGCCCTCGCCGGCCGGGTCGCCGATCAGCTCGGAGCAGAAGCGGTTCACGTCGTCGTAGTTGCCCTCGATGCCGACGAGCTCACCGCCGTAGACGGCGGCCATGACGACCTTGCCCTGCTCCAGGTCGTGCGGGATGAACACGCAGGACCGGAACCCGGCACGGGCCGCGGCGGCGCCCACCGCGCCGGCGAGGTTGCCGGTGGAGGAGCAGGAGAGGGTGGTGAAGCCGAAGGCGCGGGCGGCCTCGATGGCCTGGGCGACGACGCGGTCCTTGAAGGAGTGCGTCGGGTTGCCGGAGTCGTCCTTGACGAACAGCTTGCCGGCGTCGACGCCCAGCTCACGCGCGAGGTTGTCGGCCTGGACGAGCTTGGTCCAGCCGGGGTTCAGGTTCGGCTTGGTCGCCACGTCCGCCGGGACGGGCAGCAGCGGCGCGTAGCGCCAGATGTTCGCGGGTCCCGCCTCGATCCGCTTGCGGAGCTCCTCGGTGTCGTGGGCCGAGAAGTCGTACGCGATCTCCAGCGGGCCGAAACACTCCTCGCAGGCGAAGACGGGGCCGAGGGGGACCCGGTGTCCGCATTCGCGGCAGGAGAGCGCGGCGGCGGGGCCCAGGTCGACGGAGTTCGCGGCGGCGGATTCGGTGGTGCTTGCAACGGTCTGCACAGCCATGGAGGCGAGGCCCTTTCTCCTCATCTTCCTCACGACGCACCTCGCCGTGAGACGGATTTGGCACCTTCCCTAGCCGGGAGCCTCGCCACGTCCGTGTGACAAGAACCGACTGGAGGGTTGCCGGGGCTTCATCGGGCCGTGTCCCTCTGCCCCTCTGGATGAGCGGTGTTCAGTTGTCGTCCGCGCGGTGACCCCGGCATGCGGTGGTCATCGGCGTTGTTCAAGACTGTAACCGAAGGCCTGCATGGTTGAGATAGTCGTCCGAACCGCGAGATGGATCACAGGCCAGTGAGGAGCCCGGGACCGTGCTGGAAGAAGTCGAGCGCTGGCTGGTCGACCGCTCCTGGTCCGTGGCCGACCGCCCGCTCCACCGGATCCTGGCGGCGAAGCGTGCCACGGGGCAGACGGTGAGCGTGGTGCTGCCCGCGCTCGACGAGGAGGCGACGGTCGGCGACATCGTGTCGGTGATCCGGCACGACCTGGTGCTCCAGGTCCCCCTGGTCGACGAGGTGGTGGTGGTCGACTCGGGCTCGACCGACCGCACGGCCGAGGTGGCGGCGGCGGCGGGCGCGCGCGTGGTGCACCGGGACGCGATCCTGCCCCGGATACCGGCGGTGCCCGGCAAGGGCGAGGTGCTGTGGCGCTCCCTGCTGGTCACCCGCGGCGACATCGTGTGCTTCGTCGACGCGGACCTGCGGGAGTTCTCCTCCGACTTCGTCTCCGGCATCGTCGGCCCGCTGCTCACCGAGCCGGACGTGCAGCTGGTCAAGGCCATGTACGACCGCCCGCTCGGCGCCGCGGCCGGTCAGGGCGGCCGGGTCACCGAGCTGATGGCCCGTCCGCTGCTGAACATGCACTGGCCCCAGCTGGCCGGCTTCGTCCAGCCGCTCGGCGGCGAGTACGCGGCCCGCCGCACCCTCCTCGAACAGCTCCCGTTCCCGGTCGGGTACGGCGTCGAGCTCGGCATGCTGGTCGACGCCCTGCACCTGGCGGGCCTGGACGCCCTGGCCCAGGTCGACGTCGGCGTCCGCATCCACCGCCACCAGGACGGCCAGGCCCTCGGCCGGATGGCCGCCGCGATCTACCGCACCGCCCAGCTCCGCCTGGCCCGCGGCCATCTGATCCGGCCGTCCCTCACCCAGTTCGAGCGGGCGGGCGACAACTTCGAGCCCCGTACGTACTCCGTCGACACGGAGGAGCGGCCCCCGATGGCGGAGATCGCGGAGTACCAGGCGCGGCGGGTGGCCTGACCCGTATACGGCCGATCAGGTGCGTTTGAGGTCTCCGGGGCCGGGCTAGGTTGACGTCTATGGCTGTCACGCAGGCTGCTCAGGGTGCTCAGGTGCTGGTCGCGTCGAATCGCGGGCCCGTCTCGTACACGGTGGAGGACGACGGTTCGCTGCGGACCGGGCGGGGCGGTGGCGGGCTGGTGTCCGGGCTGTCGGCGATCGGGCCGGACGCCGGGGCGCTGTGGGTGTGCTCGGCGCTGTCCGACGGCGACCGCGAGGCGGTGCGGCGCGGAGTCGGCGAGGACGGCGTGCGGATGCTGGACATCCCGGCGGACGTGCACGCGGACGCGTACAACGGGATCGCCAACTCGGTGCTGTGGTTCGTGCACCACATGCTGTACCAGACGCCGCTGGAGCCGGTCTTCGACGCGGAGTTCCGCCGGCAGTGGGCGTCGTACGAGGCCTACAACCGGGCGTTCGCCGAGGCGCTGGCCGAGGAGGCGGCGCGGGGCGCGGCGGTGCTGGTCCAGGACTACCACCTGACCCTCGTCCCCGGGATGCTCCGCGAGCTCCGCCCCGACCTGCGCATCGCCCACTTCTCGCACACGCCGTGGGCGCCGCCGGAGTACTTCGCGCTGCTGCCGGACGACATCGCGCGGCAGGTGCTGCGCGGGATGCTCGGCGCCGACCGGCTCGGCTTCCTCACCCGCCGCTGGGCGGACGCGTTCACCGCGTGCTGCGAGCGGTTCGCGGACGGGCTCGGGGAGACCCGCGTCGGGGTGCACGGCCTCGGCGCCGACGCGGACTTCCTGCGCGCCCGCGCCCACGAGGCGGACGTCGAGGAGCGGATCACCGCGCTGAAGGAGGAGATCGGCGAGGGACGCCGGACGATCGTCCGGGTCGACCGGACCGAGCTGTCGAAGAACATCGTGCGCGGACTGCTGGCGTACCGGCAGCTCCTGGACGACCACCCCGAGTGGCGCGAGCGCGTCGTGCACGTCGCGTTCGCCTACCCCTCCCGGCAGGACCTCGCCGTGTACCGCGACTACACCGCCGAGGTGCGGCGGGTCGCGGACGACATCAACGAGCGGTACGGCACGCCGGGCTGGCGGCCGGTCGTCCTGCACGTCAAGGACGACTTCGCGCGCTCCCTCGCCGCGTACCGGCTGGCGGACGTGGCCCTGGTCAACCCGATCCGCGACGGCATGAACCTGGTCGCCAAGGAGGTCCCGGTCGTCTCCGACGCGGGCTGCGCGCTGGTGCTGTCGCGGGAGGCGGGCGCCCACGAGGAGCTGGGCGAGGACGCGCTCACGGTCAACCCGTACGACGTCGTCGGGACCGCCGGCGCCCTGCACGAGGCCCTGACGATGGGCCCGGACGAACGCGCCGAGCGCGCCAAGCGCCTGGCCGCGGCGGCGACCGCGCTGCCCCCGGCGCGGTGGTTCCTGGAGCAGCTGGAGGCGCTGCGGGACGGAACGCCCGGCTGACCGGAGGTATGGCCGGTCACACAGGCGTGTGCGGGGGCGGGCGCGGATAGGTTGGACGGTATGGCCAGCCACACGGATTCCACGGACCCGAATGCCACGCCGACACCCGCCACGCAGGCCGGGCGGGAAGGGCTGGACGCGCTTCTCTCCCAGCCGGGGAAGGCGCTGATCGGGCTCGACTTCGACGGAACACTCGCGCCGATCGTGGCCGACCCCGAGCAGGCCCGCGCGCACCCCGACGCGGTGCCCGCGCTCGCCGCGCTCGCCCCGAAGGTGGCCGCGGTCGCCGTCGTCACGGGCCGGCCGGCGGGGGTCGCGGTCCGGAACGGGGGCTTCGCGGGCGTCCCCGGTCTGGAGCACCTCGTCGTTCTCGGCCACTACGGCGCCGAGCGCTGGGAGGCCGTCACCGGTACGGTCACCGCGCCCGCCCCGCACCCCGGTGTCGCCGCCGCCCGCGCGGAACTGCCGGGGCTGCTCGACCGGGTCGGCGCGTGGCGGGGCACGTGGATCGAGGAGAAGGGCGGCCGGGCGGTGGCGGTCCACACCCGCCGGGCCACCGATCCGCAGGCCGCGTTCGAGGCCCTGCGCGAGCCGCTCACCGACCTCGCCACCAGGAACGGCCTCGTCGTCGAGCCCGGCCGCATGGTCCTGGAGCTGCGCCCGCCCGGGATGGACAAGGGCGTCGCCCTGCTGGAGTACGCCCGTGAGATCGGCGCCGGGTCGGTCCTCTACGCCGGGGACGACCTGGGCGACCTCGCCGCCTACACGGCCGTCGACAAGCTCCGCTCGGCCGGTACCCCCGGTCTGCTGGTGTGCAGCGGCAGCGACGAGGTCGCGGAGCTGCGGGAACGGGCGGATCTGGTGGTCGACGGACCGGCGGGGGTCGTACGGCTGCTGCGGGGGCTGGCGGGTCGGATGTCCTGACGGTTCTCCTCGCCCCCGCCGCCCTTCCCCGTCCCCGGGGGCTGCGCCCCCGGACCCCCCTTCGGCCCTGAACGGGCCTCGTCCTCGAACGCCGGACGGGCTGTCAGGGCCGGGCTCAACGCTCCGTGCGGCGGGTTTCCCGTACGCGGCGCAGGCGGTTGACCGTGACCGGGTCGTGGGCCAGGGCCCGGGGGTCGTCCAGGAGGGCGTTCAGGAGCTGGTAGTAGCGGACGGGGGCCAGGCCCAGCTCCTCGCGGATCGCGCGTTCCTTGACGCCGGGGCCGGAGAAGCCGCGGCGTTCCATCGCCAGGATCTGCTGTCCGCGCCGGGCCAGCCCGCCGGCCTCGTGCTCCTCGTCCCCCGTGTCCATGCCCCGCAGGTTACTCCGCGCTCTCCGCGCGCGTCGCCGTCGCCTGGAGTCCGCCGAGGACGCCGGCGGGGCTGCCGCCCGGGGCCACCGCCTTGCCGATCCGCTTCTTGACCGCCGCGTTGACCGTCGCCCAGGAGGTGTTGCCGACCGGGTAGAGCTCCGAGGTCGCCAGCTGGTCGAGGAAGGGCTTGAGGTCCTTGTCCTGGTCGGAGGAGGCCATCGCCCGGGACGCGGAGTTGGTGACCGGCAGCAGGTTGTACTCGCGGGAGAAGTCGAGCACGTTCTCCTCGCTGTAGACGAAGTCGAGGAACTCGCCGACCTGGTCGCGGTGGCCGTTCTCCTTGAAGGCCATCATCCAGTCGGCGACACCGAGCGTGACCTGGCTCTCGCCGTCGATGCCCGGCGTTGGCACCATGCCGAACTCCACGCCCTTCGCCTTCGCCGTCTCCATCAGCGAGGGGTGCCCGTTGAGCATGCCGACGTCCCCGGCGGCGAACGCCGCGAACGCGTCGGCCCGGTCGAGCTCGCCGGGCGCGACGGGACCGGTCAGGCCCTTGCCGACCAGTTCGTCCTTCAGCCAGGCGAAGGTCTCGACGTTCTGCGCGGAGTCGATGCTGTACGTGCCCGTGATGTCGGTGTAGCCGCCGCCGCCGCTGAGCAGCCACTGCATGGTCTCGGCCTGCGCCTCCTCCGGGCCGAGCGGCAGCGCGTACGGGTACTTCACGCCCTCCGCCTTGAGCGCCCCGGCGGCCGCGGCGAGCTCGTCCCAGGTCCGCGGCGGGGTGACGCCGGCCTCGGCGAACAGCTTCTTGTTGTAGAACAGCACGCGCGTGGAGGAGGCGAACGGCAGGCCGTACTGCACGCTGTTGACCTCGCCCGCGGTGGTCAGCTGGGCGAGGAAGTCCGCCTGGACGGGGATGGAGAGCAGGTCGCCGGCCTTGTAGAGCTTGCCCTCGGCCGCGTAGTCGGCGTACGCGCCGATCTGCGCCATGTCCGGCGGGTCGCCCGCGTCGACCATCTCCTTGACCTCGCGGTCGACGTCGTTCCAGGAGTAGACGCTGACGTCGATCTTCACGTCGGGGTGTTCGGCCTCGTACCGCTCGACCAGGTCGGCCCAGTACTTCTTGGAACTGTTGGCCGCACTGTCGCCGTAGTCGGCGGCGACCAGCCTCAGGGTCACGTCGGAGGACCCGCCGAACCCGCATCCGCCGAGGACCCCCGTCAGCCCCAGTGCGGACACCACCGCGATCGCCCTTGTCCTGACCCGCCGCTGCACTTGCCCTGCCCCTGCTCCGGCGCTCCGCGCCATCCCGAAAGGTTTTCGATAATCGGAATAAGGTCTACACCACGCGAGTGGACTAGACCTCTCGCGGGTGGCCGGTCCACACTGTTCCCCGTGAAACACGTCATCGCCCTCGATGTGGGCGGCACCGGGATGAAGGCCGCCCTGATCGGGGCGGACGGCGAGCTGCTGCACCGGGCCCGCCGGTCCACCGGCCGCGAACGCGGCCCGGACGCGGTCGTCGCGGACATCCTCGACTTCGCGGCGGACCTGCGCGCCCACGGCGTACGGCGGTACGGCGAGGCCGCGTCCGCCGCCGGCGTCGCCGTCCCCGGCATCGTCGACGAGGCGGAGGGCGTCGCCGTCTACGCGGCCAACCTCGGCTGGCGCGACGTCCCGCTGCGCGCACTGCTCACCGAACGGCTCGGCGGCGTCCCCGTCGCCCTCGGCCACGACGTGCGCACCGGCGGTCTCGCCGAGGGCCGCATCGGGGCGGGCCGGGGCGCCGACCGCTTCCTGTTCGTGGCGCTGGGCACCGGTATCGCGGGCGCCATCGGCGTCGACGGCCGGGTGGAGGCGGGTGCGCACGGCTTCGCGGGCGAGATCGGCCACATCGTCGTACGGCCTCGGGGCACCCCCTGCCCGTGCGGGCAGCGCGGCTGTCTGGAGCGGTTCGCGTCCGCCGCCGCGGTGAGCGAGGCCTGGGCCGCGGCCTGCGGTGACCCCGGCGCGGACGCGGCGGACTGCGCGAAGGCCGTCGAGTCCGGGGACGCACGGGCCCGTCAGGTGTGGCAGGAGGCGGTGGACGCCCTCGCCGACGGGCTGGTCACCGCGCTCACCCTGCTGGACCCCCGCACCCTGATCGTCGGTGGCGGGCTCGCCGAGGCGGGGGAAACCTTGTTCACACCGCTGCGGGAGGCCGTCCGGCGGCGGGTCACCTTCCAGAAACTGCCGTCCCTGGTCCCCGCGGCCCTCGGGGACACCGCCGGATGCCTGGGCGCGGGGCTCCTCGCCCGGGACCTGATCGACACCACTGACCCCTCGTACCCCTCGGAGGTAACCACCTGATGGCCCCCACCAAGGTTCTCGCCGGTGCCCGGGTGGTCCTGCCCACCGGGACCGTGGACGACGGCCGCGTGACCGTCGAGGGCACGCGGATCGCGGACACGGCGCCGGGAGGTTCCCCGGCGGCCGAGACGGTCGACCTGAGCGGCCACTGGGTGGTCCCCGGCTTCGTCGACCTCCACAACCACGGCGGCGGCGGGGCGTCCTTCACCGGCGGCACCGCCGAGGACGTCCTCAAGGGCGTGCACACCCACCGGCTGCACGGCACCACCACGGTGGTCGCCTCCGCCGTCACCGGCGACCTGCACTTCCTCGCCCGGCAGGCCGGGATGCTCGCCGAGCTGGCCCAGCAGGGCGACATCGCCGGCATCCACTTCGAGGGACCGTTCATCTCCCCGTGCCGCAAGGGCGCGCACGACGAGGGGCTGCTGCGCGACCCCGACCCGGCCGAGGTCCGCAAGCTGATCGACGCGGCGCACGGACAGGCGAGGATGATGACGCTGGCCACCGAGCTGCCGGGCGGCCTGGACTCCGTACGGCTGCTCGCCGATCACGGGGTGATCGCGGCGGTCGGGCACACGGACGCCACGTACGAGCAGACGCTCCGGGCCATCGACGCGGGCGCGACCGTCGCCACCCACCTGTTCAACGCGATGCCGCCGCTCGGCCACCGCGCCCCGGGCCCGATCACCGCCCTCCTCGAGGACGAGCGGGTCACCGTCGAGCTGATCAACGACGGCACCCACCTGCATCCGGCCGCGCTCCGGCTGGCCTTCCACCACGCGGGCGCCGCCCGGGTCGCCTTCGTCACCGACGCGATGGACGCGGCCGGCTTCGGCGACGGCCGCTACATGCTGGGCCCGCTGGAGGTCGAGGTCGCGGACGGGGTGGCCCGGCTGGTGGAGGGCGGTTCGATCGCCGGGTCCACGCTCACCCTGGACCGCGCCTTCCAGCGGGCGGTGACGGTGGACGGGCTGCCCGTCGAGGACGTCGTGCGGGCGATCTCCGCCAACCCGGCGCGGCTGCTCGGCCTGGACGACCGGATCGGCTCCCTGGAGCCCGGCAAGGACGCCGACCTGGTGGTCCTGGACGCGGACTTCGTCCTCAAGGGCGTCATGCGCCGGGGGGAATGGGTGGTCGATCCCCGACTGGGCTGATCCGTCCCGCGGCGGACGGACGGCGGCCGGTCCGGGGGTGGGCCGGCCGCCACCCGTTTGGCATGATCGTGACCACGGGTTCCACGGCAGGCACAGGCACAAAGGGGGGTCGGCCCGGTGATCCTCACGGTCACGCTGAACACCGCTCTCGACATCACCTATCGCGTACCGTCCCTGCGGCCGGGGACCTCCCACCGGGTCGCCGAGGTGACGGAACGCCCCGGCGGCAAGGGCGTCAACGTGGCCCGGGTGCTCGCCGCCCTCGGTCACGAGGTGACGGTCACCGGCTTCTCGGGCGGCACGACGGGCCGGATCCTGCGGGACCGGCTCACCGGGGTCCCGCGCCTGGCGGACGCGCTGGTCCCGGTCTCCGGCACGACCCGGCGCACCGTCGCGGTCCTCGACGAGCGCTCCGGCACCACCACCCGGCTCAACGAGCCCGGCCCGGTGATCACCCACGCCGAGTGGTCCGCCTTCCAGGAGGTGTACGAGGACCTGGTGGCCGGCGCCTCGGCGGTGGCCCTGTGCGGCAGCCTGCCCCCGGGCGTCCCGGTGGGCGCGTACGCGGGACTGATCCGCACGGCACGCGCGGCCGGGGTCCCCACCCTCCTCGACACCAGCGGCGCGGCGCTGCGCCGCGGGGTCGCCGGACGGCCCGACGTCCTCAAGCCGAACGCCGAGGAGCTGGCCGGACTCACCGGTTCCCACGAGCCGCTGCGCGCCACCCAGGAGGCCCGTCGGCGCGGCGCGGGCGCGGTGGTCGCCTCCCTGGGCCCGGAGGGCCTGCTCGCGGTGACCCCCGAGGGCCACTGGCGCGCGGCCCCTCCGCGACGACTGCGCGGCAACCCGACCGGCGCGGGCGACGCGGCCGTCGCGGGCCTGCTGTCCGCCCTGGTGGAGCACCGCCCCTGGCCCGACCGCCTCGCCCGGGCGGCGGCGTTGTCCGCGGCGACAGTTCTGTCCCGGGTGGCCGGCGAGTTCGACCAGGGCGCTTACGAGGAGCTGCTCGGGCGGGTGACGGTCGCGGGGGAGGCCGACGTGGCCTGAGGCATGCCCGGTGCGGTCAGCTCGGCGGTTCCTCCGTCAGCCAGAACTGGTCGAAGACGGCGTTGCACTGGTTGCCCTCGTTGCAGGCCAGCTCGATGGTGTTCGTGCCGTCGGTCAGGTTCACGTTGGACCAGGAGGTCTGCCAGCCCTTTTCCCAGTCTCCCTTGGGCGTTCCGCCGAAGTTCTTCATGTTCAGGGGACGGGTCGCGGACTTGCCGTTGACCACCACGGTCGCGTTGGCGTCCTCACCCGGGATGCCATAGCCCACGTAGAACCGGTAGGTGCCTTCCTTCATGCCGTTGACGGTCCAGGTGACCTTCGCGCCCACCTTGTTGAAGCCCGTCACGTAGACGCCGCCGTCGGCCTTCGCGCCCTTGATGTCGGAGGCCGTGACCGCGCCCCCGCCCAGGCGGAGCGCCTTCGCGTCGATGGTCGGCAGCTCGGCCTCCTCCTCCGCCTCACCGCCGCTCGCCGACGGGCTCGGTTCGGAGCTGTCCTGGGTCTGGGACGGAGTCGCGCCTGCCTGGTTGCCGCCCTCGTCCCCGTCGTCGTCGCCGCCGATCATGGCGACGCTGATGCCGATCACGACCGCGGCGACCACCGCGATCGCGCCGATGAGCAGTCCCTTGGTGTTCGGGCCGCGGCCCCGGCCGCCCCCGCCGCCGTGCGACGGCTGGTGCGCATGGGTGGTGCCGGCGCCGCCGGGCAGCGTCTCCGGGGCGGCGTAGTGGGCGTTCGGCTGGCCGTAGACGCCCTGCTGCTGCGGCGGTGCCTGCGGAGCGGGGGCCTGCTGGCCGTACTGGCGGGTCCCGACCGGCCGCACCCGGTTGACCGAGTTGGGGTAGCCGTAGCCCCCGGACGGCGGCTGGGCCCCGTTGGCCTGCCCGTCGGCGTAGAGGTAGCCGAACGGGTCGTCGTCCTCCGGCGTGCTCGCGCCGTTGTTGCCGGCCGTCATCCCTTGGTGCTCCTAGCTGCGGATCGGGTGCGGTACGAGAGGTGGAGTAAGCGAGCCTACCCGCTTCCCATGGCCCGAACGGGTGACCCAGACCGCATCAAACCACTGACCTGCGGCTCATCCCGCACGCCGATGCTGTTTGGGACGAGATCGTTTCTCGACGTACATCCGCTCGTCGGCGGACTTCAGCACTTCGTCCGCCGTCATCCCGCAGTGCGCCCACCCGATGCCGAAGCTGGCGCCGACCCGCACGGCCCGCCCCTCGGCCCGGATGGGCTGGATGATCTCGTTGCGCAGCCGTACGGCGAGGTCCTGGGCGTCGGCCCGGCCGAGACCGTCGGCGAGGATCACGAACTCGTCGCCGCCGAGCCGGGCGACGGTGTCGCCGTCCCGTACGCCGCCGCTGAGCCGGCGGGCGACCTCGATGAGCACCGCGTCACCCGCGTTGTGCCCGAACCGGTCGTTGATCGACTTGAAGCCGTCGAGGTCGCAGAAGAGGACCGCGAGCCCCTTGGCGCCGTCGTCGAACTCCGCGGCGGGCGCGACGGTGTGCACGTGGTGGTCGTAGCCGTCGTAGCCCTCGTGCCCCTCCGTGCCCGGCGGGAAGTCGAAGTCGTGCCCCCGGTCGAAGACCGGCGGGCCGTAGGCGGCGTCGTGGGAGTCGAAGGACTCGAAGGGTGCCATGGAGTCGACGGCGGCGGGCAGCGCGCCGTGCGGCTGCTGCCGGCACAGCCGGGCGGACAGCCGGGACCGCAGCTCGGCGGAGTTGGGCAGCCCGGTGAGCGAGTCATGGGAGGCGCGGTGGGCGAGCTGGAGCTCGCGGCGCTTGCGCTCCTCGATGTCCTCCACGTGGGTGAGGAGGAAGCGGGGGCCGTCGGCGGCGTCGGCGACGACGGAGTTGCGCAGCGAGACCCAGACGAAGGTGCCGTCGCGGCGGCCCAGGCGCAGCTCGGCCCGGCCGCCCTCGGGGGAGGTGCGCAGCAGGGTGCCTATGTCCTCGGGGTGGACGAGGTCGGAGAAGGAGTAGCGGCGCATCGCGGAGGCGGGGCGGCCCAGCAGGCGGCACAGGGCGTCGTTGGTGCGCAGGATGCGGCCGTGCTGGTCGCCGCCCATCTCGGCGATGGCCATGCCGGAGGGGGCGTACTCGAAGGCCTGCCGGAAGCTCTCCTCGCTGGCCCGCAGCGCCTGCTGGTCGCGCTCCAGGCGGACCAGGGCGCGCTGCATGTTGGCACGCAGACGCGCGTTGCTGATCGCGATGGCGGCCTGGAAGGCGTACATCTGCAGGGCCTCGCGGCCCCAGGCGCCGGGCCGGCGGCCGTTGCGCGGGCGGTCCACGGAGAGGACGCCGACCAGTTCCCCGGAGGTGCCGCCGCCCTGCGGGCCGGGGGCGTACATCGGGGCGAAGAGCCGGTCGGAGGGGTGCCACTCGTCCTCGAAGCGGGGCGCGGGCCCGTCGGTGTACCACTGCGGGACGTCGTCGTCGTCGAGGACCCAGCCCTCGGTGTGCGGGATGAAGACCAGGTCGCCCCAGCGCTCGCCCATGCTGAGGCGGCGGTCCCAGGACTCGCGGGAGCCGGCCCGTCCGGTGATGAGGGCCTCGGCGGCGGAGTTCCCGGCCAGGGCGGCGACGACCAGGTCACCGTCGGGGCGTACGAGGTTGACGCACGCCAGCTCGTACCCGAGGGCGCCCACGACGCCGTCGGCGACCGTCTGCAAGGTGTCCGCCAGGCTGCGGGCCGTGTTCATGTCGGCCATGGCCTGGTGGAGTTGTCGCAGCGACGCAAGACGGACGTAGGGTTCCGACTCGGTCTCCATCCTCGCCCTCCCCCCGAGACCTCGCAGCGAATCAAGGGTTGTCTTCGGCGTATCGTCCCAGCAGCTTCTCCGCCACTGAATCACAGCGCGCTGCTCACTCGGTACACAGGGTCAACAATTCTTGCCCCTTGTGACTCAAGTCACAGGTAAACGTGAACAATTGCGTGGACTTTCCGCGGTTTCCCCGCGTGTTTGACGAACGCAGTTTTTGTGGTGCTTGTGCATGGCCTGTGTCCGTCTCGGGCGTTGGTCCTAGGTCCCGGATCGGGCCGGGGTCCGATGCGGTGCCTGTGGAGCGGAGATTAGCGTTTCCGGCGTGCCGAACACTTCCGCCCCGTCCACGGTCACCGCTGCGCCCGCCGCCCGGCATGCTGAGGGGGTGAGCAACGACGAGTTCCGAGCCGCCCTGTCCCGGCTGGCCGCCGGCGTGGTCCTGGTGACCGCGCAGGAGCCGCCGCTGGACCCCGACGACCCCGCGGCGCCGGCCGGCGAGGACGTCGGCATGACGGCCACCGCGTTCCTGTCGGTCTCCCTGGACCCGCCGCTGGTGCTGGTCAGCCTGCGCAACGGCTCCCGCATGGACGAACTCCTCGACGAGCAGCCCCTGTGGGCGGTGTCCGTGCTCTCCGAGAGCCAGCGGCACGTCGCGGGCCGCTTCGCGATGAAGGGCCGGGTCAGCGACCGCCTGCTCTTCGCGGACATCCCGTACCTGCGCGGCGAGTACAGCGGGGCCCCGCTGGTGGGCGGCGCGCTGGCGACCCTGGAGTGCCGCACCGAGCAGCGGGTGCCGGCCGGGGACCACACCCTGGTGATCGGCCGCGTCCTGACCGCCCGGGTGCCGAGCGCGGAGGGCGGTCCGCTGACGTATTTCCGGGGCCGTTACCGGCAGTTGGGCTGAACTCTTTGCCGTCGTGACCGAAATCCCTTTTACGGCGCGGGATTTACCCGCTTAGGGTGCCCGGGTGACGACGACCACCGCACTTCGCCTCGAAGAGATCACACCGAAGAACCTCAAGGCCGCCCTCGGCATACGGGTCCGCCCCGACCAGGAATTCGCGGTCTCGCCGGTGGTGGACTCCCTCGCCGAGGCCTACGTGCATCCCGCTTCCGCCTGGCCCCGCCTGATCATGGACGGCGACCGCGCGGTCGGCTTCCTGATGGCCTTCCTCGACATCGACTGGCACGAGGACGGCGGCAGCGTCATCCGCTCCGGCCTGTGGCGCCTGAACATCGCGGCGCAGGAGCAGGGCAAGGGGTACGGGCGGTTCGCCGTGGAGTCGGTGGCCGAGGAACTCCGCCGCCGGGGCGCGCGCGAGTTCTACGTCACCTGGGAGCCCGGCGACAACGGCCCCGAGGGCTTCTACCTGAACCTGGGCTTCCGCAAGAACTGCGAGGTCGCCGAGGGCGAGACGGTGGGCGTGCTGAACCTGGACTGAACCACCGGGCCCCGACAGGGGACGGGGTCCCGCGCCCCGAAAGGGGCGCGGGGAACTGCGCGACCAGCCACCACGGCCCCGCAGGGACACTCACGCGGCGTCCCCCGGACCTCCGGCCCAACACCTCCGCAGGAACCACCGGTGGCCGGGGCCACACCTCGGGGGCCGGGGCCACACCTCGGGGGCCGGGGCCACGCCCAGGGGGAGTTGGGGGGTCACCCCCAGTCCCGCGCGGAGCGCCCCCGTTTCGTCTCGGACCGCTGCTTCTTCTCCCGCAACCGCCGCTCGTTGATGCCGCGCGGGATGCGGGTCGGCCGGCGCGGCTTCGGCGGCGGCGCGCTCGCCTCCGCGAGCAGCGCCGCCAGCCGCACCGCGGCCGCCTCGCGGTTGCGCCACTGCGAACGGTGCTCCGAAGCGCGAACAGCGATCACACCGCCCGTCAGCCGCCCGGCCAGCCGCTGGAGCGCCCGCTGCTTCCACACCTCGGGCAGCGCCTCGGTACGGGCGAGGTCGAAACGCAGTTCGACCTGGGAGTCGCTGGTGTTCACATGCTGTCCACCGGGCCCGGACGACCGCGAGAAACGCCACATGAGCTCGGCCTCGGGCAGGGAGACGGAGCCGCGGATGAGATAGGGACCGGACATGCCGTACAGGTTCCCGTGCCTGACCGGGCCACGTCACCCGAATATCCCGGAACGCGGGTAAAGAAAGTAAAGAGACCCGGAACCTCTTGCACCCCTCTCCGCGTTCAAGGTGATAGCTGTAGCTTCTAGCCGTACGTAAACGAGGGAAGGGACTCCCAACAATGGCTGTAAGCCTGTCCAAGGGTGGCAACGTCTCGCTCACCAAGGAGGCTCCGGGCCTGACCGCCGTCACCGTGGGCCTCGGCTGGGACGTCCGCACCACCACCGGCACGGACTTCGACCTCGACGCCTCGGCGATCGCGGTCAACACGCAGGGCAAGGTCTACTCGGACGCCCACTTCGTGTTCTTCAACAACAAGCAGACCCCGGACAGCACCATCGTCCACACCGGTGACAACCGCACCGGCGAGGGCGCCGGCGACGACGAGGCGATCAACGTCAACCTCGCCGGGCTCCCGGCCGACATCGACAAGATCGTCTTCCCGGTCTCGATCTACGACGCCGAGAACCGCTCGCAGAACTTCGGCCAGGTGCGCAACGCCTACATCCGCATCATCAACCAGGCCGGCGGCGCCGAGATCACCCGCTACGACCTGTCGGAGGACGCGGCCACCGAGACCGCCATGGTCTTCGGCGAGCTGTACCGCAACGGCGCGGAGTGGAAGTTCCGCGCGGTCGGCCAGGGCTACGCCTCGGGCCTCGCGGGCATCGCCCAGGACTTCGGCGTGAACGTCTGACGGACGCCCCGCTTCAGCATCGGAGCCCTCGGCCCGGCGTCCCGCCCGGCCGGGGGCTCCGGCACACGCTCAGGGCCGCTCCGGCCGCCCCTCGCCGTACAGCCAGTCCTCCCAGATCCCGGCGAAGTCCTCACCGGGAGCCGACTCCTCCACGTACGACGTGAAGTCGCCGGTGTCCGCGTTGCCGTGGCGGTGCTCCCGCGCCCAGCCCCGGAGCAGGGCGCGGAAGGCGTCGTCGCCGACCGTCTGCCGGACCTTGTGCAGGACCATCGCGCCACGCCAGTACACGGGAGTGGCGGAGATGCGCGCCGCGTCCGGCGGCTTCGCGGGCGGGAAGGACCACAGCGCCGCGTTGGTCCCCGCGTCCGGGAAGTACCCGCCGGCGTACAGCGAGTCGAACGTCCGCTGCGCGGTGTCGCCGCCGTGCTCCTCCTGCCACAGCCACTGCGCGTACGTCGCGAAGCCCTCGTTGAGCCACATGTCCCGCCAGGTGCGCGGGGTCACGGAGTTGCCGTACCACTGGTGGGCGATCTCGTGGACCAGCAGCCCGATGTCGGGGGCGCCGGGGAAGACCGGCCGGTTCTGGGTCTCCAGGGCGTACCCGGCGTCCTCGGGACGCTCGACGACCGCGCCCGCTGAGGAGAAGGGGTACGGCCCGAAGGTCCGCTCCGCCCATGCCAGCACCTCGGGGATCCGCGCCAGGACCGCACGGCTCGCCCCCGCCTGCTCCGGATCGACGGCCGTGTACACGGGCAGCCCGTCGGCGGTCGCCGTGCGGCGGACCTCGTACCTGCCGACGGCCAGCGTCGCGAGATAGCTCGCCATCGGCTCGCCGGTGCGCCAGCGGTACGTCGTACGGCTCCCCTTGCGCTCCTCACCGGCCGGCTCCCCGTTGGACACCGCCCGCCACCCCTTCGGCACGGTCACCGCGAGGGCGTACGTCGCCTTGTCGGAGGGGTGGTGATTGCCCGGGAACCACGCCATCGACCCCACCGGCTCCCCCAGCGCCAGCGCCCCGTCGGCGGTGCGCAGCCAGCCCTCCTCGGAACCGTCCGGGTCGGTGAGGGTCACCGGGGCACCGCCGTAGCGGACGGTCACCCGGAAGGTGCCGTCCACCGCCTCCCGCGGGCGGACGGTCAGCTCCTGCCCCGCCCGGCTCCAGCGGGCGGCCGCACCGTCCACGGTGACCTCCTCGACGTCGAGCCCCTCGAGGTCGAGGTTGAGCGCGGAGAGGTCCTCCGCCGCCCGGGCGGTGATCGTCGCGGTACCGGTGAGACGGTGCGTACGGGGGTCGTAGGCGAGGTCGAGGGTGTAGTGGCCGACGTCGTAACCACCGTTACCGGCCTTCGGGAAGTAGGGATCACCCACGCCGGGGCGGCCGGCGGAGCCCCCGGCCCCACCCCCGCAGGCGGCCACGGACACCACGAGCAGAGCGGCGGCGACACTGCGGAAGCCGGGGCGGTGGAAGCACACCCCGGGATCCTACGAGGAGGGACGCGCCACGGCGTGACACCATCACCCCCGTGCTCGACATCGGCTACGCCCTCTCCAACCGCTTCCCCGACCCCCCGCAGACCGACTACCGCCGTGCGGACGTCCACGCCCTGCGGCACGACCTGTTCTGCGGCGACGTCTACCTCGCCGACACGACGTCGGACCGCGAGCTGTCCACGGCCTGGGGATGGGTGCCGGTGCTCGACTTCGCGTGGGCGCTGTGCGACATCGTGGAACTCGTCGACCGGGACCCGGCCGGCTCCCGCGCCTCCCGCCCCCAGCACGCGGAACTGGACTTCACCGAGTCCACCGACCGCCTGCTCTTCGAACGCCGCTTCGGCTGGGTGGACATCGAGGCGGAATGGCTGCCCGCCTCCGAACCCCCGCTGACCTTCTCCCACGCCGAACTCCGCCGCGAGGCCCGCGACTTCCTCCACGACCTCCTCGCGGACCTGACCGACCTCCACGAGGACCTCGCCGAGAACCCGGCCGTCTGGACCCTCCAGGCCCGCTTCCCGAGGATCCCCTGACGGCCCCCGATCACCACGGTGAGAGCATCGCCCCGGAGCGGCACCGCAACGGAGAGGGAGACCAGTGGCGCAGGGACGTGCGACCTACGCGATGGACCACAGGGTGTTCCCGCCGGCCGTCGTCCGTGACGGAGCACCGGACGTCCTCGGCCCGGCCGTCCGGCTCTCGCGCGACGTCGACAGCCCCACCCCCGACCGACTCCACTCGATACGCGCATTCCACCTCCTCGCCGAGGACCGGACCCCGGTCGCCCGAGTGATCACCGAGCAGCCCCTGGGCTCGCGACTGAGCGGACGCCCCGCCGTCTACCACGTCCTCGACCCGGCCGGCGCACCGATCGGACGGATCACCCTGCGGCGCCGACGGGCCGTCCGGCCCGGCCGTAGACGCTGGACCGTGGAACCGGTCGCCGGACCCGCTCTCCGGGGGTACGCGGGCCGTCTGGTGTGGTGGGCGTTGTGGTGGCCGGTGGGACTGCCCGTCCGTCTGGTGTGGCTGATCACGACCCTCCTGGGCGAGGGCGACGGCGGGATCCGTCCGCCCCGGCGGATCATCTGGCGGGACGGCTCACGCCGGGCGCACCTCGTCTTCCGCGCGGTGGCCGAGGACTACCGGCTGCTGACCCCCGACGTCGATCCCCGTCTCGTCAACGCCCTCATCGCACTGCACCAGTCCTTCGACCCGTCCGAAGGAGCGGGCGCGTGGGGCTGGTACGGGGAATGAGCCCCTCATCACTCCTCACCCCTCCACCCTGATCCCCAGCTCCCCCGCCAGCACCGGCGCCAGGTCCAGCAGCTGGGCCGTGCCGATCACCGCCCCCGACAGCCGGTCCACCCCCCGCGCGATCTCCAGCGACGCGACCCCCCGCAGGTCCACGTCCTTCAGCACGGCCCCCGAGAGGTCCACGCCCTTCAGCGCGCAGTCCACGAACTCCACGCGCTCCAGCCGCGCACCGCCGAAGTCCGGCTCGACCAGCACGCACCCCTCGAAGACGACGTCCTTGAGCCGGGCCGAACGCAGGTTCAGAAAGTCGATCTTCCCGCCCCGGACCAGCACCCGCTCCAGCGCCGCCCCGTGCAACTGCGTCCCCCCGAGACGCGCGTCGGTCAGCTCGACGTCGCGCAGGGTCGCCCCCGCGAGGTCGGTGCCCACGCCCCGGACACCGGCGAGCACCGAGTCCAGCACCCGCGCCCGGGACAGCCGCGTCCCGTCCAGCGCGCACCCCGTCAGCGCGCAGTCCATGAAACGCGCCCCGCCGCCGTCCTGCCCGGCAAGGTCCGCCTCCCGGAACTCCAGCCCGTCGTAGTCCCCGTCCGGCTCCAGCCCACCCCCCTCGTACCGCTCCAACGCGGGCAACCGCAGCTCGGGGCGGAGCGCCGCCCTCACCCTCGTACCGCCCACCGCTCTCCTCGCCATGCCCCCCATGCTGCACCCCACCACTGACAACCCGTCCGACCTGCCGGAACCCGGCGCATGTCACATTCCCGCGCCCTCGCTCCGTCCTCTACGCAAAGCCGGAAGGCGACCCGACCGAGGGAGACCCCCAGCCATGCACCCCATCACCGTCGTCGGCGGCGGCTTCGCCGGACTCACCGCGGCCATCACCGCCGCCGAAGCGGGCGCCAAGGTCACCGTCCACGAAGCCCACCACACCCTGGGCGGCCGGGCCCGCACCGCCGAAGGCCCCTACCGGACGAACGAGGGACCACACGCCCTCTACAACGGCGGCCCGCACTGGACCTGGCTCCGACAGCGCGGCCTCATCGGCCCGCTCGCCCCGCTCCCGCCCCTGGAGGCCGCCCGGCTGCGGCTCCGCCACCGGGGCACCCTGCGCCGCACCCCGCCCTTCGCCCTGCTGAAACTCCTGCGCCGCGGCATCCCCCAGGCCCCCGTCGACACCGACTTCCTCACCTGGGCCACCGACATCGCCGGCGAGGAGGGCGCACGGGCCGCCGCCCACTACGCCGCGGTCGCCCTGTTCCACCACGACCCGGGCTCCCTGTCCGCCGCGTTCGTGCAGGAACGCCTGCGCCGCGCCACCAAACTGCCCCCGGAGGCCCACTACCCGCGCGGCGGCTGGGGCGGGCTCATCGACCGGATGGCCGCCCACGCGTGGAACCTGGGCGTACGGATGGAGACCCTCTCCCGCGTCCACACCCTGCCCACCGACACCCCGGTCGTCGTCGCCACCTCGCTCGACTCCGCCCGCCGCCTCCTCGGCGACCCCTCGCTGACCTGGCCGAGCGGCCGCACCGTCCTGGTCGACCTCGCCGTACGCACCCGGCGCGGTGACGCGTTCGCCGTGTCCGACCTCGACGCGCCCGGCTGGCTGGAGCGGTTCACCGCCCAGGACCGCACCCTCGCCCCCGCCGGCGAACAGCTGATCCAGGGCCAGATCCCCATCGGCCCGCACGAGACCAAGGCGGACGGCACCGCCCGCGCGGAGGAACTGCTCGACCTCGCCTTCCAGGGCTGGCGGCAACGGGTCACCTGGCGGCGGGACACGGTGGCGAACGGCCGCACCGGCGCCGTCGACCTGCCCGGCACCAGCTGGCGCGACCGCCCCGCCGTCGACCGCGGCGACGGCGTCTACCTCGCCGGCGACCAGGTCGCCGCCCCCGGCGTGCTCTCCGAGGTCTCCTTCAACAGCGCCCTGACGGCCGTCTCCCTCGCCCTCGGCCGGAACACGCTTGACCTCAAGCACGCTTGAGGCCGAAGAGTGGGAGCCGCAACGGCGCACGACCCGACCCCTGGGGGACCCCACATGCACGCCATCCGCCTGCACGCCTTCGGCCCGGCCGAGAACCTCACCCACGAAGAGGTCGAGGACCCACGACCGGGCCCGGGACAGGTCCGCATCGCCGTCCGCGCGGCCGGCGTCCACCTCCTCGACACGGCCCTGCGCGAAGGCGTGCGGGGCCCCGGTCCCGGCCCGGCCGCCCTGCCGACCGTCCCCGGCCGCGAGGTCGCCGGAGTGGTCGACGCGCTCGGCGAAGGCACCCCGGAGGACCTGCTCGGCCGCCGCGTCGTCGCCCACCTCGGCTTCGTCCCCGGCGGCTACGCGGAACTGGCCGTCACCGACGCCGGCCGGCTCCACGAGATCCCCGAACGCCTCGACTTCGCCGAGGCCGTCGCCATGATCGGCACGGGCCGTACGGTGATGGGAATCGTGCAGTTCGCCGAACCCGGCCCCGGGGACGTGGTCCTCGTCCCGGCCGCGGCAGGCGGCATCGGCACCCTCCTCGTGCAGTACGCCAAGAACGCCGGCGCCACCGTCATCGGCCTGGCCGGCGGCCCCGCGAAGACCGCCCGGGTGACCGCCAACGGCGCCGACCTCGCCGTCGACTACACGGACCCCCACTGGCCCGGACGACTCGACGCCCACCGCGGCAAGGTCACCCTCGTCTACGACGGCGTGGGCGGCGACACCGCCCGCGCGGCGGTCGACCTCCTCGCCCCCGACGGCCGCCACGTCGTCTTCGGCTGGTCCTCCCAGGGCATCACCAGCGACAGCCCGTACCTCGTCGAGGGCCTCTCGATCAACGTCCTCGGCCCCGAGATGATGCGCAGGGCAGGCGGCCCCGATCCCGTCCGCACCCTCGAACTGCGCGCCCTCACCGAGGCCTCCGAGGGCAGGCTCACCCCCGCCGTGCACCGCTTCCCGCTCGCCGAGGCCGCCGCCGCCCACCGGGCCCTGGAGAACAGGGCCACGACCGGAAAAGTCGTCCTGGAGCCATAGCGGGTGCCACTACTGTGCGAGAGGTGATCGACGTTCCCGCAGAACTCGCCGCCGCCCAGGAGAAGTTCAACAAGGAGGCCGGCCGCGCCTTCATCGCCGCCCTGCCCGACCTCACCGCCACCTTCCTGCACCGCTGGAACCTGCGCGTCACCGGCGCGCCCATGCACGGCGTGAGCGCCCTGGTCCTCCCCGTCGACCGCGCGGACGGCGCACCCGCGGTACTGAAGCTCCAGATCCGCGACCACGAGACCGACGGCGAACCCGTCGCCCTGCGCCTGTGGAACGGCGACGGCGCGGTCCGCCTGCTCGACCACGACGCGCCCACCGGCACCATGCTCCTGGAACGCCTCGACGCCACCAGGATGCTCTCGCACCAGGAGGACGTCCACGAGGGCGTCCTGGTGATCGCCCGCCTCCTCGCCCACCTCCACACCACCCCGGCACCCGAGGGCATGCGCCGGCTCGGCGACATCGCCCGGTCCATGCTGGAGCGGACCCCCCGGGCCCTGGAGCACATCCCGGACCCGGCGGCCCGCCGCCTCGTCGCCGACTGGGCGGCAGCCGTGCGCGAGGTCACCGACGAACCCGGCGACCGCCTCCTCCACTGGGACCTGCACGACGAGAACGTCCTCGCCGCCGACCGCGCCCCCTGGCTCGCCATCGACCCCAAGCCCCTGGCCGGCGACCCCGGCTTCGACCTCTGGCCCGCCCTCGCCAACAACTTCGACCCCGACGACGTCATCTGGCGCTTCGACGCCATGACCGACGTCCTCGGTCTGGATCGCGCGCGGGCGCGCGCGTGGACGTACGGCAGGCTGCTGCAGAACTGCCTCTGGGAGATCGAGGACGGCCGCCCGCTGGACGAGGCGGACCTGGAGATCGCGCGCCGCCTGCGCGGTCGTACGGCATGAAAAACCCCAGGTCAGAGCAGTCCTGACCTGGGGTTTCACTGAGCCCCCTGTCGGATTCGAACCGACGACCTACGCATTACAAGTGCGTTGCTCTGGCCAGCTGAGCTAAGGAGGCGCCGCGCGGCGCGCGCGAAGGCTGGTCCACTGTACACAGAGCCGGTTTCGCCGGGCCACGCACTTGTGGGACGAGGTCCCGCCCGTTCACCCCAAGTCGTACGCGAAGGTGTACGCCACCTCCGTCTCCCCGTGCCGGTAGGTGAACCCGCCCGTGCCGCGCAGCCCCGTCAGCTCCCCGGTGCCCGAGCCCTCGACGACCTCGAGGACGCAGTGGACGGTGCCGTCGGGCTCGAAGCGGCCGCGCTCCTCCAGGACGAAGGTGCCGGCCCGGCCGTCGACCCGGCCGCCGACGAGCTCCATGCCCGTGAAGGCGCCCGTTCCGCCGGTCAGGTAGGTGATCGCGTAGTCGCAGGTCGTGGCCTCGGCCTCGATGCCGCCCGAGAAGGCGTTGGTGACCGTGGCGTGCGCGAGGCGGGGGAGGCCGCCCTCCTCGGTGACGGGGCTCTCCTTCCAGTCGGCGAAGGTGAAGTGACCGGTGATCTCGGTGGTGGGCATGGGCGTTCCCTTCCGGGTGGACGACGGTGTGCCCCCACCCTTCCGGCCGTACCTGACATCCTCTGTCAGGTACGGCGGGACAATGGCTCCCATGCGCGCCGACCGGCTCCTCTCCCTGCTCCTGCTGCTGCAGAACCGCGGCCGGATGACCGCCCCCGAACTGGCGGCCGAGCTGGAGGTGTCGGTGCGCACCGTGTACCGGGACATCGAGGCGCTCGGCGCCTCCGGGGTGCCGGTGCGTGCCGAACGCGGGCCGGAGGGCGGCTACCGCCTGCTGGAGGGCTACCGCACGCGGCTCACCGGGCTGACGGACGCGGAGGCCGGTTCACTGGTCCTCGCGGGACTGCCGGGACCGGCCAGGGACCTGGGGCTGGGTGCCGTACTGGCGAGCGCCCAGCTGAAGGTGGAGGCCTCCCTGCCGGGCGAACTGGCGGACCAGGCGCGGCGGGTGCGCGAGCGATTCCACCTGGACGCGCCGGCCTGGTTCCGGGACGCCGACCCCGTGCCGCACCTGGAGCCGATCGCGCGGGCCGTGTGGGAGCGCAGGGTGCTCCGGACCCACTACCGGCGCTGGCGCGGCGAGGTGCACCGGGAGGTGCGTCCGCTGGGGCTCGTGCTGAAGGGCGGCATCTGGTACCTGGTGGCGCTGGCGGACGACGCGGTGCGCACCTACCGGGTGTCGCGGTTCCGGGCGGTGGCGGAGACGGGCGAGGAGTTCACCCGGCCCGCGGGCTTCGACCTGGCCGCGTACTGGACGGAGTCGTCCCGGCGGATGGAGGCGGCGATGCGGCAGGGCACGGCCCGGGTGCGGCTCTCGCCGCGCGGGCAGAAGCTGCTGCCGATGCAGTTCGGGGCGGCGGGGGCGCGGGCGCTCGCGGACGCGGGGCCGGCGGACGGGCGGGGCTGGGTGGAGGTGGAGCTGGCCGTCGAGTCGGAAGCGGTCGCGACCGGCGACCTGCTGCGGCTCGGCGTCGAGGCGGAGGTGCTCGGCCCGGCGGGGCTGCGGGAGGCGGTCGCGACGGCGGTGGAGGTGCTGGCGGACCGCTACGCGAGCGCACGGTGATCACGTACGAAACGTAACAGTCACCCCCGTGATCGAAAGTTTCCGCGAAATTCACGGCCCTGGAACTACTGACAACCAGGTGAACGCCGGGTACCGTCCTGTGCCAGTTCACTCGCGTGGACCACACCACAACGGAACACCCGTCGTGGCATCACCTTCCTACTCGGATCGTCCGGCACGTTCCTGCCGGTAGAAGGGGACCATTCACCATGGCCACTGTCACGTTCGACAAGGCGACCCGGGTCTACCCCGGCTCCACCAAGCCCGCCGTCGACGCCCTCGACATCGAGATCGCGGACGGCGAGTTCCTCGTCCTGGTCGGTCCGTCCGGTTGCGGCAAGTCCACCTCGCTCCGCATGCTCGCGGGGCTCGAGGACGTCAACGGCGGTGCCATCCGCATCGGTGACCGCGACGTCACGCACCTGCCGCCGAAGGACCGGGACATCGCCATGGTGTTCCAGAACTACGCGCTCTACCCGCACATGACGGTCGCCGACAACATGGGCTTCGCGCTCAAGATCGCCGGCGTCAACAAGGCGGAGATCCGGCAGAAGGTCGAGGAGGCCGCGAAGATCCTCGACCTCACCGAGTACCTCGACCGCAAGCCGAAGGCGCTCTCCGGTGGTCAGCGCCAGCGTGTCGCGATGGGCCGCGCGATCGTGCGTGAGCCGCAGGTGTTCCTCATGGACGAGCCGCTGTCCAACCTGGACGCCAAGCTCCGTGTGTCGACGCGTACGCAGATCGCGTCGCTGCAGCGCCGCCTGGGCATCACCACCGTCTACGTCACCCACGACCAGGTCGAGGCCCTCACCATGGGTGACCGCGTCGCGGTCCTCAAGGACGGTCTGCTCCAGCAGGTCGACACCCCGCGCAACATGTACGACAAGCCCGCGAACCTGTTCGTCGCCGGCTTCATCGGCTCCCCGGCCATGAACCTGGTCGAGGTCCCGATCGCCGACGGCGGTGTGAAGTTCGGCAACTCGGTGGTGCCGGTGCAGCGTGACGCGCTCTCCGCGACCAGCGACAAGACCGTCACCGTGGGCGTCCGCCCCGAGCACTTCGACGTGGCCGGCGCCGACTCCGACCAGGGTGTCGCCGTCACCGTCAACGTCGTCGAGGAGCTGGGCTCCGACGCGTACGTCTACGGCACCGCGCAGGTCGGTGGCGAGTCCAAGGACATCGTCGTCCGCGTCGGCGGCCGTGACGTCCCGGAGAAGGGCAGCGTGCTGCACGTCGTGCCGCGCGCGGGCGAGACCCACGTGTTCTCGACGTCGACCGGTGCGCGCCTGTCCGACTGACGCCGTTTCACCGAAGGGCCCCGCAGCGAGCTGCGGGGCCCTTCGCGTTGTCGACAAATACCCCGGCATACCGGTCATTTCGATCCTTGTACGTCAACACGCCACCCGGAGTATCGAGTTCCGCGTCCCCCGTAACGGTGACGGAATGTTTTCTTGTCGCTACCTGGCGCTACCCTCGCTCGCGTGAAGCACTCCACTAACCGTCAGACGCGTCGCGGCCGGGGCCCCGCCCGCCGGATCGGCCGTTCCCTCGCCTTCGTCCTGCCCGTCGTCCTGGTGTTCTCCGGGACCCTCGCGGTCGCTCGGGTCAACTGGTCGGGGACCTCCTCGAGCCCCGTGCTCACGGCCGCCTCCGACGCGTCCTCCCGTGCCGACGCCCGGGCGCCGCAGCACGTGTTGCGGGACAGGCTGCTGATCGAACTGCAGGAGGAGGACCCGGGCGTGGCGCTCACCCACCTCCAGCAGGCCGTGAACGACCGCCCGTCGCTGGCGAAGCACTGCGCGTCCATCGCCCGCGCCCTCGGCAAGGCGGCGGTCCGCGTCTACGGCCCCACCAAGGCCCAGTCCTACGCCCGCCCGGTCTGCGACACCTCCTTCGCCTCAGGCGTCACCACAGCCACCCACTGACCCCGCTCCCGCCATTCCCGCCATTCCCGCCACTCCTGCCGTTCCTGCCGTTCCCGCGGGCAGTCGTGCCTCCCCCAGTGCCTTGAAGGCCTGGGAGGTGCCCCCAGGGCGATGGGGGTCCCCCGCCCGAGCGCAGCCGAGGGGGGAAGGGTGGGCGATGGGGGTCCCTCCCGCTCATGGGGGTCCCTCCCGCTCGAGCGAAGCCGAGAGTGAGGGAGAAGCCGAGAGTGAGGGAGAAGCCGAGAGTGAGGGAGGCACCCCGCAAACGCCGGGCCGCGCGACAAACCCCCGGTCCACGACATCGCCGGGGCGCCCCGTAAGGCACCGGCCACACCACCGCCGGGCGCCTCGCAAGCGCCGCGTAAAGTGCGGGCATGACCGATCCGCGTGCCGTCGCCCGCCCCGTACAAGCCGTAGTCCTGGCCGGAGGCCAGGGATCCCGGCTTCGTCCGTACACCGACGACCGCCCCAAGCCGATGGTCGAGATCCCCGGCACGGGAACCCCGATCATCGGCCACCAGCTCTCCTGGCTCGCCGAGGAGGGCGTGACGGACGTGGTGGTCTCCTGCGGCCACCTCGCCGAGGTCCTGCAGAAGTGGCTGGACACCGCCGACCTGCCCCTCTCCGTCACCACCGTCGTCGAGACGGAACCCCTCGGCCGCGGCGGCGGCCTGAAGTACGCCGCCGCCCGCCTCCCGCGCCCGGACCGGCCCTGGTACGCCACCAACGGCGACATCTGGACCCGTTTCTCGCTGCGCGACATGGCCGACTTCCACACCGAGCGGGACGCCGTCGCGACCCTCGCCCTGGCCCGCCCCCGCATCCCGTGGGGCGCGGTGCGCACGGACGGGTTCGGGCACATCACCGACTTCATCGAGGCCCCGCCGTCGACCTTCGAGATCAACGCGGGCGTGTACGTCTTCTCCCCCGAGTTCGCCGGTCTGCTCCCGGAGCGCGGCGACCACGAGCGCACCACGTTCCCGCATCTGGCGCGTGAGCGCCGCCTGGCCGGTTTCCCGATCCCCCAGGGCTCCTACTGGCGCGCGATCGACACCGCGAAGGACCTGACGGAGGCGGCCAGGGAGCTGGCGTCCCAGGGCCGCTGAATTCTCTCCGTCCATCCGTCACATCGTCCGGTCGCCGTCCGTCAGTGACGTGACGTGGCGACACCGCCGCGCCGTACGGGTGGAGGGAGAGGACCGCACGATGCTGACCGACGTCATGTACGTGACGATCAACGTGACCGACCAGGACCGGTCTCTGAGGTTCTACACGGACCAGCTCGGCCTGGAGAAGCGCACCGATCACCCGGGCCCCGAAGGGCGCTTCCTCACGGTGGGCGTCCCGGGCAGTGCCCTGGAGTTCCTCCTGTGGCCGCACGCGGCGGCCGCGGGGCAGCCGGCCGGAGGAGAGCCGGGCAGGGCGCTCGCTTCGGTCTTCCTCGAGTCGGACGACCTGAGGAAGGACTTCGCGGTGTGGCGCGACCGCGGTGTGCCGTTCGACCAGCCCGATCCGGAGGACTACCCGTTCGGGGTGCGCATCGAGGCCGTGGATCCGGACGGCAACCGGATCGCGCTGCGCCAGCGCGGCCGGGCGAGCGGGGCGTGACGGCCGGCCGGACGGCCGTCCGGCCGTAGGCGCCGTCCCACGGCGAAGGGGTCCCGCACGGACGACGTGCGGGACCCCACTGCCGTACGCGGGTGGCCGCCCCTACCCCAGGAGGCCGCCCACGAGCCCGGGTTTCCCGGAGGAGCCGCCGCTGCCGCCGCTCGGTGTGCCGCTTCCGCCGGAGGCGCCGGCGCCGCCCGAGGTCGGGCCGGAGCTGGTGCTGGGCGCCTGGCCCTCCGGGGAGGACTGCTGGGGCGGGGCCTGACCGGCGCTGCCCTGGGTCTGGCTGGGCTCGCCGGTGGCCGCGTCGGCGCCCTGGGTCGCGCCGGGGGTCGTGGTGCCGGCGGACGGGCTCGCCGCGTCCGAGGTGGCGTCCCGGGTGGGCGAGGTGGAGGCGGGCGGGGTCCGCTTCTCCTTCCGGCGGTCGTCGGACTCCTCCGGCAGCGGGGAGCCGGGGAGCTCGTTGCGCGGGGCCTCGCCGGGTCCGGGGACGACCACGCGGTCGGCGTCCCGCACGGCACCGCCGAGCAGTGACCCGACGAGCATGCTGAACCCGCAGACCACGAAGGTGATCAGGGCGCCCCGGCGCAGCACGTACCGCCGCAGGTCCCAGATGTCGGCGCGGGGGCCGAGCCGGCGCCAGGCCCCGCCCGCGAGGCGGCCGTCGACGGAGTAGACGGGGGCGCCCGCGATGATCAGCGGCGACCAGGCGGCGAGGTAGATGATGTCGGGCGTCTCGTAGGCGGGGACGCTCTTCCAGCTGACGGTGACCAGCAGGGCCGCCGAGAGGGCCGCCCCGGCGACGGCGGCCAGGCGCTGCCAGCAGCCGAGGGCGGTCAGGACGCCGACGACGATCTGTGCGAAGGCGATGGCGAGGCCGGAGCCGATGGGGTGCTCGAGGGCGAACTGGCGCAGCGGCTCGGCGACTTCCCAGGGGTGCAGGGTGTGCAGCCACTTGACCATGGAGCCGCGCTTGCCGCCCTCGAAGTAGAGGGGGTCGCACAGCTTGCTCATCCCGGCGTAGACGGAGATGCCGCCGAGGAAGACGCGCAGCGGGAGCAGGACGACGCCGAGGTTCATCCGGCGTCCGGGGTAGTAGGCGTGCCGGGCCGCGTCGTCGCCGTGCCGCCTGGCGCGCCGGCCGGTGACCTCGGACTCGTCGCCGTACGCGGGCTCGTCGTAGGCGGGTTCGTCGTACGCGGGTTCGTCGTAGACGGGTCCGCCGTACGCGGGTTCGTCGTAGGCGCTGCCGACCGTGCGCATCGGGGGCAGCAGGGGCCCGTCGGCCGGGCGGCGCTGGGCGCCGACGAACGGGGTTTCGATGGGCTGGGTGGCCGGGTCGTCGGCGTAGTCGTACCCGGTGCCGGTGCGCGGGATGACCTGGGTGCCCCCGGCGTCGACGAGCGGCTCGTCGGCGTGGTGGACGCCTTCGTGCCGTACGGCCTGGAGCAGCCGGTGGGCGCCGGTGTCGTCGGGCGCGGACCGGCCGCTCCAGACGACGGGCCGGCGGCGGGCGGGCGCCTGGCCCGGCGTGCCCACGGTGGTGACGACGGGGATGCGGGCGGTCTCCTCGGCGGCACTCGCGTGCCGTGCGATCCGCGGCAAGGGGGCACGCCGCGCCGAGGCGCCCAGCTGCACGCGGAAGCTGGCGTGATTGACGATGACCTGGGCCGGATCGCTCGGCACCTTCACCATGCTCAGCGCGGGAGCGTCGTCGAGTCCCGACGAACGGTCCCCCGTGGGTGTGCGGGGTGTTCTGGTGTCCACGCGCATCTAACCGAGTGACACGGCGTTAGGACACTGCCTCGACCCGCCGGAAGTGTCCGGACCGCGTCAAGCCTGCCCGGACCACCCGGAACGCCCCGCACGGGCGACCCCGTCGAACGTCCGTTCAGCCGCGTCGGCGTGCCGCCTCGTACAGCACGATGCCCGCCGCGACACCGGCGTTGAGCGACTCCGCGCCGCCCGGCATCGGGATCCGTACCCGGAAGTCGCAGGTCTCGCCGACCAGCCGGGAGAGCCCCTTGCCCTCGCTGCCCACGACGATGACGACCGGTCCGTCCAGCGCCTCGAGGTCGCCGAGCTCGGCCTCCCCGTCGGCGGCCAGGCCGACGACCGCGATGCCGGCCTTCTTGTACGCCTCCAGGGCGCGCGTCAGGTTGGTGGCGCGGGCGACGGGCGTACGGGCGGCCGTACCGGCGGACGTCTTCCAGGCACCGGCGGTCATGCCGGCGGCGCGCCGCTCGGGCACGACGACGCCGTGGCCGCCGAACGCGGAGACGGACCGGACGACCGCGCCGAGGTTGCGCGGGTCGGTGACCCCGTCGAGGGCGACGATCAGCGGGTCCTCACCCTCGTCGTGGGCGTTCGCGACGAGGTCCTCGGGGTGCGCGTACTCGTACGGCGGGACCTGGAGCACCAGGCCCTGGTGGTTCAGGCCGTTGGTCATGCGGTCGAGCTCGGGACGCGGCGCCTCCATGAGGTTGATGCCGCCGCGCTCGGCCGCGAGCTGGAGCGCCTCGCGCACCCGCTCGTCGTTGTCGATGAACTGCTGGACGTACAGCGTGGAGGCGGGCACGCCCTCGCGCAGCGCCTCGACGACCGGGTTGCGGCCGACGACGAGTTCGGAGGCCGAGCGGCCCCCGCCGCGCCGCTGCTGCGGGCGGGCGCCCTGGGCGCGGCGGGCCTTCGCCTGGGCGGCGCGCTGCTTGGCGTGCCCCTTGCGCATCTCGGCGGGCGGCGTGGGCCCCTTGCCTTCCAGGCCCCGGCGCCGCTGGCCGCCACTGCCGACCTGCGCGCCCTTCTTGCCGGACATGCGGCGGTTGTTCGCGGCCATGAGGTATCCGTCTCCGTGAGGTCGTGGGTGGTGCTGCTTGTGTGCGTACCTGGTGCGTACGTCTGTGACGTGTGCCTATGAAGTGTGCCGCCCGGAGGCCCGGACGGCACAGTCGATCTTCGGATGCCGAGGTCAGCGCCGGTCGGGGCCCGGCTCCTCAGCGCGGGCCGAGGCTCCAGCGCGGCCCCTGCGGACTGTCCTCGATCACCAGGCCGGACTGGCCCAGCTGGTCGCGGATGGCGTCCGCGGTGGGCCAGTCCTTGCGGGCGCGGGCGGCCTCGCGCTGGTCGAGGACCATGCGGACCAGGGTGTCGACCACGCCGTGGAGGTCCTCGCCGCGGCCGGTCTCGCCGGCCCAGTGCGGGTCGAGCGGGTCGAGGCCGAGCACGCCGAGCATGGCGCGGACCTCGGCGAGTCGGGCGACCGCCTCCTCCTTGTCGTCGGCGGCCAGCGCGCTGTTGCCCTGCCGGACGGTGGTGTGCACGACGGCGAGCGCCTGCGGGACGCCCAGGTCGTCGTCCATCGCCTCGGCGAACGCGGGCGGCACCTCGGCGGCGGGTTCGACGACGCCCCCGGCCTTCTCCACCACGCGCTGCACGAAGCCCTCGATCCGCGCGAACGCGGACTCGGCCTCGCGCAGGGCCTCCTCGCTGTACTCGATCATCGACCGGTAGTGCGGGGTGCCGAGGTAGTAGCGCAGCACGATGGGCCGCCAGCGCTTGACCATCTCGGAGACCAGGACGCTGTTGCCGAGCGACTTCGACATCTTCTCGCCGCTCATGGTGACCCAGGCGTTGTGCACCCAGTACCGGGCGAACTCGTCGCCGTAGGCCTTGGCCTGGGCGATCTCGTTCTCGTGGTGCGGGAAGATCAGGTCGAGGCCGCCGCCGTGGACGTCGAAGGCACTGCCGAGGTACTTGTGCGCCATCGCCGAGCACTCCAGGTGCCAGCCGGGGCGCCCGCGGCCCCACGGCGTCTCCCAGCTCGGCTCGCCGGGCTTGGCCGCCTTCCACATCGCGAAGTCGCGCGGGTCCCGCTTGCCGGTCTCGCCCTCGCCGGACGGCTGGAGCAGGTTGTCGAGCTCCTGGTTGGACAGCTTCAGGTACTCGGGGAACGAGGCGACGGCGAAGTACACGTTGCCGTCGGCCTCGTAGGCGTGCCCGCGCTCGATGAGGCCGCGCATCATCTCGACCATCTCGGTGATGTGGCCGGTGGCGCGCGGCTCGTAGGTCGGCGGCAGGCAGCCGAGGGCCCGGTAGCCGTCGGTGAAGGCGCGCTCGTTGTCGTAGCCGATGGACCACCAGGGGCGGCCCTGCTCGGCGGACTTGGCGATGATCTTGTCGTCGATGTCGGTGACGTTGCGGACGAACGTCACCGACAGGCCGCGGTACTCGAACCAGCGGCGCATGATGTCGAAGTTCAGGCCCGAGCGGATGTGCCCGATGTGGGGTGCCGCCTGCACGGTGGCACCACACAGGTAGATCGAGACGCAACCCGGCTGGAGCGGGGTGAAGTCACGGATCTGCCGGGCGCTGGTGTCGTACAGGCGAATAGTCACGAGACCAGGGTAGTAGGCGCGGGAAGGTGCGGTGCGCCTCCGGCGGTTTCGAGGGCGCATGTCACGCGCGGGCCCGGTGGGGGCTGTCGCGTCCGCGCGGCGGAGCCGCACCTCGGCACGGCCCCGCGCCCCTGTCAGGTGGGCCCCGTCATCCCTCGTGCACGACGAGCGCCGTCGCCACCGCCATGAGGCCCTCGTCCCTTCCCAGGAACCCCAGCCCGTCGGTGGTGGCGCCGGAGACCGAGACCGGTGCGCCGGCCGCTTCCGAGAGGAGCTTCTGCGCCTCCGCCCTGCGCCTGCCGATCTTCGGGCGGGGGCCGACCACCTGTACGGCGATGTTGCCGATGCGGAAGCCGGCCTCCCGGACGATGCGCGCGGCCTCGGTCAGCAGGGTCACGCCGGACGCGCCGGACCACTCGGGGCGGCCGGTGCCGAAGTGCTGCCCCAGGTCGCCGAGGCCGGCGGCGGAGAAGAGGGCGTTGCAGGCGGCGTGGGCGACGACGTCCGCGTCGGAGTGGCCGGCCAGGCCGGGGCCCTCGCCCTCCCACTTCAGGCCTGCGCACCACAGTTCGCGGCCGTCCTCGAAGGCGTGGATGTCGGTGCCGATGCCGACCTGGGGCAGCGGGTACGGCCGTTCAGAAGCCATCGTTGAGCCTCCTGCGGGCCAGGACCGCCTCGGCGAGGACCAGGTCGAGGGGGCGGGTGACCTTGAAGGCCTCCTCGTGCCCGGGGACGGTGACGACGGTGAGGCCGAGCTGTTCGACCATGCTCGCGTCGTCGGTGACGTCGTCCCGCACCGTCTCGTGCGCGCGCACGAGGGTGTCCCGGTCGAAGCCCTGCGGGGTCTGCACGGCCCGCAGCAGCGACCGGTCCGGGGTGGCGACCACGGGTTCCGGTTCGCCCGGGGCGGCGGGCTCGACCTGCTTGACGGTGTCGGCGAGCGGCAGCGCGGGCACGACGGCCGGCGCTCCGTCGCGGACGGCCTCGATGACGGAGTCGACGGTGTCCACGGGGACGAGCGGGCGGGCCGCGTCGTGCACCAGGACGATGTCGTAGCCGGGCGGCAGCGCGTCCAGACCGCGCTTCACGGACTCCTGGCGGCTGTCGCCGCCGGGGACCACGACGAAGTCGGTGCGGTCGGGCAGCGCGTGCGCGTCGAGCAGCGACCTGACCTCGGGGGCGCCGTCGGGCGGGGCCACGACGACCACCAGGGAGACGGCGCGGGAGTCGGCCATCGCGCGGACGGCGTGGACGAGCATGGGCGTGCCGCCCAGCGCGCGCAGGGCCTTGGGGGCGCCCGGACCGAGGCGTACGCCACGGCCGGCGGCCGGGATCACGGCCGCCGTACGGGCGGCCGCACGGCTGGTCGGGCGGCCGGGTGCGGGGTTCGGCGAGGGCGGGGGGAGCGGATCGTCAGACATCGGTTCCTGTCAGGTTTGTGTGCTCGGCCCGGGTGGGTATGGCCTGGGCGTACCCCTTGCTCCCGGAGCGGGGGGAGTGCCGGGCGTTCCGCCTTGACCAGCCCCTTCCGTGATTCTGGTCGAGCCGACCGCCCGGGCCCGGCACGCCAGGGGTGGGGACGTGAGTCATGACACATTCCCCGGTGTAGCGCAAGCGCAACGCGGGAAGGCGTCCGGGGGCGGACATGCCGCAGCGCCCGGCGACATCCATGACGTCATCGGGCACCGCGGCATTTCGATGTACTGAGCGCTGAGAGCGTGCCGCTCGCTGCGACGGCGAGCCGCGACTCAGGGATCTCAGGAGGCGAGAACCTCGTCGAGCAGGGCTTCGGCCTTGTCCTCGTTGGTGTTCTCCGCGAGAGCGAGCTCGCTGACCAGGATCTGGCGCGCCTTGGCGAGCATGCGCTTCTCACCGGCGGAGAGTCCGCGCTCGCGCTCACGACGCCACAGGTCACGCACGACTTCCGCGACCTTGATGACATCGCCCGAGGCGAGCTTCTCCAGATTTGCCTTGTAACGACGGGACCAGTTCGTGGGCTCCTCGGCATACGGAGCGCGCAGCACCTCGAAGACCCGGTCCAGCCCGTCCTGACCGACCACATCACGTACGCCGACGAACTCCGCATTGTCCGCTGGCACACGTACCGTCAGGTCACCCTGGGCGACCTTCAGCACCAAGTAGGTCTTGTCCACGCCTTTGATCTGGCGAGTTTCGATAGCCTCGATCAGCGCGGCCCCGTGATGGGGATAGACCACGGTGTCGCCAACCTTGAACGTCATGTGACAGGTACCCCTTCCGTGGCTATCCAGGGTAACACGGATACGGCGTCTTCTGAATGGCGTTTTCGCAGGTCAGGGCCATTCTCGGGGCTTGACAACAGCGACAGGAACGTGCTGCGGACGTCTAGCGGAAGCAGGTATTCGCAGGTCGGAGCGGCTCTTCGGCGCAAGCGAAACGCGTACGTTACACACATCCGGAGCCCCGCACGAGCGGCCGAACGTCCCCATATGTCCGGTTCCAAGTGCTCGACTTCCGCTACTCCGTTCGGTGCGTGGAGCCGGGTTCCGGTCGAATCCGGAATTGATCACCCGGTGTGAGGATGAGCGGCCGGTGATCAATTTCGGAGCCCTCTGCTCATTCCTTCGCGAGAAATGCGCGATCACTATGGGAATGGCACGGGAGTGCGACGTGAAAGTGACCCAAGTGACTGGTGAGTCACTTGCGCCTCGAGGCACGGAGTACGCCCGTTCCCGACTGCCGGTGAGGCGGTGACCGGGGTTCCGGGCACTCCTTCCCGGGCCGACGCGGGACGTCTCGGGAGGGTCGGGTGCGGCCGCGCGGGAACGGCTCGGTAACCTGAGGCCGCTGACAGACACTTAGGGCGGCTTCACCCGGTCGCCAAACGCTCGAGTCAAGGAGTTGCCGCCGCCGTGAGCAGCAGCCTTCGACGCGGCGCTCTCGCCGCCGCCGCCATCGCGTTCTCGATCGCCTCGCTCTCCGCGTGCGCGGCCGGCCACAACGCCCAGACCCTGGAGATCCAGCCGGACAACGCGTCGACGACCGTCGGCGACATCAAGGTCCAGAACGCCACGGTCATCACCCAGCCCGACCTGGAGTCGACGGGCCCGGCGGTCGTCTCCGCCACGCTGTTCAACGAGGGCCGCACCGACCAGACGCTGGAGTCGGTCACCGTCCCCGGCACCGGCAAGACCGCCGAGCTGACCCCCGCCGAGGGCGGCAGCCTCACCGTCCCGGCCGGCGGCTCGCTGATCCTCGGCGGCGAGGGCAACGCGGCCGCCGTCCTGCCCAGCAGCCGTGAGGCCGTCCGGGACGGCAACGCCCAGAAGATCACCTTCACCTTCAGCAAGACCGGTGACGTGAGCCTGCGCGCGATCGTCTTCCCCGCCGAGCACTTCTTCGAGGAGTGGGGCCCGACCGAGGCCGCCCCCGCGCCGGGCGCCTCGACGGAACCGTCGACGGACCCCTCCGCGGAGTCCTCCGGCGAACCGGCCGACGGCACCACGGACGAGGCCACCGGCGCCCCGGAGGACACCGAGAACACCGAGAACGGTGAGAACGGCGAGTCGACGGAGACCGACGCCCCGTCGGACACCCCGACCGACGCGGCCTCCGCAAGCGCACAGGCCGGCCACTGATCACTCGCACTACACGCTGAAGGGCGGGACCCCGAACAGGGGTCCCGCCCTTCACTGCGTCACCGCGGGCAGTCGTGCCTCCCCCAGTGCCTCACAGGCCTGGGAGGTGCCCCCAGGGCGGCACGGGTGGGCGCGGCGGCACCCCGCAAACGCCGGGCTGCGCAACACCCCCGTCCAGCCCCCGCACCCGCCCCCCGCACCACGGGCTTACGGCTCGAACTTGTACCCCAGCCCCCGCACCGTCACCAGGTACCGCGGCGCCCCCGGATCCGGCTCGATCTTCGCCCGCAGCCGCTTGACGTGCACGTCGAGCGTCTTGGTGTCACCGACGTAGTCGGCACCCCACACCCGGTCGATGAGCTGCATCCGCGTCAGCACCCGCCCCGCGTTCCGCAGCAGCATCTCCAGCAGGTCGAACTCCTTCAGCGGCAGGTCGACCTTGGTGCCGCCCACGGTCACCACGTGCCGGTCGACGTCCATCCGCACCGGCCCGGCCTCCAGGGCCGCCGGAGCGACCTCCTCCGGCTCACCGCGCCGGCGCAGCACCGCGCGGATGCGCGCCACCAGCTCCCGCGAGGAGAACGGCTTGGTGACGTAGTCGTCGGCCCCTATTTCCAGGCCGACAACCTTGTCGATCTCGCTGTCCTTGGCGGTCACCATGATGACCGGGACGTTGGAACGGCCGCGCAACTGGCGGCACACCTCGGTGCCCGGCAGCCCGGGCAGCATCAGGTCGAGCAGTACGAGGTCGGCGCCGTTGCGCTCGAACTCGTCGAGTCCGTCGGGCCCGGTGGTCGCGACGGCGACCTCGAAGCCCTCCTTGCGGAGCATGTACGACAGGGCGTCGGAGAAGGACTCCTCGTCCTCGACGACGAGCACTCGGGTCACGGAAGGACCTCCGGGGAGGGAAGCGTTTCGTACGCGGATGGATCGGAAGAGTGGGGGGATGGGTGGGACGGCCGTCCGGCCTCGTTGTCGAGGTCCTCGGTGTCGTCCCGGTGGGACATCTGATGGGCGCGGTTGCGGGCCGCGCCGGCCTCCGGCAGCCGCAGGGTGAAGGTGGATCCCTGGCCCTCGGCGCTCCACACCGTGACCTCCCCGCCGTGCGAGGCTGCCACGTGTTTCACGATCGCGAGGCCGAGCCCCGTACCGCCGGTGGCACGGGAGCGGGCCGGGTCGACACGGTAGAAGCGCTCGAAGATGCGCTCCTTGTCCTTGTCGGAGATGCCGATGCCCTGGTCGGTCACCGCTATCTCGATCAGGTCCCCGCCGGGCTGGGCGACCGTACGGGCCGCGATGCCCACGCGGGTGCGGGCGGGTGAGTAGTTGACCGCGTTCTCGACGAGGTTGCCGAGCGCGGCGGCGAGCTGGCCGCGGTTGCCCCACACGTGCAGGTCGGCGGTGCCGCCCGCGGCCATGGTGATCTCCTTGGTGCCCGCCTGGTGCCGGCAGCGGTCGATGGCCTCGGCGACCAGTTCGTCGACGCGGATGGGTTCGGCGTCCTCCAGCGGGTCGTCGTTCTGCACCCGGGAGAGGTCGATGAGCTCCTGCACCAGGTTGGTCAGCCGGGTCGCCTCGATCTGCATCCGCCCGGCGAACCGTTCCACCGCCTCGGGGTCGTCGGAGGCGTCCATCACGGCCTCGGAGAGCAGCGAGAGCGCCCCGACGGGGGTCTTCAGCTCGTGGCTGACGTTGGCGACGAAGTCGCGTCGCACCGCCTCGATGCGGCGGGCCTCGGTGAGGTCCTCGACGAGCAGCAGGACGAGCCGGGAGCCGAGCGGCGCGACCCGCGCGGACACCGCGAGGGCCTCGCCGCGTCCGGTCCCCCGGCGGGGCAGGTCCAGCTCGACCTGGCGTATCTCGCCGTCGCGCCGGGTGTCGCGGGCCATCTGCAGCATGGGCTCCACGGCGAGCTTGCCGCCGCGCACCAGTCCGAGGGCGTACGCGGCGGAGCTGGCCTTGACCACGCCGTCGGCCTCGTCGAGGACGACGGCGGACGAGCGCAGCACGGACAGGACGGTGTCCACCCCCGGCGGAAGCACCGGGTCCGTGTGCAGCGAGGTGCGCGTGGGGCGCCGCTGCTCGCGCTCACTGAAGCGGAACGCCAGCATGGCGATGACGCCGGTGAGCACTCCGGCGATCGCTGCCACTGCGGCGACCGCCGCGTTCACGTCCATGCTTCCAGGTTAGGCATGGTGCGGCCGGTCCCCACAGCCGTCGGCGGCCGAGCTCGAACACTCGTCGCCCAGAGTTCACCTTGGAGCCAGGGATGGTTCATTTGGGGTGACGGAATCGGACGCGTACGGGCCCGAACGTGGGAGCGTGGGGAGGAGACCAGGCCCCTGAAGCCCGGACAGAGACGCACGAGAGGAACCCTGATGCGGGACGCGTACCACGAGGAACTGGATTCGATCGGCGACGGTCTGGTGGAGATGGCCCGGCTGGTCGGGTCGGCGATCGGACGCGCCACGACGGCCATCCTCGACGCCGATCTGAAGCTGGCGGAGAGCGTGATCGAGGCCGACCAGAAGGTCGACGAGCTCCAGCACGACCTGGAGGCCCGGGCCATCGCCCTGCTGGCCCGCCAGCAGCCGGTGGCGACCGACCTGCGCATAGTCGTCACCTCGCTGCGGATGTCGGCCGACCTGGAGCGCTCGGGCGACCTGGCCCAGCACGTGGCGAAGCTGGCCCGGCTGCGCTACCCCGAGCGCGCGGTCCCGCAGGACCTGCACGCCACCATCCTGGAGATGGGCCAGCTCGCGCAGCGCCTGATGGCGAAGGCGGCCGAGGTGATCATCACCAAGGACGTCGACCTGGCGCTCCAGCTGGAGCAGGACGACGACGCGATGGACCTGCTGCACCGCACCCTCTTCCAGCACCTGATCGACGACCGCTGGAAGCACGGCATCGAGACGGCCGTCGACGTCACGCTGCTGGGCCGCTACTACGAGCGCTTCGCCGACCACGCGGTCTCGGTCGCCAAGCGGGTGGTGTACCTGGTCACCGGCGAGCACGCGGACGAGATCCAGGCGGACCTGCAGCCGGAGATCCAGGCGGTCAAGGGGGCGGAAGGGGCCTGATCGGGGGCGTACCCGCGCGACGGGGCCCGGCCGGAGGGCGTACGAGCCTCGATGCGCCGTTGATGCGCCCGGCGGAGCGGGCGTGCAATGGGGGCAGGTGTGCACAGGTGCCAGCCCCGAGGAGGGACCCATGGCCGATTCCCCCAGCACGACACCCGACCCCACGCGGGAGCGCGAGACCGAGCAGCCCGCCGAGATCAGGAACCTCACCCTGATCGCCGCCTGCGGCTGCGGCTCGGGCTGCGGCTGCGGCTGCCAGTCGGGCAGCCCCTGCCAGTGCGGCTGACGCCGTACGCACCCGGCCCGCCGACCGACCCAGGACCCCGGCGCCCGTGACGGGCGCCGGGGTCCTCGGCGTGCCGGTGGGTGCGGTGGCGCGCAGGATGGGAGGTGGGTGACAGCCTCGCAACTCACGACTCACGACCTGGAAGTCGGAAGGAGGTGCGGGCCATGACCCAGTTCATGGACGTCCACCACGGCGTGGAGGGCCTCACGGAGGAGAAGCTGCAGCAGGCCCACGAGGCCGACCTCGCGATACAGCAGGAAGAGGGTGTCCACTTCCGGCAGGCGTGGGCGGACCCGGAGTCCGGCACGATCTACTGCCTCTCCGAGGCCCCTTCCGCCGATGCGGTCCAGCGCGTCCACGAACGCACCGGCCACAAGGCGGACGAGATCCACGCGGTGACGCTGTCGGTCTGACCGGGAGGTTCGCGGAGGTTCGCGGAGGTCCACATGCTCGCGGAGGCCGGCGCCTCTCAGGAGGCACTGACCTCCGGGGCCTTCTCCACCACGACCGCTTCCTTCTCCGGAAGCCCCTCCGCCGGAAGTTTCTCCTCCAGAAGCTTCTCTTCCGGAAGCCGCCGCATCAGCAGCCCGTACCCGAGGCCGGCCACCGTCCCGACGACGGCGCACGCCCCCCACAGCCACTCGGCGCCCCAGCGGTCGATCACGAAACCGGACATCAGCGGGGCGACGAGGGCGGCAACCGCCCAGGACATGGTGTACATGCCCTGGTAGCGCCCGCGCCCGTGCACCGGGGAGAGGCGGACGACGAGCCCGGTCTGGGTCGGCGCGTTGACGATCTCGGCCAGCGTCCACACGCACACGGTGAGGGCGAAGACGCCGACCGACCCGGCGAAGGCGGTGAGCCCGAAGCCGTATCCGGCGAGCAGCGAGGAGATCACCAGCAGCCGCCCGGGGTCCCGGTGCTCGATGAACCGGGTGACGGGGATCTGCAGGACGACGATCAGCACGCCGTTGACGGCGATGGCCAGGCCGTAGTCCGCGGGCGTGAACCCGGCCTCCCCCATGGCGACCGGCAGCCCCAGGTACCCCTGCTGGAAGACGAGGGCGATGAGGAAGGACAGCCCGACGACGCTCATGAAGCGCCCGTCGCGCAGCACGGTCAGGAGGGAGACGGACCCGCTCTCCAGGGAGGCGTCCGGGGCGTCCTTGCCGCCCGGCCGGGACTCGGGCAGCTTCACGAAGACGAGGATGGCGCAGACCAGCGTCATGCCGCCCTCGATCAGGAACCCGGCGAGGTAGCTGTACTCGGCGATGAACCCGGCCGCCGCGGAGGAGATCGCGAAGCCCAGGTTGATGGCCCAGTAGTTGAGCGAGAAGGCCCGGATACGGTCCTCCGGCCGCACGATGTCGGCCATCATCGCCTGCACGGCCGGCCGGGAGGCGTTGGAGGCCATGCCCACGAGGAAGGCGACGGCGGCGATGCCGACCGGATCGCGCACGAACCCCAGAGCCGCCACGGACACGGCCGTGGAGACCTGCGCCACGAGCAGCGTGGGCCGCCGCCCCAGCCGGTCGGTCATCACCCCGGCACCCAGCGACGAGATCACCCCGCCGAGCCCGTGCAGCGCGGCGACGAGCCCGGCGTAGGAGGCGGAGTACCCCCGGTCGAGCGTCAGGTAGAGCGCCATGAAGGTGGCGACGAACCCACCGAGCCGGTTGACGAGGGTGCTGGTCCACAGCCACCAGAACTCCCGGGGAAGCCCCGAGACGGACTCACGCGCGGCACGTCTCAGTCCGGCGACTGACATGGGACCCCCGTAGAAGATGTAAGCGTCTGGTACAGCAGGCACAACTTACAAACGCGGGCTCTGCGGGGACCACTCGTTTAACAGATCCCGTCAACCGTCCGCCAAGCGGGCAGGGCGCGCGGCCCGTGCGGGACGTCGATTACGCTCGGGCACATGGCCGACGCACCGTACAAGCTGATCCTCCTCCGCCACGGCGAGAGCGAGTGGAACGAGAAGAACCTGTTCACCGGCTGGGTGGACGTCAACCTCACCCCGAAGGGCGAGAAGGAGGCGACGCGCGGCGGCGAGCTGCTCAAGGACGCCGGCCTGCTGCCCGACGTGCTCCACACCTCCCTCCAGAAGCGCGCGATCCGCACCGCGCAGCTCGCGCTGGAGGCCGCCGACCGCCTGTGGATCCCGGTGAACCGCAGCTGGCGCCTGAACGAGCGTCACTACGGCGCCCTGCAGGGCAAGGACAAGGCGCAGACTCTCGCGGAGTTCGGCGAGGAGCAGTTCATGCTGTGGCGCCGCTCCTACGACACCCCGCCGCCGGCGCTCTCCAACGACGCCGAGTACTCCCAGTTCTCCGACCCGCGCTACGCGACCCTCCCGCCGGAGCTGCGCCCGCAGACGGAGTGCCTGAAGGACGTCGTCGTCCGGATGCTCCCGTACTGGTTCGACTCGATCGTCCCCGACCTCCTGGCCAACCGCACGGTCCTGGTCGCCGCCCACGGCAACAGCCTGCGCGCCCTGGTCAAGCACCTCGACGGCATCTCGGACGCCGACATCGCGGGCCTGAACATCCCGACGGGCATCCCGCTCTACTACGAGCTCGACTCCGACTTCAAGCCGGTCACCCCCGGCGGCAAGTACCTCGACCCGGAGGCGGCCGCAGCGGCGATCGAGGCGGTCAAGAACCAGGGCAAGAAGAAGTAAGCGCCCGCGTCAGTAAGCCCCCTGCCTGCGATTTCACCGCCGGTGGGGGGCTTGCTTGTGGGCTGGGCCGTATCGCCCAAGGATGTCGGAGAGGGGCTGAGTCGAGGGCTCCCAGCTCTCCGTCCAGACGGAGATCCAGGTCGAAGACCTGATCCTCCGCGTCATGAGGGCCAGGCGTCAGCCAGCACGAAGGAGACGACCGTTCCCCCGAAACGGCTCGGTCCGGAGTGCCAGGAAGCGGCGATGGAGTCGACCAGGAGCAGCCCGCGTCCGTGCGCGTCGTCGGCGTCCGGTCGGCGGAGGCGCACGGTGGGGCAACGGCCGTTCCATCTGGTCGGCGGACAGCGAGAACCGGGTACTTGAGGTCGACCAGGTCTCTGTGTCCGAGGAGACGGCGCCCGATCGCGTCAGCACGGTCCTGAACCTGGCCGACGGAGAGGTGACGTGCGTACGGCGCCGGCGCTTCGTCCTGGACGGCAAGCCGGTCCTGCTCGCGACCAGCTACCTCCCCATGCCCCTGGTCGCCGGCTCCGCCATCACCCAGGAGGACACCGGTCCTGGTGGGACGTACGCCAGGCTCGCCGAACTCGGTTACGAGCCGGCGCACTTCCGGGAGGAGATCCGCTCCCGCATGCCGTCGAAGGACGAGGCGACGCAGTTGAGCATGGCTACGGGCACGCCGGTCATCCTCATCTGCCGTACCGCGTTCACGGACCAGGGCCGTCCCGTCGAGGTCAACGAGATGACGCTGGACGCCGCCTCGTACGTCCTGGAGTACGACTTCGACGCGAACCCGAAACCCATGCCGTCCGACGTGCCGGAGCCCCTGGCCAAGTCACCTCGGGACGAAGAGACCCTGAACTAAAGGCCGTCGCGTTCGACCAGTGAGCCGTCAGGGCTCAGTGTGTAGAAGCGTGGCGGATCCATGGCTTCCACGGCTCTGCGCAGCTCCGCTTCCTGCTCGGCGGGATCGGGCCCGTGTGGATCCCTCATGTGGAATCCGTACAGCTCGACGGCGTCCGCGTCGACGTCGTCGGGCTCGGGACGGCCCTCCCGGATGAAGCCGCAGAGCGCGCGCAGCGCGTCGTCGCCCAGTTCCAGAGGGTGGAAGGGGAGGGCGTACGGCTCTTCTTCCTCACCGGGCCAGGGGACGATGTCCGCCGGGCGGTCTCCGGCCCAGTAGGGCAGCTCGAAGGGGAGCGGTTCGCCGATGTTCTCGATGATTCCGCTGTCCGGCGACAGGCTCAGGGAGCGGACGAGGCGCCCGTCCTCCCACACGGCGAACGCCAGCCAGTCGACGACGCTGTGCATGGCGTGCAGGACGAGACGTCGGCCGGCGCTTGCCGCCACGAGGTGTTCCGGAAGCCGGGAAGGGGCGTCGATCATCACTTCCTGATCGCCGATGACCTCCACGCCCGGCCAGCTCGCTGCGTACGCCGTCCCCTTCGGCGGGTACACGCCGTCCCAGAGGTTCGAGCTCTCGCACTGCTTGATCTCCCGGCCCGGGTAGAGCCGCCGCATCATGGTGACCGTCCGGTCAAGATCCGCCGCCCCCACGCGCCGCAGCAATCCCGGCACGTCGCCGTCCGCGTACACCAACAGTCCCGTCTTGGCTCCCACAGCCCCTCCCCAGAGCGTTACGCCTGATGGTGAGCGCACCCTAGCCGCGCGCACTGACAAGGCGGCTCAACCTGCCTGCCCGGCTGAGCCGTCTCCGGGCCGTCTCAGGACGCTCGACGGCGGCCGATGACGATCACCAGGCGCGCGAGCCCACCACTTTTGATCAGGGAGAACCCAGCTCCTCAAGATCCCCGGCAAGACTCGGAGCAAGAAGGAGCAAGCCGCCTCCTTCCGCCCCCGACCTGCGGTTTCCTCGTGGGCGAGGGCTTCTTGCCGTGCCGGACGTCGGTCGTCCCGCCGGGGCGTCGGGGCGGGCGAGGAGACGGTGGACACAGCGGACGGGAGGGGGTGGGCGCATACTGGGGTCAGTGACGGGATCCGCCGCACCGAAGCGGCGTCTGCCCACCAGCCCCTTCAAGGCCCCGGTCATGCCGTCTCCCCGGCACCTCGCCGTGGGCGGCCGGGTCACGCACGACGTGTACGGCCTCGGCCGGGTGATCGCCGTCGAAGGCGGGATCGCGGCGCTCGTGGGCTTCGGTTCGACGCAAGCGCGGATCCTCAGCCCGTACGCGAAGACGACCAAGCTGTAGGACCACTGTGCCCGGTCACGGGACCTGTACCGAAAGAGAGACCTCTCATCGAACCGACCTCGCTGTTCTCCGCTCCGGAGGGGCGACCCCGCCGTTCCGTCGCAGCATCGCCGCCTCCGGCCACGAACCCCTTCTTGAGCCCGGACTTCGGGGAGGACGAGACCTTCGTGCCCGAGGACGCACACGATCCCGCCTCGGACATGCGGGCGGCGCGACCCCGGGCCGCTTGAGGCCGCGTTCCGCAAGGTCCGTCCGGGTGGGCCGGTCTCGTGCCGGCCCACCCGGAGGGTGTGCGCGTGCCCGGTGACGACAGCTCCTACTCCGTGAAGTCGGACCAGACCGTCTGCTGGATGCCGGAGGCCGTGATGCCTCCGGAGTGGCCGCGCAGGCGGAGGTAGTCGGTGAAGAGGTCGGCGTGGCCGTCGCGGTCGGAGTCGCGCAGGCGGAGCCGTTCGCCGAAGGACTCGCCGGCTTCCAGGTCCCCCGGCACGCCCGAGCTGGCGCGGTCGAAGAACTGGGACTTGGATCCGGTGAGCCCCGAGGCGCTGCCGCGCAGGATGTGGACGGCGCCCGCGTCGGCGTGGCCGCCGAGGTCCTCCCCGGGGGCGGCGACGGCGAGGTCCGGGTAGCCGTCGCGGTTGAAGTCGGCGGCCGTCATCGCGTTGCCGAAGCCGTCGTCCCACTCGTTGGCGCCGGGGACGCCCGCGCTGTTCTGCGTGATGTTCTGCTTGCGCCCGTTCGGTCCGGTGGCCGTGCCGTAGATGACGCCGACCGTTCCGGAGCCGTCCGAGCCCGCGTCGGTGACGCTCTCGCCGTACGCGTAGTCGCGGTAGCCGTCACCGTTGAAGTCGTCGGCGTACTCGGCGGGGGCCGCGGACGCGGTGGGGGCGGCGAGGAGCGGAGTGCAGAGCGCCGCTACGAGTGCGGAAGCGGCTGCGAGGGCGGTACGCGAGGAGGGCATGATTCTCCGAGGTCCGAGAAGCGTCCTGTGGACGGACGCTTGAACTGTGATCTTGGACGCGTACGGACCGTCAAGGGTTATGCGCGCCGGCAACGACCGCTCTCCCCTCACGGCGGCTCCGGTTCCGGCTCAGGCGATCTCCCGGATCTCGACGGGGTCGTACGTGCCGTCGTGGAAGGTGAAGGGCTTCACCTCTGTCTCGTACACGTGGCGGATGTGGCCGCCGTGACCGTCGCTCGCGATGTGAGGGGCCATCAGATGCAGGAACGCGTCGAGGTGGAGGACCAGGTCGTCGACCCAGTCCTTGCGGGCGAACAGCTCCCACTCGTACCGCTCCCCCGATGTCGTGAACTCCTGCACCGTACGGCGCAAGGACACGGTGTCGCCGCCGGGGAGGCGGCTGTGGTCGCCCGTGAGCAGCAGCGGGTAGGGGTGGTCGTCCGGGGCCAGGATGTCCGGGCAGTCGTCGTCCATGCCCATGTGCCAGCGCAGGGCCGCCAGTACCGGGGCCGGGGTGTCGTCGCGCAGGAAGCAGGAGAAGACGACCTCGTAGTGCTCGCTCATGACCGCATTGTGGGGACCCCACTGACATCGCCGCCGCCGAGGTCTCACGGCCCGTCCGCCACCGCTGCCGGACCCCGCTTTGCCGGATCGGCAAACGTGCTCGGGCCCTCGGGGTGGCCTTCCGCATGATCGGGGTACAGAAGACCACCGGGCCCGGAGGAGGGCGCATGTCGCAGTACGCCACGGAGACCACACACCGGCTGGTTCCCTCGCCGGGAGGGCGGATCCATCTCGTGGAGCAGGGGAGCGGGCCGCTGGTGCTGCTCGTGCACGGGTTCCCGGAGTCCTGGTACTCCTGGCGCCACCAGTTGCCGGCCCTCGCCGCGGCGGGGTACCGCGCGGTCGCCGTCGATGTGCGTGGCTACGGGCGTTCCTCCAAGCCGGCCGCGACGGACGCGTACCGGATGACGGCCCTGGTGGAGGACAACGTCGCGGTGGTGCGTGCCCTGGGCGAGGAGTCGGCCGTGGTCGTCGGGCACGACTGGGGCGCGAACATCGCCGCGAACTCCGCGCTGCTCGCGCCGGAGGTGTTCCGCGCGGTGGCGCTGCTGAGCGTCCCCTACGCCCCGCGCGGCGGGCCCCGGCCCAGTGACGTCTTCGCCGGGATGGGCGGTGACGAGGAGTTCTACGTCTCGTACTACCAGGAACCGGGCCGCGCCGAGGCGGAGATCGAGCCCGATGTACGGGGCTGGCTCGCGGGCCTCTACGCGACGCTGTCCGCCGACACCATGCCCGCGCCCGGCGCTCCCGACCCGCACTTCGTCGGCAGGGGCGGGACCATGCGCGACCGGTTCTCCGCGGGCCGGCTGCCCGGCTGGCTGAGCGAGCGGGATCTCGACGTCTACGCCGGGGAGTTCGAGCGGACGGGGATGACCGGCGCGCTCAACCGCTACCGGAACATGGACCGCGACTGGGAGGACCTCGCCGCCCTCGACGGCGCCCCGATCACCCAGCCGTCCCTGTTCGTCGGCGGCCGCCTGGACGCCTCCACGACCTGGATGGCCGACGCGATCGAGGCGTTCCCGGTCACGCTGCCGGGCCTGGTCTCCTCGCACCTGCTCGACGGCTGCGGCCACTGGGTCCAGCAGGAACGCCCCGACGACGTCAACCGTCTCCTCATCGAATGGCTGGCGGCCGCCCTGACCGTGTCGTGACGGTTTGACACCCCGCGGTTGGCGCCAGACCTCCGGGCCGCTGCCGGACTGAGGCGCGGGCACGCTCAGCGCGGCCCGGCGGCGGTCAGCCGCAGGTGCTGGCCCAGGCCGTACGGGTACCACCACGGGCTGTGCGTGCCGGCGTCGAGGTGGTCGATCGCGATCAGGGTGTCCGCCGCCGTCTTGCAGCGCGGGTGGCGGGTGGCGAAGGCGGCGACGCGGGGGCGCTGGGTGGGGAGCCAGGCGGCGACGACCCCGGGGTCGCCGTCGTACCACCAGGTGAAGTCGAAGTCCTCCCAGAGCAGGTCGGTCGCCCAGGCGAAGGCGAGGCGGACCAGGCCGGCTTCCGCCACCGGGCCGAGGAGGCCGGCGAGGGCGGCGAGGTGGTCCAGCCAGGGCCGCAGGTCGCCCGTCGCGTGGGCGATGCCCTCCACCAGGTCCGTGACGTCTCCCGCGGGCCGGCCGTCGGTCAGGGCGACGGCCAGCAGCGCGCGGAACGCCCGCCCCACCGCGGCGCGTTCGGGCGCGGGCCAGTCGGTCAGGGCGGCACCGTAAACGGCCAGGTGGCCGATCTCCAGGTCCGGGTCGTTGCCCTCCTCGCCTCCCGGGCCCCAGTGGCGCAGGGCGCGCGGCATGAGGCGGCGCCACAGGACGGGGTACTGGTCCTCGTCCCAGTGGTCGACGGTCTCCCGCATGAAGTGGCCGAGGACGTCGTCCGGTACGGCGGCGGGGTCGCCGCCGAGCAGGACCAGATCCGACTCCGGGGTGCAGTACGTGCAACCGTCCACCGGGCGGTCGAGTGCGGGGGGCGACGCGAAGACGCGGTCGGCTTCGGCGAGGGCCTGGCGCCACATCGCGTACGGATCGACGTCACGGGGATCGGACATGTCGGCCTGCCACGGGGACTCCGCACAGGGTGCCTGGCGAAGAGCGCGACGTTACCAGCCGCGGGTCCTCCCGGTCCTCCCGGTCCCCCCGGCCCTCATGCCTCATGACGATCAGCGGAGTCGAGGCAGTGGAGCAGGGGTGGGGGCCGGGCCCCGCACAAGCCGTCGCTGCTGCCGTACGCCCTCGGCCGGTGGACCGGACCCCGCCCGCCTGTCCGTTCCACCACCTGGCCGGCGTCTCACGGGTGCATCCGCGCACCCTTGAGGACCTTGTCCACCGCGTTCCTCGGGCCGTGGACCGACAGGCCCACCAGGTCCAGGTCCGCCGTGCCGACGGCGCGGACCGCCGCGCGGTTGGCCTCGTCGTGGCCCGTGGCGAACAGGTCGGAGGTGAAGACCGCGCGGGGCAGGGCACGGGTCAGGGCACGCGCGTGGGCCGCCTTCAGCACTTCCTTCGTGCCCTGGAAGACCAGGACCGGCTGCCGGAACATCGGCAGGTACGGCACGTCGTCCGCGTCCTCGTAGGGTGCGCCGATCAGCTCGGGGAGCTGTGTGCCCAGGCCGCTGACCAGGAACGCGGTGACGTTGAGGCGCTGCCAGGGCTCCAGGTCCTCGCGCAGCAGTACGGCGATCTTCGTGTCGAAGCGAGTGCTCATGCACGGAGACTGCCGATCGGGTCCCGCCCGCGTCTTGTACGTTGTTTGCATGGCCGCAGAGCGCCCCGAACGGGCCGTTTCCGCCTGGCGGCCCCGTGTTCCGGGCGTCGTCGAGGTGTTCCACGCCCGCTTCACGGAGTACGCCTACCCGATGCACGTCCACGACGCCTGGACGCTGCTCATCGTCGACGACGGCGCCGTACGGTACGACCTCGACCGGCACGAGCACGGCACCCCGCACGACACCGTGTCCCTGCTGCCGCCGCACGTCCCCCACAACGGGGCCCCCGCCACTCCCGGCGGCTTCCGCAAGCGGGTGCTGTACCTCGACGCCAGTCATCTCCCCGACGGTCTCATCGGGGCCGCCGTCGACCGGCCCGATCTGCGCGACCCCCTGCTGCGGCGGCGCGTCGGGCAGGTGCACTCCGCGCTCGTGCGGCCCGGGGACGAGCTGGAGGCCGAGAGCAGGCTGGCGCTGGTCGGGGAGCGGCTGCGGGAGCACCTGCGGTCCCGGGAGGTCCTCGGTCCGCCCCGGCGGGACCCCGTGCTCGCACGGCGGCTGCGGGAGCTGCTCGACGAGCGGGTCGTGGAGGGCGTCGGCCTGGCGGAGGCCGGCGGGACGCTGTCCGCCCATCCCGCGCACCTCGTACGGGCGTTCAGCAGGGCCTACGGCATCGCGCCGCACCAGTACCTGATGTCCCGCCGGGTCGGCCGCGCCCGGCGGCTGCTCCTGGAGGGACGGTCACCGAGCGAGGTCGCCGTCGCCACCGGCTTCTACGACCAGGCGCACCTCACCCGGCACTTCCGCAGGCTGGTCGGTGTCACGCCGGGCCGTTACCGGGCGGAGGGCCGGTGACCCCCGCGGAGGGCCGGTGATCCCGGCGGAGGGCCGGTGCCCCCCGCGGAGGCGGGCCACCGGTCCCGCGGGAGTCACTTCACGTCGACATAGTCGCCCGCCGCCGTCGCCCCGCCCGTCGTGGACGTCTCGCCGAACGTCCAGCGCCAATAGCCGTCGGTGGTGGCCGTCACCGTGGTCTTCAGTGAGCCCGTGGAGTTCGCCCGCGCGGTCTTGACGGTCGTGTAGGTGCTGGTGCCCGCCTTGCGGAACTGGAGCTTGGCCAGCTTGCCGCCGTAGCCGACGTACGCCTCCCTGCCCCAGTCGGCGCGGGTCAGCTTGCCCGTCACGGTGAGCGTCCTGTTCTTGACGACCGGTTCCGGCGAGGCGTTGACGGTGGCCCGCGCGGCGCGCTTGACCTGGACCGTGCCGAGGCCGGTCAGGTTCTCCTCGGCCTTGAGCTTGGTCTCGCTCCCGGGGACCCAGAGGCGGATGTTGGCCGCGATCTTCCAGGTGGTGGCGTCCTTGGTGGAGTCCAGGGTCCAGCGGGGGTCGATGTAGAGCTCGCCCTCCATGTTCGCCGAGCTGGGGGTGTCGTCGTAGGTGATGACGTAACCCGTGCGGATGCCGTCCTCCGCGCCCTCGGCGGCCGTGGTGTCGTGGTACAGGTACGGGAACGCGGTGACGTCGCCGGACGAGTAGCCCGCGGGCCAGGTCATGCGGAAGCTGAGGCTGGGGTTCTTCTCCTCTGAGACGCCCACGACGATGGGCTTGCCGTTGTTCACGACCACGTTCGACACCGTGACGCCGGTGTCGGCCGCCTGTGCGGGCGTCGCGGTGCACACCCCGAGGGCGAGCGCTCCGGTGAGCGCGGTCACGAGGGCGGATCTGCCTGTGCGCATGCACGTCCTCTTCATGCACGGGACCCCTGAGACCGGGGTCCGGATCGCGGCAGGTTAACAGCCCGCACCCGCACGTCCGTTCGGCACCCTTGCCGTGACCTGCGCGGTCGTCACCCGTCCGAGGGGCGCCGCAGCAGGTGCGTGAACGCGTCCAGGTTGCGGGTGGACTCGCCGCGCGACACCCGCCACTCGTACTCCTTGCGGATCGCCGAGGCGAAACCGAGTTCCAGGAGGGTGTTGAAGCTGCCGTCGGCGGCTTCCAGGACCTGGCCGAGGAGGCGGTCGAGTTCCTCCGCGGTGACGGCGGCCAGGGGGAGGCGGCCGGTGACGTAGACGTCGCCGAGCGGGTCGACGGCGTAACTCACGCCGAAGAGCTTGAGGTTGCGCTCCAGGAGCCAGCGGTGGACGGCCGCCTCGTTCTCGTCGGGGTGGCGGATGACGAAGGCGTTCAGGGAGAGCGTGTGCCGGCCGGCGATCAGGGACACGGTCGTGGAGAGCTTGCGGGTGCCGGGGAGCTTCACCACGTAACTGCCGGGCGCGGGACTCTCCCACTCCAGCTCGGCGTCCCTCAGGACGCCCTCGATGACCTGCGTTGCCTCCGCCGCCTTGTCAGCCATGGGGCGAGCGTACGTGACGGCGGTGGGCCTGGGTCGCGGCCGTGTAGACGTCGGCGGTGGCCGCGGCGGAGGTGTCCCAGCCGAAGGCCCGGGCGTGCCGGGCGGCGGCCGCGCCCATGCTGTCGGCGAGGTGCGGGTGGTCGGCGAAGTCGCGCAGCACGCGCGCGTAGGCGTCGGGGTCGTGGCCCTGGACGAGGAAGCCGGTGTGTCCGTCCCGCACGGCCACCGGGAGGCCGCCGACCGCCGCCGCGAGCACCGGGGTGCCGGCGGCCTGCGCCTCTATGGCGACCAGTCCGAAGGACTCGCTGTAGGACGGCATGACGAGCACGGACGCCGCGCGGAACCAGTCCGCGAGCTGCTCCTGCCCGACGGGCGGGCGGAACCGCACGACGTCCGCGATGCCGAGCCGCGCGGCGAGCTTCTGCAGCCCCTCCGGCTTGGCGAGGCCGCTGCCGCTGGGACCGCCGACCACGGGGACGCAGATGCGGGAGCGCAGCTCGGGACGCTCGCCGAGCAGGGCGGCCACCGCGCGGAGGAGCACGTCGGGTGCCTTGAGGGGCTGGATGCGGCCCGCGAAGAGGGGGATCAGGGCGTCCTGCGGCAGGCCGAGGCGGGCTCGCGCGGCGGCGCGGCCGTCGGCCGGGCGGAAGCGGGACAGGTTGACGCCGGGGTGGACGACGGCGACCTTGCCGGGGTCGGCGGCGTAGTGCCGTACGAGTTCGCCGGCCTCCTCGGCGGTGTTGGCGATCAGCCGGTCGGCGGCGGCGACGATCTGGGTCTCGCCGATGACGCGGGCGGCGGGCTCGGGCGTGTCGCCGTCGGCCAGGTTGGCGTTCTTGACCTTGGCCATGGTGTGCATGGCGTGCACCAGGGGCACGCCCCAGCGCTGGGCGGCGAGCCAGCCGACGTGGCCGGAGAGCCAGTAGTGGGAGTGGACCAGGTCGTAGTGGCCGGGGCGGTGGTGGGCCCAGGCCTGCATCACGCCGTGGGTGAAGGCGCACAGCTGGGCCGGGAGCTCCTCCTTGGCGAGGCCCTCGTAGGGGCCCGCGTCGACGTGCCGGACGAGGACGCCGGGGGCGAGTTCGACGGTGGGCGGGAGGGCCGCGGTGGTCGCGCGGGTGAAGATCTCGACCTCGATGTTGATCTCGGCGAGGCGCTGCGCGAGCTCCACGATGTAGACGTTCATGCCGCCCGCGTCGCCGGTGCCCGGCTGGTGGAGCGGGGAGGTGTGCACGGAGAGCATCGCCACGCGGCGGGGCCTGCGGTGCAGCCGCAGCCGCGGGGGGACGGCGGGGGAGCGCCGCCCGAGCCTCGCGATGTACTGGCTCACGTGGCGTTCCTCCTCGCTGCGGGCATGGCTGTCGAAGGGTGTGCGGCCCTCGGCGACGTCAACGTCCGAAAACCGCGTCCCCATTTCCGGACGACGTCTCCGGTTCGGGTTTTTACCGAATCATTACCAGTTGTCGCTCAACCGTTCGAAAGCGGGCCGCGTCAGCCGTACCGGTGCCGTTTCCGGGTACCCGCATACTCGTCCTCATGACAGTCCGCGCCCCCTCCCTCCCCCGCCCGCGGCCCGGCTCGAGCGGGAGGGCCCCCGTCGTGGGCACGGTGACGCGCGGCACGACCAACCCCAACCGCCTGCGCCGCATGGACCGCTGGATCACGGCCACGCACGGCGCGGAACTGCGCCGCGCCGCCGATCCCGTCGCCGTCGACCTCGGCTACGGCGCGGCCCCCTGGACTGCGGTCGAACTGCTGCACCGGCTGCGCGCCGTGGCGCCCCGCGCGCGCGTGGCGGGCGTCGAGATCGAACCGGCCCGGGTCGCGGCGGCACGGCCGTACGAGCGCGAGGGACTGGCCTTCCTCCGCGGCGGCTTCGAGGTCCCGGTCCCCGGGCGGCCGGTGCTGGTCCGCGCGGCGAACGTGCTGCGCCAGTACGACGAGGCCGAGGTCGCCGCCGTGTGGCGGCGGCTGTGCGCACGGCTCGCCCCCGCCGACCCGGCGACGGGCTCGCGCGGCGGGCTGCTGGTCGAGGGGACCTGCGACGAGATCGGGCGTCGGCACGTCTGGGTCGCCCTCGGTCCCGAAGGACCGCGCACGGTCACCTTCGCGACCCGCCTCGGCTCCCTGGAGCGCCCCTCCGACCTGGCGGAACGCCTGCCGAAGGCGCTCATCCACCGCAACGTGCCGGGCGAACCGGTGCACGCCTTCCTGCGCGACTTCGACCGCGCCTGGGCCGCCGCCGCGCCCTACGCCTCGTACGGCGCGCGGCAGCGCTGGATCCGGGCGGTGCGGGACCTCACGGCCGACTGGCCGGTGGCGGACGGGCCGGGGCGGTGGCGGCAGGGGGAAGTGACGGTGCGGTGGGAGGCGTTGGCGCCCGGGCGCTGACGCCCTGGCGGTAAACCTCTCGTGCCGGCTCGGGGTGGCAGGAACGATCTCCGTGAGTCGTTCGTCACACTGACGGGATGATCGCCGCGCCCGGGAACGCCGGGAAGGGAGAGACGGGAAGCACTCCCCCTGTCGTTTCGCGTGCCGGCGTGGCAGCATCCCCGGGTGACGGGATGTTACCGACGGTTAATCAAGCGGGGGTAGGGGTCATGGGAACGGGCAAGCGCGGGTTGCTCACGGCGGCTGTGACCGTGGTCTGCGCGGTCACCGTACTGGCGTCGCCCGGTACGGCGTTCGCGGCTCCCACTCCCCCGCCGTCCCCCGGTACGAGCGCGAGCGTCACCGTGGTCACCGACAAGGACCTCGAGGCCGTCCGCGAGAAGCTCGACAAGCTCTACCGCGCGGCGGCCGTCGCCACCGACGAGTACAACGCCGCCGAGGAGAAGGCCCGGCAGCAGTCCGCCCAGATCGTCCGGCTGGCGAAGAAGATCGTCGAGGGCCGGGAGAAGCTGAACGAGCTGGAGGCCCGCGCGGGCGCCGCGGCCGCCGCCCAGTACCGCGGTGGCGGGCTTCCGCCCGAGGCCCACCTGATGCTGAGCGACGATCCGCAGGACTTCCTCGACGGCGCGGGCCGGGTGCGCCAGGGCGAGCACGCCACCAGGGGCCTGCTCGGGGAGATGACCCGCACCCAGCAGGACTTGGAGCAGTACGCGCAGGACGCCGAAGCGCAGATGGAGAAGCTCGAGTCGGGCCGCAAGGCCAAGGCCGCGGCGCAGAAGAGGATCGAGAAGCGGATCGAGGCGGCCGAGAAGCTCGAGTCCGAGCTGGCGGAGGAGGAGAAGGAGCGCCTGGCCCGGCTGGAGCGGCAGGCCGCCGCCGAGGCGCAGGCCACCTGGCTGGGCTCCGGCATCCTCGACGGGATCAGGGGCGCGGCGACGGAGCAGGGCGAGAAGGCCGTCGCGTACGCCACCGCGCAGATCGGGAAGCCGTACCAGTGGGGGGCCGAGGGGCCGGACACGTACGACTGCTCCGGACTGACCTCACAGGCCTGGATGGCTGCCGGGCGGAGCATGCCGCGTACGTCGCAGGCGCAGTGGCAGCAGCTGAAGCGCGTCGACGTCGAGGACATGCGGCCCGGTGACCTCGTCATCTACTTCGGCGACGCCAGCCACGTGGGGATGTACGTCGGGGACGGCATGATGGTGCACGCCCCGCGCCCGGGGCGGACGGTGACGCTCGCGGGGGCCGGATCGATGCCGATCCTCGGGGTGGTACGGCCGGACGCGGACGCGGACTGAGCGGTGCGCGCCCCCCGGGCCGACCGCCCAACACCCCGGTGACACGCACCACGTGACCCAGCGCACGTCGATCTTGCGGTCAAACCCCCTGCGGACGTGACGTTCGTCATCCCCCTGGTGTCCGCGGGCTGTCCAAATGCGGTGGCAAACGCGGCATATGACGGTGGCCGAGGGCGGAGCGGCGTGGTTCACACCATTCCGCTGCGGCGGCGTCAGCCGCTATGGTCCCCGTTCGAAGGGGCATCCCCTGCTCGCACACAGAGGTGGGAGCCGGGCACAGGCCTACGGCCGCAGCCCCCGCCGTGCCCTCGGGGGGAGGGAAGGAACCCGCAACCATGCCCGCATCCGTACCGCGGCAGAGAGCGATCCCGGCCGCGGAAGGTGGCCAGGCGCCGACCGCCGCACCGAACGGCGGCCCTGTCCAGGACTCCTCGGAGGCCAGGGCGGCGGCCCCCTCCGAGAACGCCACGGACCGGGCCGGCACCACGCCGGACCGGGCCGAGACGGCCGCCCACACCAACCTCACCCTGTTGCTGATCGAGGACGACCCCGGCGGGTCGCCGATCGTGCCGGAACTGCTCGACCAGTCCGGCAAGCCGATCCGCGTCCGCGCCGCCCGCAACCTCACCGAGGCCGAGCGGCTACTGACCGACGACGTCCACTGCATCCTGCTGGACCTCGCGCTGCCCGCGCCCGGCCGGGCGGGCGGCGGTGACGACGAGCTCGCCGTGCTCAAGCACGTCCTGGAGCTCGCGCCCCGGCACGCCGTCCTCGCGCTCACCGGCGCCGACGACACCGAGCGCGGCGCCGAGGCCGTACGGGTGGGCGCCCAGGACTACCTCGTCCGCGACGAGCTGGACGGCCGGCTGCTGAGCCGGGCGATCCGGTACGCGGTGGAGCGCAAGCGGTCCGACTCCGCCGAGCGGCGGCTGGCCGAGGGCCGCGTGCGCGCCCAGGAGAACCGCCGGCTGGAGCGCGGTCTGCTGCCCACCCCGCTGCTGGACGGCTCCCCGCTGCGGTTCGCCGCCCGCTACCGCCCCGGCCGCTCCCGGGCCCTGCTCGGCGGGGACTTCTACGACGTCGTCCGCACCCCGGACGGCACCGTGCACGCCATGATCGGCGATGTCTGCGGCCACGGCCCGGACGAGGCCGCCCTCGGTGTGGAGCTGCGCATCGCCTGGCGCGCGCTGACCCTGGCGGGGCTGTGCGGGGACCAGCTGCTTGGCACGCTGCAGCAGGTGCTGGAGCACGAGCGGCCGGACGACGAGATCTTCGCGACCCTGTGCACGGTGGACATCGCGCCGGACGGCCGCCGGGCGGGCCTGTGCCTGGCCGGCCACCCGTCGCCGCTGCTCGCCCGCCCGGGTCACCCCGTGCGCCTGCTGCCGTACGACAACAACGGCCCGGCGCTGGGCCTGCTGCCGGGCGCCCGCTGGCCGCGGACGCAGGTGGAGCTGGGTGCCGAGTGGAGCCTGATGCTCTACACCGACGGCCTGATCGAGGGCCGGGTCGGCGACACCGGGGAGCGGCTCGGCCAGGACGGCATGGTGGAGATGATCCGCCGCCAGCTCTCCGCGGGGCTGCGCGGGGAGGAGCTGCTGCGCACCGCCGTCAACGAGGTCCGGGACCTCAACGGCGGCGAGCTGACGGACGACGTGGCGGTGCTGCTGCTGGACCGGGCGGTGTGAGCGGGAGTCCGCCGCCCGGGGCCGCCGCGGTTCGGCGGCCTCCGCCGCCCGGGACCTCCGTCGTTCAGCGGCCGCCGTTGTACGGGCCGTAGGGGCCGTCGCTGCTGGAGCCCCTGCGGGCGCGCCCGCCGCCGGGGAGGCCGCGGAGCGCGGGGCGGACGTCGACCATGTACACGATGGTCGCGATCAGCCCGATGATCGGCAGGAACGACAGGATGTTGAAGATCAGGTTCACCACGAAGGCGATGCCGAGGATGATCAGCCAGAAGGGCTTGGTCTGCTTGTCGGCCGCGCGGTAGGCGTCCTCACGGCGCGTGGCGGCGTCGATCAGCGCGAAGCCGCTGAACACGATCAGGGCCATGCTCAGCAGCCACATGAACCCCGCGAAGCCCTGCATCAGCACAACGCCCACCACCCGACTCGGCTCGTCCTCTACGCCGTCACCGTACCCGCATCCACCGGCCGGCTACCCGGACAACGGGCCGGGCACCGTGAGAGTGCCCGGCCCGTCCGGTTCCGTCCCGCCTACTTCGCGGGCGGCGTCGTCTTCTTCGCCGTGGCCTTGCGCACCGGGGCCTTCTTGGCGGCGGCGGGCTTCTTCTCCGCGGCGGAGTCGTCGGCGGCGGGCCTGTCGTCCTCGGCCTCGACCGGCTCCAGCCGGGCCGCGGGCTTCGGCTCGGCCGCCGCCGGCTCGACGGCGACGGCGATGTCCTCGATGCTCTCGGCGGCGTCGCCGCGCCAGGTCCTCACGGCCTGCTCGCCGTGCTCGGCGACCTTCTCGTAGGCCTCCCGGGCCTTGACGGCGTACTCGGCGGCGATGCCGACCCCGCGCAGCGCGAGGTCCTGGGCGTTCTCACCGATCTTCTTCAGGTCGGTGTCGAGCGAGCCGAAGAGCTCGCCGACCTTGGTCTGGAGCGTCTCCTGCGTCTCCCGGACCCGGACGGTCGCCCGCTCCTGGACGGCCTTGGGGTCGGTGTTGCGCACGGCCTCGATACGGGCCGGGGCCTCGGCGCGCAACTGCTCCACCAGGGCCGGCACCTTCTTGGCCTGCTGCAGCGCGAGGTCGGCGGTGCCGGCGGCGAAGTAGAGCGGGGTCGGGTCGCTGAGGGTCTTGCGCAGGTCGTCGGTGATGGCCATGGTGATGGTCCTCCCGGATTCGTTTTCGGCTGAGGGTTCATGTGGTCCGCGGCGGGCGGCCGGTGCCCTGGTCCGGCTCAGCCGGCCGTCCGCCGCGGACCGGTGTCGCTGTCGTCGGCCGTGCCGTCCGTCGTGCCGTCCGCCGGGGCGTCGACGGTCTCGGAGTCCCCGGGCGTCGCCTCACCGTCCTCGGCGCCCCCGAACCCGTTCTCCTTGCGGAACGACTCGTAGATCTGGAGCAGCACCTGCTTCTGACGCCCGGTCAGCGTGGGATCGGCGAGCACGGCGGCCCGCGTCTCGACCTCGGACCGGTCCCGCTCGGCGTCGAGGATGCCGGCCCGGACGTACAGCGTCTCGGCGGAGATCCGCAGCGCCTTGGCGACCTGCTGCAGCACCTCCGCGCTCGGCTTGCGCAGTCCGCGCTCGATCTGGCTGAGATACGGATTGGACACCCCGGCGGCGTCGGCGAGCTGCCGCAGCGACAGCTGCGCGCTGCGCCGCTGCTCGCGCAGGTACTCACCGAGATTGCCGACGTTGAGCGATGCCATGCCCCCACACTGCCCCACCACGCTAACTATTGCAAGCACCTGCTAGCAATAGTGCGCCACGGCACAGGCGGGCCCGGTGCGGGCGCCCCTGCGGGGCGCCGGCCGCACACGGCTCAGCACCGCCCTCGAAACCACCGCCGGGCGTGTCGAAGCCCTCGTGGACCCCTGATCTTGCCCAGAAGATCGTTCTGTTGGAGGCTGAGGCATGCAGAACCTGCCGACATTCGTCCTCGTCCACGGGGCCTTCGCAAACTCGTTCTCGTTCGCGCCGCTGCAGGCCGAGCTCGCCTTACTCGGGCACCGCTCGGCCGCGGTCGACCTTCCCGGGCACGGATTCGAGGCGACCTTCCCCGCGGCCTACCAGGCTCCCCAGATCCTCGACGCACTCGCCGCAGAACCGGGGAGTATCAAGGGAGTCACGCTCGCCGACAACGCCGCCCGCGTGATCGAAGTCCTCGAACGGGCCAAGCAGAACGGGCCCACCATCCTCGTCGCCCACAGCAGGGGCGGCATCACGGCCACCGCCGTCGCCAACGCCCGGCCCGAGCTGATCGACCGAATCGTCTACGTCTCCGCCTGGTGCCCCGTCGACCTGGACGTGAGCGACTACTACGCCCAGCCGGAGATGGCGGACGTCGACGCGGGAGCCTTCGCCGCCACGCTCGTCGGGAACCCGGCCGAACTCGGTCTGCTCCGCACCAACTTCCGTACCGCCGACCCGGCGGCGCTCGCCGCGTTCAAGCGAGCGTTCGCCGCCGACCTCACCGATGACGAGTTCCGGGCCTTCCTGAACACCTTCCAGCCCGATGAGAACCTCGACGCCGGTACGTCCGCCGACCGGGCACAGGCCACGACCTGGGGCCGGATCCCCAAGACCTACGTGCGCCTGGCCGCCGACGCCAGCGTTCCGCCCGCCGTGCAGGACCGCATGATCCGCGAAGCCGACGCGCTCACACCCGACAACCCCTTCGACGTCCGGACACTCGAGGGGAGCCACCTGCACTGGCTCGTCCACCCGAAGCCCGCCGCCGAGCTGCTCGCAAACCTCGCGGCGCGCTGACGCACCCCCAGAGGCGGATGCCTACGGTTGAGCGGGACAGGAGGAGGCCGCTCGTCCCACTCGACCGTAAGCACCGCAGGTCAGAGCCCCACCATGCCCACAGTTATCTGGGACAGGACAACTGAGCACGGTGGTTGTCGCTCGAGCAGGACGACCGTCACCGAGGCTCGCGTCGGCGACACCCCTCCGAGCGCGCTCCGCCGCCACCGCTCTCGGGGATCGGCCCACGGGCGATGACGCCGCGCGCCGGGGACGGGGTGGAGGGCGGGAGCCGCACTCCCCACCGGGCCCGTCCCGAAGGACCGCCGCTCGGGCGTGGCGCGTCCCGGCTTCCCGGTCAAGGTTCTCCGCCGGCCCTGGGGTCGCGGCGGAGGACCGAGCCGAGGGCCGGGACGGGAATACGAGGCCGAGCACGGCTCTCGGGTCGGTGAAGCAGTCGACGGCGGGCACCAGCCGGCCGACGCTCGGGGCGGTCTCCGGGGCGGCAGGGCCGAGGATCTTCAGGAACCGCTGCCGGAGACGGAGAAGGCGCTCCGGCGCCTGCGGGTCAGTCCGGTGCGAACGGCGGCCGTTCCGGGGGACGTTCCCAAGGCGGTGCGCGAGGCGGAGAATGCAGCCGGCCGGCGCCTCGTCAGGCAACGGACCGAGGCTGCGGGGGAGTGGACGCACGCCTCATGACGCCCCGGCAGGAGGCCGGGCTGCGGCGGAACGGACCGTGCGGGGGCAGACGATCGTTCCACGACCTGGCCGACGTGTTCCGACGCCCGCTTCCGACGCCCGCCGGGGCGGCGCCGGTGTCGCTCCACGTGCGGTCACGGGCCCGCAGGCCAGGGGAGAATTTTCGGCCTCGGGCAAAGCCCGCGCAGCTCTTCGAGACCGCTGGACAACTGCTCGAACGCGGGGAATTCCGCTCTCCTCAAGAGGACCGTTTTCCGGTCACGCCGATCATTTGTTCTTGATCTGCTCGATGGGGCATACCTAGCGTCGCCCACCATGGGGACCAACGCTTACGACGATCTTCTCGCGGACATCTACGACCAGATGTACCCGGACGCGCTCTCCGGTACGGCCGAGACCGTGGAGTTCGTCTCGACGCTCTGTCCGCCCGGGGGTCCGTGCTGGAGCTGGGCGTGGGGAATGGGCGGCTCGCCGTGCCGCTGACCGGTCGCGGGGTGGACGTGTACGGCATCGACTCCTCGGCCCGTATGCTCGCCGACCTCGCCGTACGGGACTCCGCCAGTGCCGTGAAGGCCATCGAGGGCGACTTCCTCACGGCCACCACGGGCCGGCGGCACGATGTCGTCCTGATGGCGCTCAACACGTTCTTCTCACTGCCCGAGCAGGAGAAGCAGATCGACTGCCTGCGCGCGATGCGGGAGCATCTCGCCCCCGGCGGGCGGGTGGTCCTGGAGGCCTTCGACCCCACCCCCTACCACCGGCAGGAGGGCGAGAAGACCACGACCCGCTTCCTCGGCCCGGGCACGGTGATGCTGGAGAGCAGCCATGTGGTCCAGTCACAGCAGCTCATCGTCCTGGTCTTCGCCCTGCTCGCCGACGGCCCGACCCGCACCGCCCACACCGCGCTGCGCTACGCCTGGCCCGCCGAGATCGACGCCATGGCCCGGTGCGCGGGTCTGCGGCTCGTCGAGCGGTACGCGGGCTGGTCGAAGGAGCCCTACGGCCCCGGCAGCCAGCGTCACGTGTCGGTCTACGAGGCGGCGGACGCGGCGTAATGAGCGCCCTGCTGGAACTGGCGGACGTACGGCACGGGTACAGCGGCCGGGCCGTCCTCAACGGGGTGAGCCTGGCCGTCGGCGCGGGTGAGTGCGTCGTCCTGCTCGGTGAGAACGGCTCGGGGAAGTCCACTCTGCTGCGGCTCGCCGCCGGGCAGGAGCTCCCGGAGTCGGGCAGCGTCACACTGCGCGGCACGGCCGTCTCCGAGGACGACTGGACCGTACGGGCCACCGTCGCCGCCGTTCTGGACAGCGGGGTGGGCTATCCGGACCTGAGCGTCCGTGAGCACCTGATGCTCGTCGCCCTGGCACACGGCCTGGGCGACGGGTCGGAGGACGCGGTGGACGAGGTGCTGGCCGAGCACCACCTGACCGAGCGCGCCGACGCGCTGCCACACCAGCTGTCCTCCGGGCAGAGCCAGTTGATGGCGCTGGCGCAGGCCTTCGTCCGGCCCGCCGAGCTGCTCCTGCTCGACGAGCCCGAGCAGCGACTCGATGTGGACGCCCGGGCCCGGCTGGCCGGACGGCTGCGGTCCGCGAAGGAGCGGGGGACGGCGGTGCTCCTGGCCACCCACAACCGGGAGCTGGCGGACGCCGTGGCCGACGCCGAGTACACCGTGTCCGGCGAAGGCCTGCTGGTCGCGGGTGTGTCCGGTGGCTGAGCTGATGACGCGTCCGGTGCGCACCGCGGACGAGGCGGACGCCGTCCACCACACCGGCGCGGTCCTGGCCCGGCTCCGGATGCTCCGGGCGGGGCGGCGTGAGGAGCGACGCAAGAGCATCGCCTACACGCTGTACTGCACGGCGCTGCTTCTCGGCATCTGGGGCGTCCCCCTGCTGGTCGCCGCAGCGCAGGCCGGCGCGGACGGCCGGCTGCGGGGGCCGGCGGCCGAGCGCCTGCTGTCGGCGCTGCCGACGACCCTGCCCGCCGTGCTGGCCACCGTGGTGCTGGTGCTGGCCGAACGGGCCATGTGGCAGGGGCCGGTCCTGCTGGAGCGGGCAGCGCTGTCGTGGCTGCTGCCGCAGCCCGTGCTGCGCCGCGCCCTGCTGCTGCCCCGCTTCGTCGTGGCGTCGGTGACGACCACGGCGATCGCGACCGCGGCCGGCGCGGTGGCCGGGTTCCTCCTGCACGCCCTCGGGGCGGGCGCCTGGTGGGCCGCGACCGCCGGGGGAGCGACGACGGGCGCGACGGCCGGCTTCGCCGGGACCGCCCTGGCCACCCTGGTCCAGCTCCACTGCGACACCGGGCTGCGACGCAGGGCCTGGATCCGGCGGACGGCGTGGGCGGTGGTGGCGGTCCTCTGGCTGCTCGCCGCTGTCTCCCTGGCGGGCGGCTCATGGGCCGGGGAACGGGTCGTGCCCTGGTCGGGGCCGTGGGGCTGGGCCGCGCTGCCGCTGGTGGCGGTGGCGGGCGGGGCCCCCGCAGCAGCCGGGTGGGTCGGGGTCGCCCTGTCGGCCCTGGTGCTGGCCGCCGCGGGCCGGGCAGGAGCCGACGCGGCAGCACGGATCCCGGCCCGGGTGCTGCGCACCCAGGCGGGCACCGCGCTGCGGGTGCAGGCGTCCCTGTACTCCCTGGATCTGCGGCAGGCACGGGCGGCCGTACGAGCCACTCGCTCGCGCACCGTGCGCTCCGCCGTGCGTCTGCCGTTCCCACGACGGGTGTGGCTGCTCGTCCCGTGGCGGGACGCGACCGCGCTGCTGCGCGCACCGGGGCGGCCGGCGTGGGCAGCGATCTGGGCCGCCGTGGCCGTGGCACTGCTGTGCCTGGACGGCACACCGGCCGCGGTGCCGCTGATGGCGCTGCCGGCCGGATATCTGGCCGCGGCGCAGCTGGCGGAACCGGCCCGTCTGGAGACGGACGACGTCCGGCGCTCGGCGCATCTGCCCTGGCCCGCCCGGGTGCTGGCGCTGTGGCACGGGGCGGTGCCCGCGGCGGGGTTGCTGGTGCTTTTCGCCCTGGGCGCGGCGGCGGCTGCGGGGGCCGGCCTGTGGTCGGACCGGCTACTGGTCCTGCCCGCGCTGGTGCCCGCGCTGGTCGGCGCCGCGCTGGTGAGCGCCTACCGGGGCGTCGTACCGGTGCATCTGATGATCGGTTCGGTGACGCCGCTGGGCGACACGGGGCCGCTCGCGGCGTTGCTGTGGCAGGCACGGGGACCGCTGGTGGCGCTGGGCTGCCTGGCCGTCGTGGACGGTCCGGTGCGCGGGGGCGAGCCGGATGCCGTGGGTCTGCTGTGGCCGCTGGTCGTCGGTGCGGGGACGGCCTGGTGGGCGGGGGTGACGGCGCGCAGAACCATGCGCGGCCGGTGAGCCCGTGGGGCCGGTCGCCCTGCGACCGCGGTGCTCCACGGCCTCCTTGCTCCCTGGCCTCCTCGCTCTGCGAGTTCATCCGACCGAATGACTTCGATGGGGGAACGCCGTTATGACGGTGAACAGCGTGGCGTGGGCTTCGGCTCCGGCCACCGGGATCGGCTCGTCGGCGGCCGTGGCCGTGCTGCTGGACCGGCTCGGACTGGGCGGCCTGGCAGGCTCGGACACGACGGCGCCGCTGGGCAGCAACCAGAGCGTGACGGGGACGACGGCCATGACGAGCGCGGGCCGGGCCCTGCGCTCCCTCCACGCCCAGGGACCCGTCCTCGTCGACCCGGCCCCGTCCCCCCACCCGTCACCCGTCTGGCACGCTGGCTGCGCTCGGCCGACGACCATGCCCACCACCGCCTGACCGCCGTCCTTGGCCCGGCCCGCCGCCGCGAACCCTCCGCCCGGTGCGACGTCCTGGGCGCCCCCGACCCGGCGCACCCGCGCACACTCCTGCACGGCGAGCCCTCGGTCGGCCTGATCATCCCGTCCCCCGCCCCGGCCCACGCGGTCCTCCTCACCGGCGAGACCCTCTCCCACGGCCCAGCGGCCTTCGACACCGGCTGGCTCATAGGAGAGCTGGCCGAAACGGCCCGCCTCTCCGGCCCCGCCCACGCCCCGTCCTTCGCCGCCTTGGCCACCGCTCTCCTCACCGGCCACGGCCCCCTCGCCCCCCGACGACATCACCCCCCTCGCCCTTGCCGCGGGCCTGCGCAGCGTCGTCCACGTCGCGGACTACGCGACGTACGTCGGCTGGACCGACGGCCTGGAACACTGCATCACCCTGCTCCCCGACCTGGTGGACACGTCGGGCCGAGCCGCTCTGGACGCCGTCCGAGTCACCGTCTCCGCGTGAGCCGGCGCTCGGCCGCCCTCGTCGGTACCCGTACGCACCTCCGCCCTGCACTGCGTTCCCCGGCACATGACGAAGGCGGTCTCCGGCACCGGTGACGACCACCGTGCTCGGTCACACCGGAAAACACCGGAGCCGCACCGGACACGGCGCTAGCGTGGGACCCATGATCGTGTGGATCAACGGCACCCACGGCGCGGGCAAGACGACGACCGCCTCGCTCGTGCAGCGGCTGCTCCCGGACTCACGGGTGTTCGACGCCGAGAAGGTCGGCGAGACGCTCATGGACATCACGCCGGGGCTGCCCGGGACGGACAACTTCCAGCACTGGCCGCCGTGGCGGCCGCTCGTGGTCGAGACCGCCCGCCGCGTGCTCGACTACACCGGCGGCACCCTGGTGATGCCCATGACCGTCCTGGTCGAGGAGTACTGGCGCGAGATCAGCGCCGGCCTCGCCCACCATGCCGTTCCGGTACGCCACTTCGTCCTCCACGCCGACCAGGAAACCCTCCGCGGACGCATCGCGGGGGACACCGTCCTCGGCCCCGACTCCCCGTTCCGCCTCAGGTACCTGGAGCCCTACGCCGAGGCGGCCCGCACCTGGCTGCACGACGAGGCCGAGGTCGTCGACACCACCCACCTCACCCCCGCCGAGACCGCCCTGCGGATCGCGGAGGCCGTCAAGGGCTGAGCCGCCCGTTGTCAGTGCCGTCGGCGAGGATCCCGGACATGACTGCGACCGCCGCCGACGCACGAACCCTCCTGGACGACGTCCGCACCAGCGCCGCCTGGATCGCCCGCGCGCTCGAGAGCTCCGGGTACCGGGCGGACTTCTCCCCCCTGAGCCTGCGGGACGTCGAGCGCTTCATGGCCGAGCACAGCGACCACGGGATCGCGGTGCCCGGCGGCCTCCTCGCGACGGACCTGGGGCCGCGCCTGTTCGCCCTGGGCGCCTACCTCGGGGAGACGGTCCGGCGCAGTGCCGGCGGGACCTGGGAGACCGACGCCGAGGACCCGGACAGCGAGGTGGACCTCAGGCTCCGCCTCCCCGACGGCTCCGTCGTCTGGCCCGTCCGGCGCATGGTCAAACGCTTCCGGCACGGCCACGAGGACAGCGTCGTCGGCTACGCGATGGGCCTGGGCCTGCAGCCGGCCCGCCGACGGTCACGGCTGCGGCCCAAGAGCCGCGCGGTGCGCGGCGCGCACGGGCCGCGGGAGCTCGGCCGGGGCCGGAGGGGACCGGTCAGGATTCGAGAAGCCCCGGAGGGCGGGGCGCGCCTAGCGTGAAGGGCATGACCTTCATGGAGAGCGTGACCCTCGACGTGGCCGACACCGCGGCCGTCCGCCGTTTCCACTCCGCCGCCTTCGGACTGGACGAGCAGATCCGCCTGCGGGCCTCGGAGGAGGCCACCAGCGGGTTCCGCGGATTCACCCTGGGGCTCACGGTGGCCCGGCCGGGCGACGTCGACAGCCTCATCGGTACCGCCGTGGACGCCGGTGCCGTACCGCTGAAGCCGGCCGCGAAGTCGCTCTGGGGGTACGGCGGCGTCGTACAGGCCCCGGACGGAACGATCTGGAAGGTCGCGACCTCGGCGAAGAAGGACCGCGGTCCCGTCACCCGGCGGATCGACGAGATCGTGCTGCTGCTCGGCGTCGCGGACGTGGCCGCGAGCAAGCGTTTCTACGTCGCGCGGGGCCTCACCGTGGCGAAGAGCTTCGGCCGTACGTACGTCGAGTTCGCCGGCCGGGAGTCGAGCCCCGTCAAGCTGGCGCTGTACCGGCGCCGTGCCCTCGCCAAGGACCTCGGCGTCCCCGAGGAGGGCGGCGGATCGCACCGGCTGGTGATCGGTGGCGGCGAGGGCGCCTTCACCGACCCGGACGGGTTCCCCTGGGAGGCCGCGTCGCCGGCCGCCCGCACCTCCTGACGCACGCCGTGCGCCCGGGGGGGGGAGGACAAGACGCCCGAGCACACCCTCGTGCGCGGAGGTCGCCGTTCCGGCGGGCCGCACACGGCGGGCCGACCCGGCAGACTGATCCGATGACCGCCGCAGCCGATACCGCCAAGTCCGACCTCCGCCGCTATCTCCAGGAAGCCCGCGACGCCCTGGTGTGGAAGCTCGAAGGCCTCTCCGAGTACGACGTCCGCCGCCCGATGACACCGACCGGCACCAACCTCCTGGGCCTGGTGAAGCACGCGGCCGGCGTGGAACTGGGCTACCTCGGCGACACCTTCGGCCGCCCGTCCGGCGAGCCCCTGCCCTGGCTCGCGGACGCGGCGGAGACCAACGGGGACATGTGGGCCACCGCCGAGGAGTCGCGCGAGGACGTCACCGGCCTGTACCGCCGGGCGTGGGCGCACGCGGACGCGACGATCGAGGCGCTGCCGCTGGACACGACCGGCAGGGTGCCGTGGTGGCCGGACGGCAGGGACGGACCGACGCTGCACCACGCCGTGGTCCGCGTGATCGCCGACACCCACCGGCACGCCGGCCACGCCGACATCCTCCGCGAGCTCCTGGACGGCTCCGTGGGGGAGAGCGCGACCGGCACCAGCCTGCCGTCGGACGACCCGGCCTGGTGGGCGGCCTACCGGGACCGTCTGGAGCGCGTGGCCCGGGAGGCCGGCCGAGGGGCGTGACCAGCGCCCCTCACTGTGCCGCGCGGGCCCACTCGCCGAGGACGGGGACGCACTTCTCGGCGAAGTACTCGTAGTCCTCGGCCGTGTTGTAGACGTGCGCGGACAGCCGCAGGTAGCCGACTCCGCCGAAGCTGGTGAACGCCGCCTCGACACCCAGCTCCGCGGGGGCCCGGTCGCGCAGGGCGTCGGCCGCGAGGCGGCTGGTTCCGAGACCGTCGGGCAGCCGCACCAGCCGCATGCCGGGCACGGGCATGCCGACGTCGACGGACGCGTCCGCACCGGTCAGCCCGGCGAGCGCGGCACCCACGATCCGCGCGCCGTAACCGGCCAGCTCGTCCATGTACCGGCGGGCGGCGGGCCAGCCCCAGGCGCGGTCGACGAAGTCGAGGGCGGCCGGGGCCGCCAGGGGGCCGGTGGCGTCGAGGGTGCCCTGCTGGTCGAAGCGTTCGGGGTACGGATCGGCGGCGCCCCACGAGTCGATCAGCGGGTGCAGCCCGTCCCGCAGCGGTCCGCGCGCCACCAGGGCCGCGGTGCCGCGTGGCGCGCAGCCCCATTTGTGCAGGTTGCCCGTCCAGAAGTCACAGGCCGCCCCGTCGAGCGGGGCGGCGATCAGCCCGGGCGCGTGCGCGCCGTCCACGAGCAGCGGGATCCCGAGCCGCCGCGTCCGCGCGCCGATCCGCTCCACCGGCAGCCGACGGGCGGTCGCCGAGGTGATCTGGTCGACGACGACGAGCCCGGTGGCCTCGCCCACCTCGGCCATCACCGCCTCGTACGCCTGCTGCTCACCGGCGTCCAGCGACACCCTGGCGGTGCGCACCCGGCCGCCCCAGCGGCGGGCCAGCCGCTCGGCGCCCATCGTCACGGCGCCGTAGCCGTGGTCGGTGACGACGATCTCCCCGCCGCCCCGGCGCTCCAGACCGGCGTACACGGCGCTCGCCCCGGCGCTCGCGTTCGGCACCAGGGCGAGGTCGCCGGGGTCCGCGCCGAGGAAGGCGGCGAGGTCGGTCCGGGCCGCCGCGAGCCGCCGCGGCAGCCCGGAGAACCACACCACCGGGGCGCTCTCCATCCGCGCGCGCAACTCCCGCTGCCGCTCCTGGGCGGCCAGCGGTACGGCGCCGAACGAACCGTGGTTGAGATGGCGCAGCGCGGGGTCCAGCGTCCACGCCCGCGCGGCCGGCCGGCCGTCGGCCAGCAGCAGGGGGCGGGGCGCGGTGGTGGCCTCGGTCTCGCTCACCCGGCTCCCCTCCGTCGGCTCCCCGCCGTGGGGAACACCGGATCCTAACGCGCCGCCACGATCACCACGAGGCGTCCCGACGGCGGGAACACGCACTTTTTTGTGGGTACTTGGCAGCGCGGCGGCGTGCGGCGAACCTGGTGGTGGGCGCCGGACGGGAAGGGAGCGGGAACGGCCGCCCGTCAGGAGGCCGCGGCCTCACCCTCGGCCAGCCTCGACAGGCGTCGGTACCCCCAGTCGGACAGGGGGGCCAGCGCATCGGCGAGTTCACGGCCGAACGCGGTCAGGGAGTAGACCGTCTTCGGCGGCAGCACGTCGTGCACCTCCCGGTGCACCAGCCCGTCCGCCTCCATCTCGCGCAGCGCCTGGGTCAGCACCTTCTCGGTGAGGCCCGGCACCCGTCGGCGCAGTTCGGCCGGCCGGTGCGGGCCGGACTCCAGCAACCACAGCAGCGTGGTCTTCCACTTGCCCTCGATCACGGCGATCGCGGCGGTCACCCCGCAGACGTCCGGATCGTGGCGCCGGTGCACCATGCCGTGCCCCTTTCCTCATCAATCGCCACATACATTACGGGAGTTGAAGCATGTCCGTGCACACCGACCAGCCCTCCGTCACCGTCCTCGGTCTCGGTCCGATGGGCCGGGCGCTGGCCGGCGCGTTCCTGGACGCGGGGGTGCGCACCACCGTCTGGAACCGCACGCCGGGACGGGACGCCGAGCTGATCGCCCGCGGCGCGGTCCCGGCGCCGTCACCCGAGGAGGCGGTCGCCGCCGCCCCGCTGACCGTCGTCTGCGTGGTCAACTACGACGCCTCGGACGCCGTACTGCGCCAGGACGCCGTCGCCGCCGCCCTCAAGGGCCGCACGGTCGTGAACCTGAGCGCCGACATCCCCGAACGCGCCCGGGACACGGCCGAGTGGGCCGGCCGGCACGGCGTCCGCTACCTGGACGGGGCGATCATGACCCCGACCCCGACCATCGGCACGGACGACGCGGTGTTCCTGCACAGCGGCCCGGAGGAGCTGTACCGGGAGCACCGGCCCGTGCTGGCGGCGCTCGGCGGCAGCCACACCCATCTCGGGGACGAGATCGGCCGGGCCGCGGCGTACGACGTCGCGCTGCTCGACATCTTCTGGACGGCGATGGCCGGCTACGCGCACGCCCTCGCCGTGGCCCGCGCGGAGGGCGTCACCGCGACGGAACTCGCCCCCTTCGCCCAGGGGATCGCGGCGATCCTGCCGCCGCTGTTCACCGAGTTCGCGGCGGACACCGACGCCGGCACCTACTCGGGCGAGCTGAACCCGATCACCTCGGCCGTCTCGACCATGTCCCACGTCGTCCACGCCTCGGAGGCCCACGGCATCGACGCGAGCGTGATGCGGGTGATCGAGGGGCAGGCCCGCCGCGTCATCGCCCGCGGCCACGGCACGGACGGCTTCACCCGGGTCGCCGAGCTGCTCGCCGGCCGCTGACGGAACGCCGGACGGGCGGCCCCGCGCCTGGAGGGGCGGCTCCCTCACCGGGAAGGGCGGCTCCCTCACCTAGAAGGGCAGCTCGCGCGCCCGCACCACCTCCAGCCGGGACACCGCCCGGGTCAGCACCACGTACAGCCGGTGCAGCCCCCGTTCCTCCGCCTCCGCGATCGCCGCGGGTTCGACGGCCACCACGTGGTCGTACTCCAGTCCCTTGACGAGGCTCGCCGGCACCACGGCGACACGCTCGTCCGGCACCTCCGGATCCGCCCCGGCCAGCGCCCGCCGCAGCCGGGGCACGTCCGCGTCCGCCGCCACGACGCCGATGGAGCCCTCCCGCTCCAGCGCGTCCCGCACGGCGGCCACGACCGCGTCCGGCACCTCGCCGGGGCCGGACACCTCCCGCATGCGCACCTCGCCGTCGCCGCGCAGGGAGCGGGCCGCCGGGACGTCGACGTCCAGGCGTTCCAGCAGCCGGCCGGTGAGCGCGACCACCGCTTGCGGCACCCGGAAGCCGGTGGTCAGCGGGATCACGGCCGCGTCCGGCTTCCCCAGGTGCCGCAGCGCCGCGGGCCACGAACGGGCCGCCCAGGGAGTCGTCCCCTGGGCGAGGTCGCCCAGCACGGTGAGCGAGCCGAAGGCGGACCGGCGGGCGACGGCCCGGCACTCCATCGGGGAGAGGTCCTGGGCCTCGTCGACCACGACGTGCCCGTATCCCGCGGGGTGCTCGACCAGCCCGGCGGCCTCGTCGAGCAGCACCAGGTCCGCGGCCGACCAGCGCGCCGACCTCCACGACCGCGGCGCCCTCGTCCACAGCACCGCCTTCTGCTCCTCGGCGTCCAGCACGCCCTCGGCGGCGGCGGCCAGCGCCTCGGGATCGCCCAGCAGCCCGGCCACCACCTCCTCCGCGCACACCCGCGGCCACACGGTGTCGACGTACGCCGACACCGGCCGCGCCCGCTCGATCCGGCGCACCCAGGCGGTGCCGCGCGGGCCGCCGCGCCGCTCGGCCCGCTCCCGCACGGCCCGCACGATCCGGGCCCGTACCCGCTCCCGCCCGACGTCGTACGGCGGCTCCTCGGCCCGCACCCCGGTCACGATCCGCGCCAGCTCCTCCGCCTCGACCCGCCAGCGGTACGAACCGTCGGGCACGGTGAGGGAGTCGGTCCGGTCGGTGCGCACCCGCGCGTACAGGGCCCGGCGCAGCACCTCGGCCATCCGGGCGTCGTGCTTGACGACGGCGGCGCGCCCGTGGTCGGTGCCGGTGACCGGGTGCCGGGCGATCTCCTCGGCGAGGGTCGACTGCCGTACGCCGGTCTCGCCGAGGGCGGGCAGGACCTCGGAGATGTAGGAGAGGAAGGTGCGGTTGGGTCCGAGGACGAGCAGTCCCCCGCGCCGGATGCGCTGCGGGTGGGTGTAGAGCAGGTAGGCCGCCCGGTGCAGGCCGACGGCGGTCTTGCCGGTGCCGGGAGCGCCCTGCACGCACACGGAGACGTCCAGGTCCCCGCGGACGAGGTCGTCCTGCTCGGGCTGGATGGTGGCCGCGATGTCCCGCATGGGCCCGACGCGGGGCCGCTCGATCTCCCGGGCGACGATGCCGCTGGCGCGTTCCTCGCCCTGCTCCAGGTGCTCGTCCTCCAGGCCGGTCAGGTCGGCGGAGTCACCCCGGCTGCCGGGCGCCCAGCCGAACCGCCGGCGTACGGCGACGCCCTGCGGATCGCGGGCGGTGGCCTGGTAGAAGGCGCGGGAGACGGGTGCCCGCCAGTCGACGACGAGGGGCGGGGCGGCGGGGTGCTCGGTGATCCGCAGCCGTCCGACGTGGTAGCTCTGCCCCGGGTGGCCGGTGTCGCCCGGCGCGAAGTCCAGCCGCCCGAAGAACAGCGGCCCCGGGGGAAGTTCCCGCAGCTCCTCGGCGTGACTGCGCAGCCGGTGTCCGAGGACCTCGGCGTCGGCTCCTGAGGCGGAGACGTCCTCGCCGGTGACGACCCGTTCGTCGGCGTCGTCGGCCATGGCGGCGAGGGCGGCACGGCAGCGGTCGTGGTGCGCGCGTTCCCGGTCGAGGGCGGGCTCGGGTGGTTTCATTCCACCGAGCGTACCGAATAAAGTAACCGAGTTACATTTTTTACTCAGTCCCACAATCGCGGCAGTGTCTCCGCCAGCACCCCGAACGCCCGCCCGGCCGCCGCCACCGCGTCGTCCCGTACGTCCTCGATCCGCTCCCCCGCCGCGATCCGCCGCCAGTTCTCCTGCGCGAGGATCCGCCGTACGGCGATGATCTGCCCCGCCGCCAGCCGCGCGCCGAGCCCGCCCCCGAGCGCCCCGGCCAGTGCCTCCTCGGACCGCTCCAGGTGCCCGTGCAGCCGCGCGACCAGCGCCGGTGTGCCGTACAGCAGCGTGTGGAAGGCCAGCACCTCGGGATCGTCGTTGAGGCCGGTGACCGGATCGCACCGCCGGAGCCCGTCCAGGAAGTGCCGCCGCAGCGCCTCGACCGGCTCCGGTCCCTGCGCGGCCACCCGGGCGGCCTCGTCCTCGTGATCGGCGATCCGGTACAGGACGAGGTCCTCCTTCGCCGGGAAGTACCGGAAGAGCGTCGGCTTGGAGATCTCGGCCGCGGCCGCCACCTCGGCGACGGACACGGCGTCGAAACCGCGCTCCAGGAAGAGCCGGACGGCGGTGTCCGACACGGTCCGGTACATCCGCCGCTTCTTGCGCTCGCGCAGGCCGATCTCGCTCATGCGGCGAGCCTACGCACACGTCCTCCATGACAGCGGCGGCCGACCCGGTCGCCGCGGCCTCCCCGCGCCGGGGCGGGGCGCGCCCGGGTCAGCCCGAGAGGGCTCCCCCGGCCTCCCCGTGGGCCCTGCGCCAGCGCACGAGAGCGTCCGCGATGCGGTCCGGGGCCGGCACGGACTCGAGGCCCAGCGGGACAGCGGCCCCGGCCAGGACGCGGTGCAGCTCCCTTCCCCTGCCTTCCGGCCACCGCCGGTCGCCGCCCTGTCCTGGGTCCGGTGACAGCGCCGCGCGGATCACGTCGGTGAACACCGACTGGGCCTTCTTGAAGTCCAGGAGCAGCCCCAGATCGTGCTGCCAGCCCCTCGCGCCTCCGGGAAGGACGCCCTCGACGGTGCTCACCCAACGCCTGGTGAGCCTGCGGGCCTGCCACTCCGGATACCGCATGAGGTACAGGTGGGTGGCCAGGTCGTAGAGCGGGTCGCCGACCATCGCGAGTTCCCAGTCGATGGTCCAGAGCCGCTGCTCGGGATCGACGATGAAGTTCTCGCGGTGGAGATCGGCGTGGAGCAGGCAGAAAGGACGCTCCGTCAGGCCCGACACGTGCTCTCTGAGGTTCTCGAACGTGCCCCCGTCCACCCCGACCTCCTCGAAGAGCGCCGCGAACTCGTCGAGGTTCGGCAGGTAGACGCTTTCCTCCATGAAGGAGACGAGCCGGTCGAGGAACCCGTTGGTGTCACCGTCCCGGGGGCGGTCCCCGGCTTCGCAGCGCCGCTTGACGACCAGTGTCTCCGGCCGCACCCCGGCCAGCTCGCGGAAGAGACCGACGACCTGCCGGAGCAGCGTGCCGGGGACCGGGAGACCGGACTTCCTCAGCGTGCCCAGCGTCTGCCCCTCGATGAACCGCTGCAGGCGCAGGCCGCCGAACTCCGTGATTCCCGGGATGCTCGTGATCCGGCCGCCCAGCGCGTGCAGAAGCTGCTCCTCCGAGGCGAAGCACCGCCGGTCGAACCACAGGAGACCGGCGCGCGGCTCCCGGCACTTCCAGCGGGTCGTCGAGAGCGCCCCCGCCTCGTCGCCCAGGGGGAACACGTAGGTCTCGTGGTGGTACCCCCGCAGCGGCCCCTCGACCGCGCTCGGGTCCCCGCACGCCTCGACCGCGTGCCGCAGGGCGAGGGAAGGTGTTTCGGGTGACATGGGCCCGTTTCTCGCGTGCTGGACCCTTCCGCGGGTCACAGAAGTGGCAGTACGTTACCTCCGCCACCACCGCGCTTCCCGCCGGACTCGTCCGTCCGGCGCATCCGTCCCCTCCGGGGGGCGCCCCGGCCCGGGCGTGCGCGCCGCGGCCCCACCGGTGTCCGTCCGCTCAGGGACGGTCCCGCGGGCCGGCCGTCAACGGCGGACCAGCCGGAGAACCGGTTCCAGGGAGTCCACGACCACCCCGGCGCCCGCGTCCCGCAGCAGTTTGCCCTTGTGTTCGTTGCGCGCGTAGCCGAGGAAGGGGACGCCGGCCGCCCGCGCGGCGAGCAGGTCCGTCGGGGCGTCCCCGATCATCAGGGCGGTCGCGGGAGCGGCCCCCATGGCGTTCAGGGCCCGGCGGATGCAGTGGGGTTCGGGTTTGAGGTGGCTCAGCTCCTGGGTGCGGCCGTATATGTGGGGCGCGAAGCAGGCGCCGAGGCCGCGGGAGGCGAGGTACTCGCGCACCACGCGCGGGGAGTTGTTGGTGGCGACGGCCAGCCGGGAACCCACCGCGGTCCAGGTGCGGATCAGCGGATCGGCGTACGGGGTGGGCATCGCCGAGGCGGTGGCGCGCAGTTCCTCCTGGGTGAGCCGTTCCTCCAGCTCCGCGACCAGGTCGCTGCCGGGGTGCCGGCGGTCGACGGCGCGCAGGACGACGTGCGGATCCAGGGATTCGCGTTCCGTCTCCGTCAGCAGGCCGTGCAGTCCCCGGCTCTCCAGCCAGGACGCCAGGTCGTTCGCCACCCGCTCCGCCGAGTGGCCCGCGAACAGGCGGCAGACGGGGCCGTCGAAGTCCCACAGCACGACACGGGCGCCTTCGATCAGGTGCCGCAGTCCATCGAGCTCGTCGTCGGTCTCGGTCCGCTTCTCGGCCGGCACCGCATCGGTCCGCTTCGTCTCAGAAGTCACTAGGAGAGTGTCAGCTCCGTCGTGATGGTTTCCCAGAGGGCGTCGAACCACTTCTGGGATTCCTCCACGAACGCCCGCTCCCGTTGCCCGTCCCGCTCGACGAAGGGGAAGAGGAGGGACTGGGAGCCCAGGGCGTCGTACATCTCCAGGGTGTGGCTCTCCCACTCCTCCTCGCGCCGGGTCAGCATGTAGTAGCCGATCAGCGCCTCCTCCCCGTTGAGCAGGTACAGCTTCACAGGCGGGGTGAACGGCAGCGCGCGAAGCGACACGTGTACGTCGATGCCGTGGGTGGCGCGCAGGGCCTGGAGGTTGTGCTGGAGCACCCGGGCCTGGGCGTTGCGCTGGGCCAGCCACCGCTCGTGGACCGGGTCGTCGGTGCCGTCCCGGCCCTCGACCGGGACGGGGAAGGCCAGGTTGATCCTCCGGGAGGGCAGCAGGAGGCGGACGTCGACCGACTCGGGGCGGGTACGGCCCTCGTGGATGTGCCGGACCGGTTCGCTCAGCGCCAGCATCAGGCTCTCGGCGGTCAGGCACACCGCGTCGATCCGCACGCGGGCCGCCGAGAACGCGGCCGTCAGGCGCGGTGCCAGTCCCACCATCGTCGGCTGGGGTTCCTCCCGCGCGGGGGCCGGTTCGGCGATCCGCGGCGGGCTGCCCTTGCTGACGTTGCTGAGCAGGCCGTCCTCCTGGAGGGCGCGCAGGGCCTGGCGAACGGTGCCGCGCTCCACGCCGAACTCCTCGGCGAGCTCGGCCTGGGTGGGCAGGCGGTCGCCCGCCTTGAGCTCGCCGGTCCGGATGCGTTCCCGCAGGATGTCGGCGATCTCCTGCGGCGGGACTCTGCTGCTGCCGTTCACTGACACGTTCTCCTGGGTCACGACCAAACGCTACAACTTTGATCCATATGGCGGGAGTTGCTTGGAAGTTGTTTATGAGTAGGTGCCAAGTGGGGACAACTCATACAGAGTTGGTTACCAACTTCCCCAAGTTGGCGATCCTCTGGTTCCGCAGCCCGGCCCACATCCGAAGGAGGAACACGCCATGCCCGTCCTCGCCCTCGTCTCCGCCGTCCTGGTCGTCACCGTCGAACAGCTCGTCCAGTGGAGGTACGGCGCGGCCGGCATCCTCGGCCTGCTGCTGCTCACCATGGGCATCAGGGCCAACAGGCCGGGGGTCAGCTCCGCCGGCGCGGTCCTGCTCGCCCTGCTGGTGTCGAGACCGGCCCTGTGAGAAGCGACCGCGGCCCCGAGCCCGTGGGAGGCGTCAGCCCGTGAGCACCAGCTCCGAGCTGATCGTCTCCCACAGTGCGTTGAACCACAGGGACGACTGCTCCACGAACGCGGTGTCCCGCAGGACGGTCCCCTGCTCGAAGGTGAACAGCAGGGACCGGACGCCCTGCGCGTCGTACGTCTCCAGGTCCTCCTGGTCGATCTGCGCCTTGCTGCGCGCCAGCGTGTAGTAGGCGAACAGCGCCTCCTCCCCGTTGAGCAGGTACAGCTTCACCGGCGGGGTGAACGGCAGCGCGCGGAAGGAGACGTGCACGTCGACGCCGTGGGTGGCGCGCAGCGCGAGGAGGTTGTGGCGGAGCACCTGGCCCTGGGCGTTGCGCTGGGCCAGCCACTGCTCGTGGACCGGGCCGTCGGCGCCGTCGCGCCCCTCGACCGGCACCGGGAAGGCGAGGTCGATGTTCCGGCTGGGCAGCAGGACCCGGACGTCGACCTTGGCCGGTTTCAGCCGCCCGGAGTGGATCTGGCGCAACGGCTCCCCGATGGCCAGGGTGAGGGAGACCGAGGTCAGACAGACGGCGTCGATCTCGACGTGCTCGGCCTCGAAGGCGGCGGCGATCCGGGGCGCGAGGCCCACGGTGGTGGGCAACGGGGGTGCCGAGGGGCCGGTCAGCGCCCTGCCGGGGTCCGCGGCGACGGTCGCCGGGGCACCCTTGGAGACGTTGGTGAGCAGGTGCTCGGACTGCAGGATGCGCAGCGCCTGGCGTACCGCCGGGCGCTCCACGCCGAACTCGGCGGCGAGCTGGGCCTGTGTGGGCATGCGCTGCCCCGCCCGCAACGCCCCGGACCTGATCCGCGCGCGCAGTTCGTCGGCCACCTCGCGATGTGTTCTCTGTGACCGCTGTGGCTTCTTCCGCCCATGGGCGGAGGCGTGTTCCGGGTCCACGGCCGAACACTACAACTTCCCGCCATCTTAAGGCAGTTCAGCGAAGGGTGGTTATAAGCCTCTTCCAAGTGGCTATAACTAGGAGCAAGTTGGTAACCAACTCCTACAACCTGGTTGGCAGACCGAAGGGTTGGCCATCAGGGAAAGGGTGGGGAGCCGCGACCGACAAGGGGGACCGCCATGCCGCTCATCGCCATCGTCCTCGCAGCCCTGGCCATCGGGTTCGAGCAACTCGTCCAGTGGAAGTACGGGCCGATGGGAATCATCGCCTTCGTCGCCCTCACCGTGGGCATCAAGGCACGCAACACCATGATCAGCGGCATCGGCGCGGTCATCCTCGTGATGCTGCTCGCCCAGTCCGGCTGACAGCACACAGCACGGACCGCCGGCCGGGCTCCCTTCCGGAGGGGAGCCGGGAGTCCCGCCGACGGGCACCACCCGCACCACCACAACCACAACTGAACAGCTCGCTACGGACGAGTCACCCGTCGTCGGCGGAAGGAGGAGGGCAGCAGGGGCGCGAGGGCGACAGCGCTCAGAACACGTCCGGGCACCACGGTCGCCTGGAGGTACGCAGCAGGGCGTCGGCCTCACGGGCGGCGCCCGCTCGTTCTTCCCGGACCCGGCCCAGCGCCGCAAGGCGCACCGCCGACTCGTCCCCCAGCCACAGCACGGACAGCTCGGCGACGTCCAGCGTGAGATCGGCGCTCCCGGTGGTCGGCGCACAGACCCCGGACCCGTCCGCGGACGCCTCCAGCCGGTAGCGTCCCCCGGCCAGGCCGGCCCGGTCCACCACCTCCAGCACCAGCGACCCCGCGGCCCCGTACGTCCGCGCCTCGAGGGCCCGTACGACGTCCAGCATCCGCACCCACATCCAGTCCGCCTGCGTGGTGAGGGCGGCGGCGCGCGGGTCCGGCAGGAAGTGCGGGAGCAGGTCGTCGGGCGCCCGCCAGCCGCTCCTGACCCTCACCACCCAGTCGATCGAACACAGGTAGAGCCACAGCGCGCGCTCGGCCGCCGGGGTCACCGCGGTCAGCCACTTCACCCGCGCCGTGTTCAACGGCTGCTTGGCGTCACCCCAGTTGTCGTCCGCCGTGTAGGCGGCCATGCCCTCGACCTCGCCGCCGGCCGAGCGGTACACCACGTAGTACGGCTCGTGGAAGGTCGGGTGGAAGCGCACGGCACCGGTGGTGACCTTCCACCACAGCTCGTCCCGGTCGACGGCACCCGGCTGCGCCCGGCGCAGCCGCTCGTGCAGCTCGGGGCCGAGCTTGCGGACGTCCTCCGCGTCCACCAGGTCGACCCGGCCGCCGTCCTGCGGACCCGGCCGGCGCGGGTCGAGACCGGCGCGCGGCACGTCGACCGTCCACTCGGCCGCCGTGGTGGCCGGGCCGAAGCCGTACCGGCCGTAGATCGGGTACTCGGCCGCGATCAGCGTCGCGACGACGTCCCCGCGCTCCTTGGCGGCGGTGAGGTCCCGCGCCATCATCCGGGTGAGCAGGCCGCGACGGCGGTGGGTGGCGGTGACGGTGACGTTGGTGACGGCGTCGGCGGGCACGGTCGCCCCGCCGACCGCCGTGAGCTCCTGCGCGAAGGACCGGAACGTCGCCACGCAGCGTCCGCCGTCGAAGGCCCCGACCGACCGGCCGGGCGTGAACTGCGCCCGGCGCGCGTCGAGGATCTCCTCGGACAGGGTGGGCTCCCGCAGGAACCCGGTGTTCAGGGCCCGTTGCCAGTCGGCGAACTCGGACTCGGTGATCGGGCGTACGTCGATGCCGTCGCGGGAGGTCATGGGCTCACGGTAGGTCGGCCGCGCGCCGGGTGTCGAAGAGGTTTTCCCCCGGAGGTTCCCCCTAGGGTTTTCCTCCGGGTTCCCCCGAGGTCTTCCCCGCGACGCTCACGCGAGCAGGTCGTCGACCTGTGCCTCCCCGTCCCGGTACCGGCGCGCGATCTCCGCGCTGCACTCGTCGGCCGTGCGCTGCAGCCGCTGCCGCCGCCGGGACACCTGCTGCTCGTACCGCACGAGCCGCCCCATCGCGGTGTTCAGCTCCCCGTCCGTGCGCGCGCCCAGGTCGGACAGCTCCACCTCGGCGAGCATCTCGGCCGCCAGCCGCCGGTACTCCTCGCTCCGCGGCGTCCCCAGCGTCACGTGCCGGGCGGAGGAACGGTGCCGGGCCGGGGCGTCCCGCAGGATCTCCCCCAGCCGCTCGACGACGGACGCCTCCCCGGGCGCGACGGCCGACGGCGCGCCCTCCGGCAGCAGACGCCGGGCCAGCTCCGCCCGCAGGATGTCGATCCGCCCCTGCAACAGCCGCCGTACATAACTGAGGTCGGCCTCGTCGCGCTGCGCGTCCCGCCGCACCGTGCGCAGCTCGGCCAGGCTGAGCACGATCAGATCGCGCACCGCCCGGTCCTCGGGCAGCACCGGACTGTCCGTGCGCTGTGTGGGCGGCCGGCAGAACTCCCGTTCCCCGATTCCCGCCTGGGTCGACGAGACAGCCCCGAGCGGCTGTCCGATCCCCGGTGTGCTCATGTGCCTCAACCGTCCCCTCGACCGGCATGTGCCAGCATCGTGCCACCCCAAGCGGCCGCAATGTGAGCGAGTGTCCCCGATCCGCCCCAGATGGGCGCTAAGGAGTAAAAATAGTCCGACCGGGGGCCCGCGCGGGCCGCCGTCGTCCGTCTGTTCGCCGACCGGCATGATGGTCGTATGCGAGCAGTGGTGCAGAGGGTCGACGGCGCGAGCGTGGTCGTGGACGGCGAGACGGTGGGGGCGATCGAGGGCGAGGGACTGTGCGTCCTCGTCGGCGTCACCCACGAGGACACCAAGGAGAAGGCGGCGCAGCTCGCCCGCAAGCTCTGGTCGGTCCGCATGCTCCAGGACGAGAAGTCGTGCAGCGACACCGGCGCCCCGCTGCTGGTGGTCAGCCAGTTCACCCTGTACGGCGACGCCCGCAAGGGCCGCCGCCCCACCTGGAACGCCGCCGCCCCCGGTGACCTCGCCGAGCCGCTGGTCGACGAGGTGGTGGCCCGGTTGCGCGCGCTGGGCGCGACGGTGGCGACGGGCCGCTTCGGCGCGAGGATGCGGGTGTCGCTGACCAACGACGGCCCGTTCACCGTCCTGCTGGAGATCTGAGCCGCACGGCTCAGGGCTCGACGACGGTCTCCTGCGCCGCCGCCGTCTCCCCGGCGAGCAGCCGCGCGTCCACCGGCACGTTCCGCTTCACCAGCGCCAGCGCGACAGGACCCAGCTCGTGGTGGCGAGCGGACGTGGTGACGAACCCGATCTTCCGCCCCTCGGCGCTGTCGTCCGCGAGCCGGATCTCCGTCCCCGGCACGGGCAGGTGGACCTCGCTGCCGTCCAGGTGCAGGAAGACCAGCCGGCGCGGCGGCTTCCCCAGGTTCTGCACCCGGGCCACCGTCTCCTGCCCCCGGTAGCAGCCCTTCTGCAGGTGCACGGCGGTGCCGATCCAGCCCAGCTCGTGCGGGATGGTGCGGTGGTCGGTCTCGAAGCCGAGCCGCGGCCGGTGCTGCTCGACCCGCAGCGCCTCGTGCGCGAGGATCCCGGCGGCCGGCCCGGCCTTCTCCGCGTACGACTCCAGGTCGCCGCGCGGCAGGAACAGGTCCCGCCCGTACGGCGTCTCGCGGACGGCGACCCCCTCGGGCACCTCCGCGATGGACCCGGCCGGCAGGTGCACCACCGCGGTGTCGGCGGTGCGGTCGGCGACCTCGACCCGGTAGAAGAACTTCATCGACTCCAGGTACGCGATCAGCGCCTCCTGGGTGCCGGGCTCGACGTGCGCCCAGACCGTCTCCCCGTCGTCGACCAGGTAGAGCGCGTGCTCGATGTGGCCGTTGGCGGAAAGTATCAGCGCCTCGGTGGCCCGGTGCGGCGGCAGGTCGCTGACGTGCTGGGTGAGCAGCAGGTGCAGCCAGGCCAGCCGTTCGGGACCGGAGACGGTGACGACCCCGCGGTGGGACAGGTCGACGAAACCGGTGCCGTCGGCGAGGGCGCGCTGCTCGCGGAACAGGTCGCCGTAGTGGGCGGCCACGCCTTCGTCCACGCCCTCGGCGGGGACGGCGCCGGGCAGGGTCAGCAGAGGGCTCTTCATGCGCCAAGCCTACGACTCGGTGGCCGGAGCCTTCCGGGAGCACTCCTCGCACCGGCCGAAGATCGCGAAGTGCTTCATGTCGGTGTCGAAACCGAACTGCTCGCGCAGCTTGGCGGTGAACTCGGCGGCCACCGAGAGGTCGGCCTCGATCACGTTCGTGCAGTCCCGGCAGACCAGGTGGATGTGGTGGTGCCGGTCGGCGAGGTGGTACGTCGGAGCGCCGTGCCCGAGGTGGGCGTGGCTGACCAGGCCCAGCTCCTCGAGGAGCTCCAGCGTGCGGTACACGGTGGAAATGTTGACCCCCGACGCCGTCTTCCTCACTTCGCCGAGGATCTCGTCGGGGGTCGCGTGTTCCAGGGTGTCCACGGCTTCGAGCACCAGCTGCCGCTGCGGGGTCAGCCGGTAGCCGCGCTGCCTGAGGTCGCTCTTCCAGTCGGTGCTCACCACACCTCGAGTCTAGAGCGACCCGTGCCTCCCCGAAGAGGGCCTGATCGAAGAAGGCCTACTTGAAGAAGGCGATCCCGTCGTCGGGCATGTCGTCGGGCAGGGCCTTGGCCCAGCGCTCGACCTCCTCCGGGGTGACGACCTTCTTCAGGTGCGCCGACATGTAGGGGCGCAGCTCGACCTCGGGGGTCTGCTTCTCGCCGACCCACATCAGGTCGCTCTTGACGTAGCCGTACAGCCGCTTGCCGGCGCTGTAGGGGCGGGAGGCGGCGGTGCGCGCCACCGCGTCCGTGACCAGGTCGATCTGCGGCTTCTGGTGGGCCAGCTCGCCGTACCAGATCTCGATGACGCCGTCGTCGCGGGTCATCGTCACCTCGACCTTGCGGTTCGCGTCGATCCGCCAGAAGCCGTGCTCCGATTCCAGCGGGCGGACCTTGTTGCCGTCGCCGTCCAGCACCCAGGTGTGGGAGCCGTACTCCAGGAAGTCCCGGCCGTCGTGGGTGAACGTGACCTCCTGGCCGAAGTTGCACTTCTCGGCGCCGGGGAAGTCGTGCACGCCCGCGCCGGCCCAGTTGCCGAGCAGGAAGGCGAGCGGGACGAGGTCCTTGTGCAGGTCGGACGGGATCTCGATCATGAGCGGAACTTCCTGGCGTCGGTGGTCAGCGCTGACCCTGGTACAGCTTCTTCACGGTCAGCCCGGCGAAGGCGAGAACGCCGACGGCGACCAGGACCAGCAGGGCTTCGAAGAAGATAACCACGGGGTGCTCCTTGAGCGGGGGGTGCGGTGGTGTGCACGGGGCCGGGCCCCAGCTTACGCGGCCGGGGCCCGGCCCTGTCGTGCGAGGTGCGCCTCCCGCGCCTCAGCCCAGCAGCTGGCTCTGCAGCACGACCGTCTGCCGGAACGGCACGGCGGGCGCGGTCCCCTTCCGGGACTGCAGCACGACGGCGAGGACGTCACCGGCGGCGAGGTAGGCCTGCCGGTCCTGTTCGGCGCCGTACGGCTCGGTCTCGACCTGGGCCGAGCGCTGGACCCCCGCGACCTCCGACTTCACCGGGAACGACTCGTCGTTGTCGACGCTCTCGGCGCCCTTCACCGAGTAGGCCGAGGTGTACGAGAAGTGGGGTTTGAAGAAGGAGGACTCCACCACGGCCGCGGTGTCGAACCGCAGCAGGTAGATCCGCGTCCGGGTGCCGTCCGCGGTCGTCCAGCCGCGGGCCGCGACGTGCCGCAGACCGTTGTCGACGAGCTCCTGCCGGAAGGTGTCCCGGTCGTCCTCCTGGTACTCCTCGAGGAAGTCGTCCATGTCCAGCCAGCCGTCCGTGCCGCGCAGCGCCTCGTCCTCCTCCGCCCCCTCGGGGGCGGGCAGCAGGAGGGCGCGCAGGTCGGCGTGGTGGGTGCCGGCCGGATTGGACTCCGCCTGCGGTCCGGGGCTGCCGACGGGCAGCGGCGGCTTCGTCAGCTCCGGGTACTCCCACCGCCCGTCGGAGGCGGTCGCCAGGCCGGGCACGTCCGTCCGTTCCATGCGGGTGATGCCGTACGCCGTGCCCGCGCCGGCCACGGCGAAGACGGCCACGGCGGCGGTCCAGCGCAGGGCGGCGCGCAGCACCCGGCGGTCCTTGCGCGCCGGCCGCCCGGGACCGGCCACCGCCTCCGGTGCGGCCGGTACGACGGGTGGCTGCGCGGGCGGGGTGGGTACGAGGGTCTGCGGCTGCTCGGTCATACGGCCTTCCCCGGTTCGTCGATGCGGTCGAGCTGCGCGCGGAAGAGTGCGGCGACACTCTTGGTGTCCAGCGGCTTCGCGCCGTCCGCGGTGAGGGTGACCAGGACGTTCCCGACGCGGGCCGAGCACTGCATCATGTCGAGGTCGGTCTCCGCGTCCGCCGGCGGCAGGAAGCACTGGGCGTCCTCGTGGCCCTTGATCCTCGGCCCCTCGCGGAAGATGTCGAGGGCGTCGAGGAACTCGGTCTGGAACCGCGCGAAGTCCCGCACGGCGGCCTTGTTCTCCATCCGGGCGAGCACGATGCCCACGGTGTGGACCTCGTCCTCGTTGTAGACGCTGTTCGATCCGCTGGTGTAGCTGCGCATCGCCATGCCCTCGACGCGCCAGCTGTCGATCTCCTTCTCCAGCCGCTTGCGCTGGGAGCGCGGCAGATCGCGCAGCGACTCCTTCTGCAGCGCCGTGGCCCGGGCGCCGCTGAGCCGCGTGTCCGAGCCGAACTCGCCGAAGTCGGGCCCCGGGAACCAGTGGTCGTACCCGTACGGCACGAGCATCGCGGCCAGCCCCTGCTGCTCGGTCTGCTCGCCCTCGGCGGCCGCGGCCTCGGGGAACTTCCAGGTGGCCGCGCCGGCCTCGCGGTCGGCGTCCCGCACGGTCACGACGGTGTGGCCGACGCCCGCGACGACGGCGCCGGCGAGCAGCACGGAGCCGACGACGGACGCGACGCGGCCCCACCGCACGGGCCGCTTCGCGGGGGCCGCGGCGGGAGCGTCGTCGGGGACGGGCGGCAGGGGTGCCGGGCTCTGCGTCTCGTTCACAGCCGCTCCATCTGCCGCTCGGCCAGGTCCATGATCATTTCCTTGGGAACGGGCTTGGTTCCGTACACCCAGATCTCCATGGAGACGTCGCCGCGCCAGGCGTGCGCCTCCGCGGCGTACAGGGGTTCGTAGCCGGGTTCGACGTCGGGGCTGTTGTGGACGTACGCCCTGCCGTCCCCGGTACCGGGGACGGCCCAGCTGTCCGTCTCCTCCGCGTCGTCCGCCCAGTACCGGCCGTTCTCGGCGTTGTCGGCGGCCGCCAGGCCCTCCTCCTGGCGGAACTGGACCAGCCGGATCTCCACGCTGTAGTCGTCGTCGTCGAGCCAGCCGACGACGGCCGCCCTGCGGAACCCGTCCATGGCCAGCTGCCCGAACATCGAGCCGGACTCCTCGTAGTAACCGGCGTACTCGGCGAGGTCCATCCAGCCGTCCTCGCCCGTCGGCCAGTCGGGCTCCCGGGTGCCGCGCGGCTTCTCCAGCAGCAGTTCACGCAGGTCGCCGTCGGTCTTCACGCGGCGGTCCCGGTCGGCCGACAACGGCTCGGGCGCCTCGCCCCCGGACTGCGTGAGCACCGGCTGCGACAGCGGCGGCAGCCCGGTGGGCTCGCGGTCGGCCTGTACGAGATATCCGGCGCAGGTCCCGGCGACCACGCCGAGCACGGCCGCGGCGGCGATCAGCACGGTCGTCCGCCCCGGCCGGCGTTTCCGGGACGCGTCCGGAGACGGGGCATCCGAACGCCCGTCCACCGGGGCCTTAGGGGCCTCAGGGGCGGCCTCCGGCGCGTCCGCCGGTCTCGGTGCGTCCGGCGCGTCGGCTGCTTCTTCGGGTTGTTCCAAGACGTCCCCCACAGAAGGTGAAGCGCGTATTCCGTCTACGCGCGCACAGGAGACCCACAGACGCCGGCCGAAGTTGTGGCGATCATGATTACGATTCGGCCATGGCCAAGAAGCTTGTGATCAAAGTGACCGCGGGAACCGACGCACCCGAGCGCTGCTCGCAGGCGTTCACGGTGGCGGCGGTGGCCGCGGCCAGCGGTGTCGAGGTCTCCCTGTGGCTCACCGGCGAGTCCTCGTGGTTCGCCCTGCCGGGCCGCGCCGCCGAGTTCGAACTGCCGCACGCCGCCCCGCTGCCCGACCTGCTGGACTCGGTCCTGGCCACCGGCCGGATCACCCTGTGCACCCAGTGCGCGGCCCGCCGCGACATCACCGAGAAGGACGTCATCGAGGGCGTGCGCATCGCCGGCGCGCAGGTCTTCGTCCAGGAGTCCCTGGCCGACGGCACCCAGGCGCTCGTCTACTGAGCGGTCCGCCCTACCGGGGCCGTTTCCTGCCGTCCAGTTCGTCCCACCACTCGTCGGACGTCGGGTCGCCGGACGGATCGTCCCACCAGCGGTCCTCCGGGCCCCGCCGGTTGGCGACCATCGCGGCGACCGGCGGGATGACCATGGCCACCAGGCACATGCCCACGGCCGCCGGCACCGACCACAGCCGCACCACGCCCCAGGCCAGGACGAACAGCCCGACGCAGGTGCCCATCAGGGCGAAGTAGGCGTGCCGCCTGCGCGCGTACATGCGTCCAGCGTAGGTCCGGACACGCCGGAGGGCCGCACCCCGGGCGTCCAACCCGCGGGGTGCGGCCCTCCGGCCGTTCCCGTGTCCTCAGACCGCGATCGCGACCTCGGCCAGACCGCCCTGCTGGGCGACGACCGTGCGGTCGGCGGTGCCGCCGGGCACCAGGGCGCGGACGGTCCAGGTGCCCTCCGCCGCGTAGAAGCGGAACTGTCCGGTGGCGGAGGTCGGGACCTCCGCGGTGAACTCGCCGGTCGAGTCCAGCAGACGGACGTAGCCCGTCACCGGCTCTCCGTCGCGCGTCACCTGGCCCTGGATGGTGGTCTCACCGGGCTTGATCGTCGAGGCGTCCGGGCCGCCGGCCTTCGCACCGCACATGTCGTACTCCTGAAGTGGTCTGGAAAGGTCGGTGGGGAGGGGTTACTTGCCGGGGCCGAGCTCGATCGGCACGCCGACGAGGGAGCCGTACTCGGTCCAGGAGCCGTCGTAGTTCTTGACGTTCTCCACGCCGAGCAGCTCGTGCAGCACGAACCAGGTCAGCGCGGAGCGCTCGCCGATGCGGCAGTAGGCGATGGTGTCCTTGGCCAGGTCGACCTGCTCGGCCTCGTAGAGCGCCTTGAGCTCGTCGTCGGACTTGAAGGTGCCGTCGTCGTTGGCGTTCTTCGACCACGGGATGTTGGCGGCGGTCGGGACGTGGCCCGGGCGCTGCGACTGCTCCTGCGGCAGGTGGGCCGGGGCGAGCAGCTTGCCGGAGAACTCGTCGGGCGAGCGCACGTCGACCAGGTTCTGCGCGCCGATGGCGGCCACGACGTCGTCGCGGAAGGCACGAATGGAGGTGTCCTGGGCCTTCGCCTTGTAGTCGGTCTTCGGCCGCTCCGGCACCTCGTCGCCGGGGACCAGCTCGCGGGCGTCGAGCTCCCACTTCTTGCGGCCGCCGTCGAGGAGCTTGACGTTCTCGTGGCCGTACAGCTTGAAGTACCAGTAGGCGTACGAGGCGAACCAGTTGTTGTTGCCGCCGTAGAGGACGACCGTGTGGTCGTTGGCGATGCCCTTGTCCGACAGGAGCTTCTCGAAGCCCTCCTGGTCGACGAAGTCACGGCGGACCGGGTCCTGCAGGTCCTTGGTCCAGTCGATCCGGATGGCGTTCTTGATGTGGTTCTTCTCGTAGGCGGACGTGTCCTCGTCCACCTCGACGATGGCGATGGTCGGGTCGTCCAGGTGCTCCTGGACCCAGTCGGCGTCGACCAGGACGTCGCTGCGGCTCATGCTTCTTCTCCTCCGGGGCAGTTGCGGCGGGGCGTGCGGGTGAGAGGGTGCGCGCGGCCTCGGCGGGACCGGCGCACGGGTGCCCTCAGCGGGGGCGGGGCGGGAACGCGGACGTCGACGTCCGCTCAGAAGGAACGACAGAGCATGGCGGCGACACGGCACAGGTCTACTGCCCGCCGCTTCGTGAGATCCGCCTGTCGTTTCATGCGTCCGATCGTAAGGAGGGACGGGCGGGCATGTCACCGGTGTGTCGCATGATGAGACGCGATCGTCCGCGATGCGGGATGACGCACCGCGGGAGCGGCCCTCCCCGCCCCTCCGTCCCTCCCGGCTCCGTCCTCACATCTGCCCTACGGACGCCCCCGTCTCGCCTGTCGGACAACGCCCCCCGTCACACCACTCCCTACCCGACCAGCCGGACGTCGGAACCCTTCACCGTGATCTCCACCCCGTTCTCCGCGGCCTCGACCTTGTCCAGCCGGATGCCGCCGGGCAGTCCGTCGATCCGCTGCTCGAAGTCGATGATCCGCCGCACGCTGGACTCGACGATCTCGGCCCCGCCGATCTCCGGCACCGCGTCGGCCCTCACGCGCACGGTGTCGCCGTCCACGACCGTCACGGAGCTGAGCACGGAGACCGGCTCGGGCAGCTCGACGCCCAGCACGGTGGCCTCCACCGCGACCTTGATCTTCCCGTTGCCGCCGTCGGACAGGCCGACGATCCTGGCGGTGACGCCGGGGCCCACCCGGCCGGGCTCGGCCTTGCCGGCGGTCTTCAGCAGTTCGTCGTAGGCGATGGTGGCCGTGCCGGTGGCGCTGTCGGCGACGGCGGAGCTGAAGTCGGTGGAGAAGTCGACGCCGTGCATGTCCGCGCGCAGGTCGGCGATACGGATCCTCGCGGCGCCGTCACCGGTGCCGGCCTCGTAGTCCCGGATGCCTACTTCCACCTCGTCGAGGGTGCCGCCGGCGAGCTGGGTGAGGAACGGGAAGCCGTTGATCGACACGTCGGGGGTGCTCGCCAGGTTCTCGGTCGCCTTCAGGCGGTCGGCCGCCTCGCCCTCGGCGAAGTTGACGGCGACCCGGTCGACGATGACGAAGATGCCGCCGAGTATCACGATGACGATGAGCAGTATTCGCAGTGCGCGCATGCGGTGTCCCCCACCTGGCGGTTTCGACGAGGTCGTGCCGCGAGGGTAACCCTGTGGGGGGTGGGGGCCGGGAGATTGTCGATCACCTGTGACAGGGGACCGCTCCACGGGCGTCCCACCCACCGGCCGTCAGGCGGACAGTCGTCCCAGGACGTACACCGCGGGGGCCGCCGCGGCCAGGGGCAGGGCCACGCCCGCCGTGAAGTGCACGAAGCGGGACGGGTAGTCGTAGCTCGCCACCCGGTGGCCGATCAGCGCGCACACCGCCGCGCCCGCCCCCACCAGCGCTCCCGCCGGCCCGTCGAGCGCGAATCCCGCGCCCGCCGCGGCCGCCGCCGCGACCACCACGGACACCGGCGTCGGCAGCGGCAGCGCCCGCGCCACCGTCCCCGCCGCCACGGCGGCAGCGCCCACGGTCACCGCGGACGCGTCCGCCGCCAGGTACCCGGCCGCCGCGATCGCCAGCGCCGCCGCCACGACCGTCGCCATCAGGCCGTACATCCGCTCGTCGGGATCCGCGTGCGACCGCAGCTGCAGCACCAGCGACAGCAGCACCCACACCCCGAGCGTCCCCGGGATCGCCACCGTCGACCGGTCGGACAGCAGCAGCGCCGCGTCCACGGCCAGCGCGCCGAGGAACCCCAGCGCGATCCCCTGCCGGGCCGGCCACATCCCGTTCAGCCGGAACCAGCCCGCCGCCGTGAGCCCCTGGAGCACCACCAACGGCACCAGCAGCGCGTACGTCCCCAGCGCCGCCCCGCCGGCCAGCAGCAGCCCCAGCAGCGCGGTGAGCAGCGCCGGCTGCATCCCGGGCTCGATGATCGGCGACCGCCCCTCGGCCCGCGCCCGCTGCGCGTCCGTGACGCGCGAGTTCCCGCCCAGCGTGGCCGGGCCGTACTCGGGCCCGGACCCGTCAGCCACCGGGGCCACCGGGGCCTCCGGAACCGCCCGGGGAACGGGAGCAGGAGCGGGGGAAGCCGGAGCGTACGCCTCCGCGGCCACCGGAGGCTGCGTCTGCGTCTCCCACGTCTGCCCCTGCCACTGCTGCGTGTACTGCTGGTCCGCGTACGGGTCCTCGTACGCCTGCTGCTGCCCCGGCCACACGCCCTGAGCCCGCTGCGGATCCTGGTACGGGTCGTACGCCCCGTACGGCTGGTTCGTCATCGCTCACCCTCCTGCGAACGGCGGAAGCACCTCGACCGTGCCGCCGTCGGCCAGCCGTACCGTCTCATGCGCGCGCTTGCCCACGGGATCCCCGTCGACGAGGAACGAGCACCGCCGCAGCACGCGCGCGAGTTCGCCGGGGTGCCGCCCGCGCACCGCGTCGAGCGCCTCGGCGAGCGTGGCCGCCTCGTACGCCTCCTCGGCCACCCCGGCCGCGGCCTTGGCGGCGGCCCAGTACCGCACCGTGACCTTTGCCATCTGCTGATCCTCAATCGGTCGACGACGAACGACGAACACCGTCAGGCTCACGCGTTTCCTTCGGTGTCCGTAGTGATGGTGTCATCTGGTGGTGTCGTGCCGTGCGTCCGGTGTCGGTGCGGTAGGTGGGTGTGGGGTTCGAATGTGTGACCTTCGCGCGGGTGTGTCGTTGATCGGATGACAGCATCGCGGGTAAAGGGGGGTCGATGAGCCGGAAGCTGCCGGTCGGCGAGGGCGAGACCTCCCGTACCGCGTGCGCTCGTGGCCTGCTGCGCGCGGCGGTTGACGAGAAGACCGGTGAGTTCATGTCCGCCTCCTTGCTGGCCGAGCGGGTCGGCTGGGCCGTGGACCTCGTGTCCGGCATGACACGCGAGCTGATGACCGAGCGCTGGAATGCCACCGACGTGGACGTCCTCGCCTCCGGTGAGGATGCCGGGGGCCAAAAGCTTCCGTCGAACGCCTGGATGGCGCTGCGGCGCCTGGGCTGGACCGTGACCGCTCCCGGGGGTGTGAAGGTCAACGACCGGATCGTGCGCATGGCCCAGGAACAGGCCGGCCGCACACTCCGCTCCGCGAAGTGGCGCGTGGACCTCACCTCCGGTGTCCTTGCGGCCTGGCCCGCCGATCCGGCCAGGCGGACCGCCCAGGAGTGGGACGCGGTCCGCGAAGCGGTACCCGGTGGGCAGCATCTGCCGTCCGGTGTCATCAAGTCCCGCACCCGGCAGATCGCCGCGTTCGCCGGGAAGCACGGGCGGATGCCGGCCGATGTGTTCCAGCTGGAGGCCGCGCCCCGGGTCGCCCGAATGCTGTTGCTGTCCGCCTGCGACGGACAGCAAGCCACCATCGAACGGCACGAGAGTGATCCGGGCCGGGCGCTGCTGCGCCTACAACTGCCCACCCGACCCGACCCGCGCTCCTACCAGGACTGGACGTGGACCACCTGCCCCGTCGCGCTGCCGCCGACGATCCCCATGGGCGCGGTGCTGCACCTGCCCACCCTGCGCATCCACCAGGGCACGGTACGGGCCGATCTCGCCTACACCCACGCCGTCCCCAAGATCCGGCGTACCGGGCACACAGTGGCGCTCGGTGTGGACTGGGGCCTGAACACCCTGCTGTCCGCCGGCGCCGCCCGGCTCCACGCCGACAAAACCATCACCTCACCCGGCTCCGGCGGCATGTTCCGTACAGCCGGTGTGCTCGCGAAACAGCACCGGCTGCGCCGCCTGTCCGAGCACCTGCGCGCAAAGGCCGACCACTACCAGCGGCTCATCGGCGACGACACCGACCACCCGCTGACGGCCAGGACTCTGGCACTCATGGACGAGATCCGGCACGTGTCCGCCCGGCGGTCGAACCTCAACAACGCCCTCGCACAGGCTGCCGCCCGCTGGACCGTCGACCAGGCCATCGCCGCCGAAGCGAGCGTGATCTACGTGGAGGACCTCCGTTCCATGGAGGCCCGCGGCATGGGCCGCACGATGAACACCCGGCTCTCCCAGCAGGTACGCGGGCAGATCTTCGACCGGATGCGGCACCTCGCCGCCGAAGTGGGTATTGCCGTCGTCACCGTCCCGGCCCGCAACACCTCCAGGCACTGCCCCCAGTGCCTCGTTCCGCTGCGGCACCGCAAGGCACCGGACCGACCCACCACCCCCGGCTGGAAATGGGCACTCTGCCCGTCCTGCGGATACCAGGGCGACCGCGACACGGGTGCGTGGAAGCGCATCGCCGCACGCGGCCTGGCCCACCAGGCCAAGACCGTCGCAGACCGCACCGGCGGTGCCCTGGTCATCCGCTCCGTGATCGACGGACTCGAAGCCGAAGCCGCCATCACCCCGACCACCAACACCGGCCGGGACCGGTCCAAAACCGGACCCACCCGGCCCCGGACAGCACGTCCGACGCCCAGGCGACGCCGGACACCCTCCCCCGCCGGACCGCAAGGCCCAGCAGGCAAGCGTCCGGAGGGACACGCTCACACGGACCGGACCCGGCTGCCCCGCGCAGCCCACCGGCACCAGGACGTGACGACGACCAGCACACCCACCACCAGCCGACACCGGCCACGCGGAGCAGCACTGGGCGCGGGATTCCATCTCCACGCTCACGCTTCCCCGCCCAGGTGGACAGAGCACCCACCGGACCCCACGGTCCGCTCAGCTGATCAGAGACGCTAGCTCGCTCGGCCCACCACCCAGTCCCCGATCCGCCCCAGCAGCGCATCCGGCGCCGCGTTCTCCGCGTGCCCCATGCCGGCCTCGATCCACAGCTCCCCGTGCTCCCCGGCGGCGGCCGCCAGCGTCCGCGGGTGGTCGAGCGGGAAGTACCCGTCCTGGTCCCCGTGCACGATCAGCAACGGCGTGGGCGCGATCCGCGGCACCGCCTCGACGGGCGACACCGGCACCGGGTCCCACTGCCGGTGGTGGATCCGCGTCCGCAGCCCGTACCGCCCCACCAGCCGTCCGGACGGCCGGGTCACCAGCCAGTGCAGCCGCCGCATGGGGGCGGTCCCCCGGTAGAACCACCGCGCGGGCGCGCTCACGGAGACGACGGCGTCGACCCCGGCGTCCCGGCCGGCCGCGGCGTGCCGCAGCACCACCGACCCGCCCATGGAGAACCCGACGGTGGCCACCCGCGCGTACCCCAGCTCACGCGCCCATCCGACCGCCGCCGCGAGGTCGAGCACCTCCCGGTCCCCGACCGTCGACCGCCCGCCCGACGCCCCGTGCCCCCGGAAGGAGAACGTCACGACGCTCCCGTACCGCGCGAGGGTCCGCGCCACCCTCCGCACGTGCGGCCGGTCCGCGTCCCCGGTGAACCCGTGCGCGATCACGAAAACGAGATCGCGGGAAGGGGAGGCACCCGGTTCGTACGGAGCACCCGGTTCGTATACGGAATCGATCGCCACGCCGTCCGTGGTGCGCAAGAACGTCCGCAAAGGCGCCCCGCCCCGTGTTACCCCACCCGTCTCGGAATATGGACGAATGGTGGAACGAACGGTGGATCGCGCCACATGACCTGCCCGACCGGTACTCATGTCGGCTATTCTGCTGCGAAGAGGACTCGGGCAGCGAAGCCCCCGGGTCCTTTTGTGCTTTCGGAAGCGTTGTATACGAACGCGGGAAACCGCCGGTGTACGGGCCGTCGAACGCACGCAGCAATGCCGTAAACGTCCTCGCAGGGACCGAGGAGGAACCAGACGTTATGGGCGAGCGAACCGTGCACGAGCGAACGACGACGACCCGGGCCGGAGGGGTGCGATGAGCTCTCTGCTGCTCCTGACCAACGCCCTCCAACCGTCGACGGAGGTGCTCCCCGCCCTCGGCCTGCTGCTGCACAACGTGCGGGTGGCCCCCGCGGAGGGCCCCGCCCTCGTCGACACCCCCGGCGCCGACGTGATCCTGGTCGACGGCCGCCGCGACCTCCCGCAGGTCCGCAGCCTGTGCCAGCTGCTGCGCTCCACCGGCCCCGGCTGCCCCCTCGTCCTGGTCGTGACCGAGGGCGGCCTGGCCGCCGTCACCGCGGACTGGGGCATCGACGACGTCCTCCTGGACACCGCGGGCCCGGCCGAGGTGGAGGCGCGGCTGCGCCTCGCCATGGGCCGTCAGCAGATCGTCAACGACGACTCCCCGATGGAGATCCGCAACGGTGACCTGTCGGTCGACGAGGCGACCTACTCCGCGAAGCTCAAGGGCCGGGTCCTCGACCTGACCTTCAAGGAATTCGAACTGCTCAAATACCTCGCGCAGCACCCCGGCCGGGTCTTCACCCGCGCCCAGCTGCTCCAGGAGGTCTGGGGCTACGACTACTTCGGCGGCACCCGCACGGTCGACGTCCACGTACGGCGTCTGCGCGCCAAACTCGGCCCCGAGCACGAGTCGCTGATCGGCACCGTCCGCAACGTCGGTTATCGGTTCGTCACCCCCGAGAAGCCCGAAAAGCCGGCGCGCGCCGCCGAGGACGCCGAGGCCGCCAAGGCCGAGGAGAAGACGGACAGCGCGGAAACGGCGTCATCCAAGGTCTGATACGCCCTGCCCACCCCGGGTATATCCGCGTAGACTCCGCGCGTGGCCAAGGTAACCAGGGATGATGTGGCGCGGCTGGCGGGGACCTCCACCGCCGTCGTCAGCTACGTCATCAACAACGGACCCCGGCCGGTCGCCCCGGCCACGCGCGAGCGTGTCCTCGCCGCGATCAAGGAGCTGGGGTACCGGCCGGACCGGGTCGCCCAGGCGATGGCGTCGCGGCGCACGGACCTCATAGGCCTGATCATCCCGGACGCCCGCCAGCCGTTCTTCGGCGAGATGGCGCACGCGGTCGAGCAGGCCGCCTCCGAGCGCGGGAAGATGGTGCTGGTCGGCAACACCGACTACATCGCCGAGCGCGAGGTCCACTACCTGCGGGCCTTCCTCGGCATGCGGGTCTCCGGCCTGATCCTGGTCAGCCACGCGCTCAACGACCAGGCCGCCGCGGAGATCGACGCGTGGGACGCCCGGGTCGTGCTGCTGCACGAGCGCCCGGAGGCGATCGACGACGTCGCCGTCGTCACCGACGACCTCGGCGGCGCCCAGCTCGCCGTGCGCCACCTGCTGGAACACGGCAACGAGTACGTGGCCTGCCTCGGCGGCACCGCGGAGACCCCCGCCGTCGGCGACCCGGTCTCCGACCACGTCGAGGGCTGGCGGCGCGCGATGGACGAGGCCGGCATACCGACCGAGGGCCGCCTCTTCGAGGCCCCGTACAACCGCTACGACGCCTACCGCGTCGGCCTGGACATCCTGTCCGGCCCGAACCGCCCGCCCGCGGTCTTCTGCTCCACCGACGACCAGGCGATCGGCATCCTGCGCGCCGCGCGGGAGCTGCGGATCGACGTGCCGGGCGAGCTGGCGGTCGCCGGGTTCGACGACATCAAGGAGGCGGCGCTCGCCGATCCGCCGCTGACCACGGTCGCCTCCGACCGTTCGGCGATGGCCCGCGCGGCGGTCGACCTCGTCCTGGACGACGGCGTGCGGGTGGCGGGCTCGCGCCGCGAGCGGCTGAAGGTGTACCCGTCCCGCCTGGTGGTACGCCACTCCTGCGGCTGCAGGCAGTAACCGGACCCTACGGCCGGCCCCGGCGGTCCTTATATCGGGCATACGAGGTTCTGCCGGGCTTCTCAGCACACACTCAGCTCGCTCTCATCGTCGGGCGCGAGGCTCGGAGCCATGACCGAGAGCCTCCGCCCCAGCGGCGAGCACGAGAGCAGCCCGCACCAGGTGAACCCCGAGTGGCCGCCCCCGCCGGCGTACGCCCCGCCGACGCACGCGCAGCCCTCGTCCCGGCTCGCGCAGGAGCCCGCGCCGCAGCCCGCGAAGCGGAAGCGCGCCCGCGGCCCGGCGGCCCTGCTCGCCGCCGTGGCGATCGTCGCGGCGGCCGTGGGCGGCGGCACCGCCTACGGCGTGCAGGAGCTGACCGGCAACGACACCGTCGCCTCCAGCTCGACCAGCACCACCGTCGTACCGGCCGGCCAGAAGGGCACGGTGTCCGGCGTCGCCGAGGCGGTCACCCCGAGCATCGTCGAGATCAACGCCACCTCCAACTCCGGGTCCTCCACCGGCTCCGGCGTGATCATCACGTCCGACGGCGAGATCGTCACCAACAACCACGTCGTGTCCGGCGCCTCCTCGATCGAGGTGCGGACCAGCGACGGCAAGACGTACGAGGCCAAGACCGTCGGCACCGACAGCAGCAAGGACCTCGCCCTGATCAAGCTGGCGAACGCCTCCGGTCTGCAGGCGGCCACCCTCGGCGACTCCGACGGCGTGCGGGTCGGCGACCAGGTCGTGGCGATCGGCTCCCCCGAGGGCCTGACGGGCACGGTGACCAGCGGCATCGTCTCGGCCCTCGACCGTGACGTGACGGTCTCGACGGACGAGAGCGAGGGGCAGCGGCAGCAGGGCGGCGGCTGGCCGTTCGAGTACGGCGGCCGGGAGTTCAACGGCGACACGGGCAGCTCCACCACCACGTACCAGGCGATCCAGACCGACGCGTCCCTGAACCCGGGCAACTCCGGCGGCGCGCTGATCGACATGAACGGCAACATCATCGGCATCAACTCCGCGATGTACTCGGCGAGCGGCAGCGGCTCGTCCTCGTCCGAGGCGGGCAGCGTGGGCCTGGGCTTCGCCATCCCGGTCAACACCGTCAAGTCGGACCTGCCGGCGCTGCGCTCCGGCTCGACGACCTGACGCGCCGCCCGCGTGACGTGCGAGGCTGAAGGCCTGAAACCGTAGAGAGCCGTGAGGAACCCCGAGCCCATGAGCCCCGCAGAAGGCGACCGTGACCCCCAGCGCATCCTGATCGTCGACGACGAGCCGGCGGTGCGCGAAGCACTCCAGCGCAGCCTGGCCTTCGAGGGGTACGGCACCGAGGTCGCCGTCGACGGCGCGGACGCCCTGGAGAAGGCGGCGGCGTACCGTCCCGACCTGCTCGTCCTGGACATCCAGATGCCCCGGATGGACGGCCTGACCGCCGCCCGCCGCATCCGCGCCACCGGCGACACCACGCCCATCCTGATGCTGACCGCCCGGGACACCGTCGGCGACCGGGTGACCGGCCTGGACGCGGGGGCGGACGACTACCTGGTCAAGCCGTTCGAGCTGGACGAGCTGTTCGCCCGTATCCGCGCGCTGCTGCGCCGCAGCTCGTACGCGGCGGCGGTGGCCGCCTCCGCCGAGTCCGACGACGTCCTCGCCTTCGCCGACCTGCGCATGGACCTGTCGACCCGCGAGGTCACGCGGGGCACCCGGCGGGTGGAGCTGACCCGCACGGAGTTCACGCTGCTCGAGATGTTCATGGCGCACCCGCGCCAGGTGCTCACCCGGGAGCAGATCCTGAAGGCGGTCTGGGGCTTCGACTTCGAGCCCTCGTCCAACTCGCTCGACGTGTACGTCATGTACCTGCGCCGCAAGACCGAGGCGGGCGGCGAGCCGCGCCTGGTGCACACGGTGCGGGGGGTGGGGTACGCGCTGCGGCAGGGCGGCGCGGAGTGAGCGGGCTGGTCCGCCGCGTCCGTGCCCTGCCCATCCGGGCCCGGCTGTCGCTGCTGGTGGCGGCGGCGGTGGCGTTCGCGGTGGCGGTGGTGGCGGTGGCCTGCTGGTTCGTGGTGAAGAGTGTGCTGGTGAGCTCGCTGGACGAGGCCCTGAAGGCGAACCGGATGAACGGGCAGCAGGTGAGCAAGTACCTCGACCTGCGCACCGGTCTGTGCGCCCCCGACCCCGTCACCCCCGAGGAGAACCCCTTCGGCTCGTCCGTGCAGCTCGTGGACGACGAGGGCGGGAGCTGCCTCATCATCGGCACGGAGGAGGTCCCGCTCACCGGCGCCGACCGCGCCGTCGCCGAGGGCACGTCCCCCGACGCGCTGCACCAGGCGACGGGGACCGACGGCGGGCAGTACCGGGTCTTCACCTACACCGTGCCCGGCCTGCGCAACGTCGCCGTCTCCGCCGCCCGGCCGCTGAGCGAGGTGAACGACTCCCTCGGCAACCTCGCGCTGGTGCTGCTCTTCGTCGCGGGCGCGGGGGTCGTGGGTGCCGCCGCCGCCGGCCTCTGGGTGGCCCGGACCGCCCTGCGCCCCGTGGACGAGCTGACCCGGGCGGTGGAGCACGTGGCCCGGACCGAGGACCTCACCGTCCGCATCCCCGTGGCGGGCGAGTCGGAGGACGAGATCGCCCGGCTCTCCCGCTCCTTCAACTCCATGACGTCCGCGCTGGCCAGCTCCCGGGACCTCCAGCAGCAGCTCATCGCGGACGCCGGCCACGAGCTGCGCACCCCGCTCACCTCCCTGCGCACCAACATCGAACTCCTCACCCGCAGCGAGGAGACGGGCCGGCCGATCCCGGAGACCGACCGCAGGGCCCTGCTCGCCTCCGTGAAGGCGCAGATGACGGAACTGGCCGCGCTCATCGGCGACCTGCAGGAGCTGTCCCGACCCGACACCGGCCAGCACGCGGACCGGGCGCAGATCGTCGCCTGGCAGGACGCCGTCGAGTCGGCGCTGCGCCGCGCCCGGCTGCGCGGCCCCGAGCTGACCATCACGGCGGACGTCCACCCCTGGTACGTGCGGGCGGAGCCGTCCGCGCTGGAGCGGGCGGTGGTCAACATCCTCGACAACGCGGTGAAGTTCAGTCCGGAGGGCGGCACGATCGACGTACGCCTGGCCGACGGCGTCCTCACCGTCCGCGACCACGGCCCCGGCATCCCCGCCGACGAACTCCCGCACGTCTTCGACCGGTTCTGGCGCTCCCCCGGTGCCCGCGCCCTCCCCGGTTCCGGCCTCGGCCTGTCCATCGTGGCCCGTACGGTGCAGCAGGCGGGCGGCGAGGTGTCCCTGGCCCGGGCGGACGGCGGCGGCACGACGGCCACGGTCCGCCTGCCGGGCGCCCCGACCCCGCCGCCCGAGGTGCCCTGACCGAAGGCGGCGGCAACCTTTCCGTGCCGGGCGGCGACCGAACGGCGTCCCCACCCCCACACGGAACGGATCGCCGCATGAGCGAGCACCGCAGCACGGCCCGGCACCGCAGGCCCGGGAAGTTCCTGGCCGTCGGCCTCCCGCTGGCCCTGACCGCCGCCGGGGCCCTGGTGTACGGCACCGACGTCGTCCCCCAGCGGGCGTCCGCCGCGACGACGGCCGCCGCCCCCGCCTGGGCCACCGCCACCGCCGACGGCTTCGCCTCCGTCGACGCGCTCGGCCAGAACGGCACGTACGGCGGCCGGGACGGCCGGACCGTCACCGTGCGCACGCAGGCGGACCTGGAGAAGTACGCCACGGCCGCCGAGCCGTACGTCATCGTCGTGGCCGGGACGATCATGATGAACCCGGTCGGCAAGGAGGTCAAGGTCGCCTCCGACAAGACGATCGTGGGCTCCGGCACGTCCGGGCACATCGTCGGCGGGGGCTTCTTCCTCGGCCAGGGCGTGCACAACGTGATCATCCGCAACCTGACGATCCGGGACGCCTACCAGGGCGTCTGGAACGACAAGGACCACGACTACGACGCGATCCAGATGGACGGCGCGCACCACGTCTGGATCGACCACAACGACCTGCGGAACATGGCGGACGGACTGATCGACGTCCGCAAGGACAGCACGTACGTGACGGTCTCCTGGAACAGGCTCAGCCAGAACAACAAGACCTTCGGCATCGGCTGGACCGAGAACGTCACGACGGACATCACGATCCACCACAACTGGTTCCGCGAGACCGAGCAGCGCAACCCCTCCACGGACAACGCCGCCCACGCGCACCTCTACAACAACTTCCTCGAGGACGTCGCGGGCACGAGCATCAACTCCTCGTACGGCAACTACTCGCGCGGCGGCACCCGGATGGTCCTGGAGAACAGCTACTTCCAGGGCATGAGGAACCCCGTCATCAAGGACGCGACGGCGACGGTCGTGCAGCGCGGCAACGTCTTCTCGGGCACGTCGGGCCGCAACGAGAGCGGGGGTACGGCCTTCGACCCGAAGGCGTACTACGCGTACACGCTCGACAAGGCGGCGGACGTGCCGTCCCTGCTGAAGTCGGGCACCGGGCCGCGGAGTTCCATCGGCACGACGGCATCGGCGGCGGAGGCGTCGACGAAGGCCGCGGCGGCCACCACCCTCACCGTCGCCAAGGACGGCAGCGGCCAGTACAGGACGGTCCAGGCGGCGGTGAACGCCGTCCCCGCGAACAACGCCTCCCGCGTGGTGATCTCCATCAAGCCGGGCACGTACCGCGAGACGGTGAGGGTCCCGTCGAACAAGCCGCACGTCACCTTCCAGGGCACCGGCGGCAGCCGCAAGGACACGGTGATCGTTTACAACAACGCGGCGGGCACGCCGAAGCCGGACGGCTCGGGCACGTACGGCACCTCGGGCAGCGCCACGGTCGCCGTCGAGGCCGACGACTTCCAGGCCCGCAACCTCACCGTCTCCAACGACTTCGACGAGGGCGCCAACCAGTCCCTCTCCGGCCACCAGGCGGTCGCCCTGCGCACGGCGGCCGACAAGGTCCTCCTCGACGGCGTGATCGTCGAGGGCGACCAGGACACGCTCCTGCTGGACACGGCCGCCAAGGACAAGCTGGGCCGGGTCTACGTCACCAACTCCTACGTCGTCGGGAACGTCGACTTCATCTTCGGCCGGGCGACCGCGGTGATCGACCGCTCGGTCATCACCCTGAAGAAGCGCTGGGACGGCACCTCGGCCGGCTATGTCACGGCCCCGAGCACCGCCGCGAACCGCAAGGGCATCCTCATCGCCAACTCCACGGTGGGCGGCGCCGTCTCCGACCGCACCTTCTACCTCGGCCGCCCCTGGCACGCCGGCGGCGACGCCTCCCTGGACCCGCAGACCACGGTCCGCAACACCAGCCTCAGCGCCGCGGTCCGCACCACGCCCTGGACCGACATGAGCGGCTTCTCCTGGAAGGACGACCGCTTCGCCGAGTACAGGAACACGGGCGCGGGTTCGGGCACGGCGAGCAGCAACCGCCCGCACCTGACGGACGCCCAGGCCGCCGACCAGGAGGTCGCGGACTGGCTGGCGGGCTGGACCCCCACGGCGTCCTGACCCCGCCCCTCGCAACAGGCCCCACGCCGTCCTCCCGGCGTGGGGCCGGACAGCCTCAGTGGAAGCCGAGCATTCCGGGGGAGTCGATGTCGACCGTGAGCACACCGGGCGGGTAGTTGTCCTCCCGGCCGGTCAGGATGATCGACATGCCCCCGGTCTCCCTGTGCGGGGTGGCGATGTAGAGGGCGTGACAGGTGTCGGTGCCGCCCCAGCCCTCTCGGTGCATACTGCCGACCGTTGCCGCCGCTGTCTGGTGGAGCGCGTCGACCATGACGCCAGGCAGCGCGAGCACATCACCGGCAATGCCCTTCGCCATCGACTCGGCGTACATCAGGCACAGCGCCGGGACGTGCAACCACTCACCGGGTGTGTGGGCCACGTTGTCGGCGAGATGATGCAGAGCGCGGTGCCCCTGGGCAAGGGCGACGACAGCGCTGGCGTCGAGAATGATCAAGCGGCCCGTCCTCGCTGTGCGTGCATCTTCTCGGCGGCCATCGCATAGACGTTGGCCAGGACGTCCGGCCCTTGATCGAATTCCTCGTCGGTCAGCGTGCATCCCATCCGCTCCCGCAGCACCGCGCGCGTGGCGGCCACGCGTTCCGCGATCTGGTCGGCGGTGAGTTCCTGCGTCGCCAACTGCTCGACCAGCTGCCCAAGGGTCATGCCCCGCTCCTTCGCGACCTGGGCGAGGTGGTCACGGGTCTGCCGGGACACCTGAATGGTGGTGTGCTCTGCCATGGATTCACCATAGCCAGGCCGCAGCAGCCCGCACGGGCTCACCCGATCGCATCACCCGAAAGAGGGGGTGTGACACGCTTCCGGGTATGTCGACACCACCGGACGGGCTGCCCGTCTACCGCGTACTGACCGGTCCCGACGACTCGGCCTTCTGCCACCGGGTGAGCGAGGCGCTGAAGATGGGGTACCTGCTGCACGAAGGTCCGTCGGTCACCTTCGACGGCGAGCGGGTGATCGTCGCGCAGGCGGTCGTGTGGCCCGGGTAGGGGCACGGGCATGCGTCGGGGCCGGTACGAGGCGGTGAACCCGTCTCGTACCGGCCCCGTCAGTGCTTACCGCACGATGGTGATGCGGTCCGCCTTCGGCGGGGCGATCGGGGACGTGGGCGTCGAGTTGGCGGTCAGGTAGCGCTCGAGCGCCGCCAGGTCGTCCTCGCCGACCAGGTCGTTCGTGCCCTGGCCCAGGGTCGGGAAGCCGTCGCCGCCGCCCGCGAGGAAGCTGTTCGTGGCGACGCGGTAGGTGGCGGACGGGTCGATGGCCGAACCGTCGAGCCTGATCGAGTCCGTGACCACGCGGTCCGCGCCGGTCTTCGTCAGGTCCAGGGTGTAGGTGAGACCGGAGGAGATCTGGAGGATCTTCGGGGCCGCCTCGTTCGCGCCGCTGACCTGCTCCTTCAGGGCCTGGATGACCTGCGCGCCGGTGAAGTCCTGCAGGTTGACCGTGTTGGCGAAGGGCTGGACGGTGAAGGCCTCGGCGAACGTCACCACGCCGTCGCCCTCCGCACCACCGGCCGCGTGGGTGAGGGACGCGCGGATGCCGCCGGGGTTCATCAGCGCCAGGTCGGTCTCCGCGTCCAACGTCCTGCCGTACGCCAGCTGCGCGTCGGCGATCAGGTCGCCGAGCGGGGACTCGGTGCCGTCACGCACGATGTCGCCGGAGATGTAGCCGATCGGGCGGTTGCCGATCGGGGCGGCGAGGGTGTTCCACTCGTCGATCAGCGCGGTCATGTCGGGCGCCTTGGGGACGTCCCGGGTGACCACGTGGTTCGCGGACTTCACAGCCGTACGGGCGATGTCACCCGTGGCGCGGTCGTAGGTCAGCGTGGTGTCCGTGTAGAGGCGGCCGAAGGACGCGGCCGAGGTGACCGTGCGGGGCTTGCCCGCGGGGTCGGGGATGGTGCACGCGTACGCGTTGTGGGTGTGGCCGGTGACCAGCGCGTCCACGTCCGGCGTGACGTTCTTCGCGATGTCCGCGATCGGGCCGGAGATGCCGTCGCCGGCGCCCGGGGAGTCGCAGTCGTAGTTGTAGGCGGACGAGGCCGGGAAGCCGCCCTCGTGGATCAGGGCCACCATGGACTTCACGCCCTTGCGGCGCAGCTCCTTGGCGTACTTGTTGATCGTCTCGACCTCGTCCTCGAAGGTGAGGCCCTTGACGCCCTCGGCGGAGACGATGTCCGGGGTGCCCTCCAGGGTCACGCCGATGAAGCCGACCTTGACGCCCTGCTTCTTCCACACCCAGTACGGCTTGAGGACGGGCTTCCCCGTCTTCTCGTCCAGGACGTTCGCCGCCAGGTACGGGAAGTCGGCGCCCTCGAACTCCTCGTCGGTGTAGCAGCCCTCGGTGGGGTGGCAGCCGCCGTTCTGGAGGCGGCCCAGCTCGGCCGCGCCCTCGTCGAACTCGTGGTTGCCGACGCTCGTCACGTCGAGGTCGAGCTTGTTCAGCGCCTCGATGGTGGGCTCGTCGTGGAAGAGGCCCGAGAGGAGCGGGGACGCGCCGACCATGTCGCCGCCGGCGGCGGTGATGGAGTAGCGGTTGCCCTCGCGCGCCTCGCGCAGGTGGGTGGCGAGGTACTCCACGCCGCCCGCGTCGACGGTCTTCGTCGTGCCGTCGTGCTGGAGTTCGGTGACCCGGCCCGAGGAGCCGGACGGCGGCTCCAGGTTGCCGTGCAGGTCGTTGAAGGACAGCAGCTGCACGTCCTGGTAGCGGCCGTGGTCGCGGGACGTTCCCTTGTCCCCCTGGTTCTCGCCCGCCGTCGCCGACCCGGGCAGGGCGGCCGCGGCCAGCGCGCCGACGGTGAGCACACCGGCGGCGGTCGCGAGGAGACGGTGGGTACGGCGTCTGCGGCGCTGGTGGTGCGCCGGGGATGTGGCTGGCATGCGCCCCCCTGTGGGTCCGAATGGATACCGGCGCAGCCTAGAGTCAACGCGCGTAGCGCAACAGGGGCTCCAGGGTTACGGCCTGGTTTAACTTTCCCCCGCACCGTTGTCGTCCGTTTTACGGCACCCTCCCCGCGCGCTCCCTTTAGTCTCGTACGCATGACCAGCGACGACTTCGCACGGCCCGGCCGCTCCCGCTCGCTCCAGACGTACGCCGCGCTCGGCCCCGAGCAGACCGAGGCGGTTCTCGCCCTGCTCGCCGAGGCCGCCGAGACCGACGGACAGCAGGCGGTGTCCGAGCAGGGGCGGTTGCAGCTGCGCGGCGGGGAGCGGGCCGGGGTCTCGCACCTGCTGCTCTCCGTCGACGGCGAGCTCGTCGGGTACGCCCAGCTGGAGGACACCGATCCGGTGGAGCCGCCGGCCGCCGAGCTGGTCGTGCACCCCTCGTACCGGGGCAACGGACACGGGCGGGCGCTCGGTTCGGCGCTGCTCGCCGCGTCCGGGAAGCGGCTGCGGGTGTGGGCGCACGGCGGCCACTCCGCCGCCCGGCACCTCGCGCAGGTCCTCGGGCTGACGCTGTTCCGGGAACTGCGGCAGATGCGGCGGCCGTTGGCCGGCCTCGATCTGCCCGACCCGGTGCTGCCGGACGGCGTGACCGTCCGGACGTTCGTGCCGGGGCGGGACGACACCGCCTGGCTCGCGGTGAACGCCGCCGCGTTCGCCCACCACCCCGAGCAGGGCTCCCTCACCCAGCGCGACCTGGACGACCGCAAGGCCGAGGCGTGGTTCGACCCCGAGGGGTTCTTCCTGGCGGAGCGGGAGGGCCGGCTCGTCGGCTTCCACTGGACGAAGGTGCACGCGGCGGAGCGCCTCGGCGAGGTGTACGTCCTCGGGGTGAGCCCCGACGCGCAGGGCGGCGGCCTCGGCAGGTCCCTCACCACGATCGGGCTGCGGCACCTGGCCGGCCGGGGCCTGCCGACCGCCATGCTCTACGTCGACGCCGACAACAAGGCGGCGGTGTCCGTCTACGAGCGGCTGGGCTTCGTCACGTACGAGACGGACCTGATGTACCGGACGGAGACCTGAGTCCGCGGAATCCGCGGCGGGTGAGGCGGCGTCCCGGTTCCGTCGCGCACGCCGCGCCCACCACGACCACCGCGCACAGCAGGACCGCCCAGCGGTCGTGGGCCGCCGCCCACCTCGCGTCGTCCGGGGCCGTGAACAGGGCCCAGCTCCCGGGGGTCAGCAGCGGGCCCAGGACCGACCCGACGAGCAGGGACCCGGCGACCGCCTGGCCCGGCCGGGCGCCGTCCCCGCGGTGGATCGCGAGCGCCGCCCCGGCCAGGGCGAGGGCGAGGGCCGTCGCCGCCTCGAGGGTGATCCCGGCGGCCGGGGGGCGGACGGGCCCGGGCACCAGGAGCAGCGCGGCGGTCCACCACACGGCGGCGACCGGGACCACGAGGAGGACGCGCAGTCCGTGGCGGACGGCCCGCCGGGTGGGGACGGCGGCCGTGGTGTGCCGGGCCGGGTCGTCCAGCACGAAGGCCGCTCCCAGCGCGAAGGCCACGGCGGACGCCCGCAGCGCGTTCAGCGCGAGCCGGCCGGTGGCCTGATCGCCCATCAGCCCCGGCACCGCGGCGAGCAGCAGGCCCAGGGTGCCGGCCGCCGCGACCGCCCTCCAGGGCATGGTCCGTACGGTCGGCCGCAGCAGGGCCGTGGCGGTGGCCCTCACAGGCACTCGTCCTTCGCCTCCGGCTCGTCCAGGCCCAGCAGCCGCGCGACCCGGTCCGTCGTCACCTTCGGGGCCGTCAGCTCGGCCCAGCGCGCCTTCACCTTCGCGGCGGTCTCCTCCTTGGGGCGTCGCAGCAGCTCACGCACCACCTCCGTGTGCGCGGCGGTCATGTTCAGCGGTTGCGTCTGCGAGAGGACGATCGCCGAACCGACGTCGCCGTCGTCCAGGCGCACCCGGCGCAGGTCGGACACCGGGTCGGGGCGGCCGGCGAGCGCCAGCCACATGACGGTGACCATCCGGCCGTCGCACATCGTGCCCAGCTCCTCCTCCGACCCCGTGACCAGCACACCGGCCACGGCGACGGCGAACTCCGGGACCCGGTTGCCGCCCCAGGCGGTGCCGACGGTGACCTCGTACGGGCGGGTGGACGAGTCGATCGCCGCGTCGCCGTCCAGGCCGTAGCGCGCCTCGACCCGCTGCCGTACGACGAGCGGCCGGTCCTGCGCGGTGCCGCCCACGAGGGAGCGCACGCCGGTGAGGACCCGGTCCCAGTCGCCGGTGCGCGCTCCCCACTCCGGGAAGGCGCAGTACGTCGTGGTGTCCCGTTCGGCGCACCGCTGCTCCTTCTCCGGGGTGACGGAGAACCGCGTACGCGCCTCGGCGATCTCCGGCGACAGGTCCTGGGACTGGGCCACCGCGCCCACCAGGGTCAGCGCCACCGCCCCGGCGACGCCCGCCCGGACGGTCCGCAGCCGGGCACCCCCGGAGACCAGCACCGCGAGCAGGGCCGCGCTCAGCGCGAGGCCCGCGAGGTACAGGGCGTGCCAGGCGGCGGGGCGGCCCAGCAGCTCGGACGGCAGCGTGGTGGAGGTGTTCCCGCCGACCGTCGGCGCCAGCCACCGCGTCCACCCCTCGTCGGCGGAGCCGGGGGCCAGCAGGGAGGAGAACAGGAGGAGGACGATCAGCAGCGGGGCCGCGAAGGAGGAGGCCAACAGCCGGGCCAGCAGCACCCCGAGCGCTCCGAGCAGCAGCACGGACAGCGGTCCGGCCAGCAGTTCACCCGGCGAACCGTGCCCGACCGCGCCCGGCTTGAGCGCCTCCCAGGTGAACTGGCCGGCCACGCACACCCCGGTGAGCAGCGCGACGGCCGCGACGGACAGCAGATGGGCGACCGTACGGCGCCACGGCTGGACCACCAGCACGTCGAGGTGCCGGTCGGTGTCGTACCGCCGGGAGCGCAGCACGGCCTGGTTGGCGCTCAGCAACACCGCGAGGCCGACGAGCAGGGGCGCGTTCTGGGTGGCGCGGTCGGCGTCCTGCAGCGCGGGGAAACCGTCCCAGGAGGTGCGCGTGCGCCACACCGTCCAGCCGATGTAGACCGCGAAGGCGATGAGGACCGGCGCCCGCAGCAGGAGCCGGCGGGTCTCGAATCGGGCCAGGACGAACACGGCCGCCCAGGACGCGCGGCGACCGGACGCCGTGACCGCGGCGGCCGGGGTCCCGGCGGTGAGCGCGGTCATGCGGCCACCTCGGTGTCCGTCGTGTCCGTGCCGTCGAGGGTGAGCAGGTAGCCGTCCTCCAGGGTGGGTTCGAGGAGCTCCGCGCCGGCGGGCGGGTCGCCCACGTTGCGGAAGGTGCCGAGTCCGGTGCGCCAGCCGGCCTTCGCGCCGGGGTCGCGTTCGGTGCTGCTCCACACCCGGCCGGCGGCCCGCGCGGTCAGCTCGGCGGGGGTGCCGTCGAAGCGGACGGTGCCGCCGGCCAGCACGACGACCCGGTGGCAGAGCATCGCCACGTCCTCGGTCTGGTGCGTGGACAGCAGCACCGTGCGGCCCTCACCGGCCCGCGCGACCAGCTCCCGGAACCGCATGCGCTGTTCGGGGTCGAGTCCGACGGTGGGCTCGTCGAGGACGAGGAACGCGGGGTCGCCGACGAGCGCCGCCGCCAGCGCCACCCGCTGCCGCATGCCGCCGGACAGATCGCGGATCCGCTTGCCGCGCACGTCGCCGAGACCGGCCTCGTCGAGCACCCTGCGCACCTCGCGGTGGCGGGCGGAGCGGTCGGTGAGCTCCTTGAGGATCGCCACGTAGTCGACGAACTCGAAGGCGGTGAAGTCGGGGTGGAAGCCGGGCGTCTGCGGCAGGTAGCCGAGCCGGCGCCGGACCTCCTGGCGGCCGCGCGAGGTGCCCGGGTCGTGGCCGAGCACCGTGAAGGCGCCCCGGTCGGCCGGCACGGCGGTGGCGAGCACCCGCAGCAGCGTGGTCTTGCCCGCGCCGTTGGGCCCGAGCAGCCCGGTGACGCCGGCGGACAGCCGCAGCGACACGTCGTCGAGGGCGCGGGTGCCGCCGTAGCGGAGGCTCAGCCCGGAGGCGGAGACGGTGGGGGTCATACGGAACTCCCGTACAGGTGGAGGCAGGTGGACGGAGTCGAGGACGGCCGGACCGCGAGTGCCCGGGGTGAGGAGCGGCCGGGGTGAGGAGCGGCCGGACCGCGAGTGGCCGGGGTCCGGCCGGCAAGGTGCCGGGGTGGCCGGACCGGGCTCCCCCTGGCGGGAAGCCTGGGCGACCGGACCGGGCTCCCCCTCCGGCGAGATGCCGGAGCGGTCAGGCCGGGTCTCCCGGCGGAGAGGGGACCGGAGCGGCCGGGCCGGACTCCCCCTTCCGGCAGGAAGCAGGGCGGCCGTCAGGCCGCATGCCGACCGCTGAGGTCGAAGCGGTCCCGGAGCAGGACGAGCAGTCCGGCGGCGAGTACGGCGACCGCCGCCGACACGCCCTGCCCGGCCGCGGTGAACGGGGCGAGCGGGCCGCCCCCGCCGGCCCGGACGGCGTCCGCCGCGAGCAGCAGCGCGACCCAGCCGCCGCCGACGAGGGACGGGGCGAGCACCGGGCCGAGCCGGGCGGTCAGCGCGAGTCCGGTCGCGGTGAGCGCGAGGGCGGGCAGCAGCCAGGCCAGGGCGCGCAGTCCGTACCCGGGCAGGGCGAGGGTGGCCAGCCCGTTGAGGCCGAGCCCGGCGCCGAGCACCGCCACCGTGCGGATCATCAGCAGCCGGAACCCGTGCATCGGGGCGACGACCGCCATCTCGTACGTCGGGTCCAGCGCGGGCCCGTACGACCACGCGACCCCGGCGAGCGGCAGCAGCGGGGCGAGGGCGAGGAAGAGGGTCGGTGAGCCGGTGGTGCCGTGACCGGCGGTGACGGTCACGGTGAGCAGGAGGACGGCGGCGACCGCGCCCAGCCAGGAGCGGCGCAGCGCCGGGGTGGCGGCGAGCAGCCGTGCGGTGTGGTCGGCGATGCCGAGCCGCAGCAGCAGCGCCTCCAGGAATCCCGGCTGGGGCGCGTCCAGTTCGGCGTCGAGCCGTTCCCATCCGGTGTCGAGGGCGACGGGGTCGCTCACGCCGGCGAGGACGGCCCGGCAGGGCGCGCAGGCGGTGAGGTGGGTGTCGGCCGACCACAGCAGGGGTGCCGGGAGCTCGCCCCGCGCGTAGGCCCGCAGGTCCGCTTCGGGCACGTGCCAGCCGGTGCCACCCCCGGACGTACCGCCCGTCGTTCCGTACGTCATGCCAGCGCCTCCCGGAGTTGCCTGCGGGCCCGCATCGCCCGCGTCTTGACCGTGCCCGGCGGGATGCCGAGCAGGACGGCGGCCTCACGGGTGGTCAGCCCGTCGACGACCGTGGCCTGGAGCACCGCGCGCAGTTCCGGCGACAGCCGCACCAGCGCACCGGCGAGGTCCCCGTGCTCCACCCCCGCGAGCACGCGGTCCTCCGCCGACGCCTCGTCCCGGTGCCGCAGCCGCGCCAGCGCCTGCCGCAGCCGGCCGCGCGCCCCGGCGCCGCGCAGGGCGTCGACCAGCCGGCGGGAGGCGATCCGCCACAGCCAGCCGGCCACGTCCCCGTCCTCCCGGTAGCGCGCGCTCCCCCGCCACACGGCGAGGAACGTCTCCTGTACGACGTCGTCGACGATCCCCGCGTCGGAGCAGCGGCCGCGCATCCGGGCGGTCAGCCACGGCGCGTACCGCCGGTACAGCTCCTCGAAGGCGCGCCGGTCCCCGTCCGCCGCGACGGCGCGCAGCAGCTCCCCGTCGCTTCTCGTTTCGCTCACGTCCCCTCATCGCACGGGCCCCGCCGATCGGTTCACGGGATCGCGATTGACTTTCCCCTCCCCCTTGCACCACCCTTTCACTACTCAATTAGTGAAAGGGTGGTTGTCGAGTGATCGACTACCGCATCGACCGGCACAGCGGCACGGCCACCTACGTCCAGATCGTGCAGCAGACCAAACAGGCCCTGCGCCTCGGCCTGCTGGAACCCGGCGACAAGCTGCCCACGGCCCGCGAGGTCGTCGAAGCCACCGCCGTGAACCCCAACACCGTGTTGAAGGCCTACCGCGAACTGGAACGCGAGGGCCTGGTGGAGGCCCGGCGCGGCCTGGGCACCTTCGTACGGCGCTCCCTGGGCGCCGCCCCCGCCGACTCCCCGCTGCGCGCGGAGCTGGAGGACTGGGCGGCGCGGGCCCGGGCGGCCGGCCTGGAGCGGGAGGACGTGGCCGCGCTCTTCACCGCCGTGCTCGACACCCACTACCCGGTGCGGACACCGGACCCCGCACATCCGAAGACCTCTCAGGGAGACCCGTCATGACCGTCCCGGCCATCGAGGCGGACGCGCTCGGCAAGCGCTTCGGCCGACGCGCCGCATGGGCGCTGCGCGACTGTTCCTTCCGGCTGCCCGCCGGCCGCGTCTGCGCCGTCGTCGGCCCCAACGGCGCGGGCAAGTCCACACTGATCGCGATCGCCGCCGGGCTGCTGGCCCCCACCGACGGCACGATCACCGTCCTCGGCACCGACCCCGCGGCGGCCCGCCCCGGGTGGGCTTCGTCGACCAGGGCAAGCCGCTGTACCCGCAGCTCACGATCGACGAGACGCTGCGCATGGGCGCCGATCTGAACCCCGGCCGCTGGGACGCGGACACCGCGCGGCGGATCGTGGCCGGCGGCGACCTGGACCCGCGCAGGCGCGTCCGCGCCCTCTCCGGCGGCCAGCGCACCCGCGTGGCCCTCGCGCTCGCCCTCGCCAAGCGGCCCGAACTGCTGCTGCTGGACGAGCCGATGGCCGACCTCGACCCTCCCCCAGTGCCTTAAGGGCCTGGGGGCACCCCCAGGCCCGGCACGAGCTGATGGGCGTCCTGATGGGGCAGGCCGCCGCGCACGGCACGACGATCGTGATGTCGTCGCACGTCGTCGCCGAGCTGGAGGACTCCTGCGACCACCTGCTGCTGATCGGCGGCGGCCGGGTCCGCCTGGCCGGCGAGATCGACGACCTGCTGGCCGCCCACACCCGCGTCTCCGCCCCGGCGGAGACGGACCTGGCCCCGCACGACGTCGTGGAGTCCCGCACCACCGGCCGCCGGCTCAGCGCGCTGATCCGCCCGTCCGGCCCGTTGCCCGGCGACTGGCGCGTCGGCGCGCCGTCCCTGGAGGAACTCGTCCTGTCCTACCTGCGCAACCCCGAGGCCCTCACCCCGGCCGACCCCATGGAGCCCGCCGCATGACCGCCACCCTGACCGCCCCGGCCACCACCGACCGCCCCGCCCCCGCGCCCCGGCAACTGCGCTGGCTGTACCGGTTGCACCGCCCGGCCCTCCTCACCGGTGCGGCGACCGTGCTGCTGCTCGGCGCGGCCCTGCTCTGGCTCGGCGGCCCGCTCACCGACGCCTCGGCGGCGGCCTGGAAGCAGTACAACGCCTGCGGCTCCACCCCGACGTGCAGCTACGACCAGGACTCGATCCTGCTCTACAAGAACGTCTACGACTACACGACCTTCGCCGTCCTCGCCGTGCCGTTCCTGGTCGCCGCCTGGGCCGGCGGCTCGCTGACCGGCCGCGAGATGGAGTCCGGCACGGTCCGCCTCGCCTGGACCCAGAGCGTCTCCCCGGCCCGCTGGCTGGCCTCCCGGCTCGCCTTCCCGGCCGTGCTGACCGTCGCCGCGACCGGTCTGCTGGCCTGCCTGCACCGCCTGGCCTGGACGGCGGCCGACGGCCGCGTCGACACCGCCAAGTTGTGGACCCACTTCCCCACGTTCTACGCCAACGGCACCGTCCCGGTGGCCCTGGCCCTCGCCGGACTGGCCGCGGGCGTCCTCGCGGGACTGCTGCTGCGCCGCGCCATGGCCGCGCTCACCGTGGCCGTCGTCGTGCTCGGGGCACTGTGGGCGGCCGTCCACACCGCCCTGCCGCGTCTGTGGCCCACGGTCACCGAGACCAGCGGCCTGCGGGAGGGCCCGGCCGGGTGGGGAATCACGGTCGGCCAAGGCGTGCTGACCTCCGACGGTGACCGGCTGGACCTCCCCTGCTACACCGGCATGCTGCCCGAGTGCGAGGCAACGCTGTCCGACCTGCACGCCGTCGGCTTCTACCGCGACTTCCATCCCGCCGCCCACTACTGGCCGCTCCAGCTGGTCGCCTCCGGCATCCTGCTCGCCGTCGCCGCGCTGTCGGCCTACGCGGCCTTCCGGCTGCTGCGCCGCCGCACGGCCTGACGCGCGCGCCCGTACGTCCCTCCCGGCCGGGGAGGGGCGTACGGCTCCCCGCGCCGGGGCCCGCCCACCCCCGCGGGCCGCCGCCCGATATCCGGGACGTCATGTCTCCGTAACCATCGATTCAGACAGGCTTGCGACGCTCGGCCAATGAATCCCGCCGTGCCAGAGCCTTCACCGCCCCGAAGGGTGAACGGGGGGAACGGGGACGCCCCAGGGCCACCACCGCTCCCACCCGCGTCCTCCGACGCGCCCGTGACGCCGGCGGCGCGGAACAATGGGGCCATGAGCCAGCCCAACACCCAGGCACAGGTACAGCACCCGCAGCCCTCCGTGGGCTCCATCGCCGCCCACCGCCCGCACACCGTGGCCGGAGTGGTCTCCGACCTGGAACCCGACATCGACGCGGACCTCGACGGCTACGAGGAGTCGCCGGCCGACGGTGCCGCACCGCTGCCGCAGGGCCGCTTCCTCGACCGGGAGCGCAGCTGGCTCGCGTTCAACGAACGCGTCCTCGAACTCGCCGAGGACCCCGCCACCCCGCTGCTGGAGCGCGCCAACTTCCTCGCGATCTTCGCCAGCAACCTGGACGAGTTCTTCATGGTCCGCGTGGCCGGACTGAAGCGCCGCATCGCCACCGGCGTCGCCACCCGCTCCGCCTCCGGCCTCCAGCCGCGCGAGGTGCTGGAGATGATCTGGGCCCGCTCCCGCGAGCTGATGGCCCGGCACGCCGCCTGCTACCACGAGGACGTCGCCCCCGCACTCGCGGAGGAGGGCATCCACCTGGTCCGCTGGAACGAGCTGACGGAGAAGGAGCAGGCCCGTCTGTTCACCCTCTTCCGGCACCAGATCTTCCCGGTCCTCACCCCCCTCGCGGTCGACCCGGCGCACCCCTTCCCGTACATATCCGGCCTGTCGCTGAACCTGGCCGTGGTCGTACGCAACCCGGTCACCGGTCACCGGCACTTCGCCCGCGTGAAGGTGCCGCCGCTGCTGTCCCGCTTCCTGGAGAGCTCCCCCGGCCGCTACGTCCCCATCGAGGACGTCATCGCCGCCCACCTGGAGGAGCTGTTCCCGGGCATGGAGGTGCTGCAGCACCACGCCTTCCGGCTCACCCGCAACGAGGACCTCGAGGTCGAGGAGGACGACGCGGAGAACCTGCTCCAGGCACTGGAGAAGGAGCTCATGCGGCGCCGCTTCGGGCCGCCGGTGCGCCTGGAGGTCGAGGAGTCCATCGACCGCGAGGTGCTGGACCTGCTGGTGCGCGAGCTGAAGGTCGGCGAGGCGGAGGTGTACCCGCTGCCGGGCCCGCTCGACCTCACCGGCCTGTTCCGCATCCACGGCCTGGACCGGCCCGAGCTGAAGTACCCGAAGTTCATCGCCGGCACCCACCGCGACCTGGCGGAGGTCGAGACGGCGTCCCAGCCCGACGTCTTCGCCGCGCTGCGCAGCCGGGACGTGCTGCTGCACCACCCGTACGACTCGTTCTCCACGTCGGTGCAGGCGTTCCTGCAGCAGGCCGCCGAGGACCCCGACGTGCTGGCCATCAAGCAGACCCTGTACCGCACGTCGGGCGACTCCCCCATCGTCGACGCGCTGATCGACGCCGCCGAGGCCGGCAAGCAGGTGCTGGTCCTGGTCGAGATCAAGGCGCGCTTCGACGAGCACGCGAACATCAAGTGGGCGCGCAAGCTGGAGGAGGCCGGCTGCCACGTCGTGTACGGCCTGGTCGGTCTGAAGACCCACTGCAAGCTGTCCCTGGTGGTCCGTCAGGAGGGCGAGACGCTCCGGCGGTACAGCCACGTCGGCACCGGCAACTACCACCCGAAGACGGCCCGCCTCTACGAGGACCTCGGGCTGCTCACCGCCGACCCGCAGGTCGGCGCGGACCTGTCCGACCTGTTCAACCGGCTCTCCGGCTACTCCCGCCGCGAGACCTACCGGCGGCTGCTCGTCGCCCCCAAGTCCCTGCGGGACGGCCTGATATCCCGCATCGACAAGGAGGCCCAGCACCACCGCGCCGGGCGGCCCGCCTACGTCCGCATCAAGGTCAACTCGATGGTCGACGAGGCAGTCATCGACGCCTGCTACCGGGCGTCGCAGGCGGGCGTGCCGGTCGACATCTGGGTGCGCGGCATCTGCGCGATCCGGCCGGGCGTGGCGGGCCTGTCGGAGAACGTGCGGGTACGGTCCGTCCTCGGCCGCTTCCTCGAACACTCCCGCGTGTTCGCCTTCGGCAACGGCGGCGAGCCCGAGGTGTGGTTCGGCAGCGCGGACATGATGCACCGCAATCTCGACCGCCGTATAGAGGCGCTGGTACGGGTCACCGACCCGGCTCACCGGGCGGCCCTGAACCGGCTGCTGGAGACCGGCATGTCGGACACCACCGCGTCCTGGCACCTCGCCGCGGACGGCGAGTGGACCCGGCACGCGACGGACGCGGACGGCCAGCCCTTGCGCAACGTCCAGGAGATGCTCATAGACGCCCGGAGGCGCCGGCGTGGCACAGCGACACCTTGACCCGACGGCCGGTCCGGTACCGGCGGACGTCCTGGCCGGTTATCTGCGGGACCAGGCGACCGAGTTCCTCCGCGCGCTGCGCCTCCACCGGGAGGCCGGTGCGGGCGCGGCCGCGTCGGACGGTTCCGTCGAAGCGGCCCGCGCGCTGCGCCGCGCGGCCCGCCGCATCAGCGCCAGCCTGCACACCTTCCAGCCGGCGCTGGACCCCGACTGGTCGGAGGCGATGCGCCCCGAACTGGCGTGGGTCTCCGGCACCCTGGCCCTGGAACACGCCTGCGCGTCCCGCCTGGACCAACTCCTCCTCGCCCTCCACCGGTTGTCTGGGGCACCACCCCTCCCGGCCCGGGGAACGGCCGCGCCCCGCACGCGGGCCCTGGCCGGCATGACGCTCGGCACGCCCGGCACCACCGCGACCGCCAACGGCGAGAAGGCCCCACAGGGGCCACCCGCACCCGACCACGAGACCCGTACGGGCGGTGCGCGGGGGAACGGCTTTCCGGCCGAAGGCGCGTCCGAGGCCGACCGCCCCGCACACCTCCGCCGCACCATCACCGCCACCGCCGACCGCAGGGCCGCCGCGCCGGACCGGGGGAACCTGACCGTCGGCGCCGCCAAGGCCGGCGCGCTGCTGGACCGGCAGCTGACGCTGGCCCGGACCCGGGCGCACTCCACCGCGCTCCAGGCGCTCGGCTCCTCCCGGTTCCACGCGGTCGCCGACAAGGTGGCCGTGCTCGCCAGCGAGGTGCCGCTGTCCCCGGCGGCGGCCGACACCGATCTGCGCCCGCTCGCCGACGCCGCGTGCGAGCGGCTCGCCGACGCCGTCGCCGCGCTGCCCCTGCTCACCGCGGGCAGCCCGTACAACGCCGAGGCGCTGATCCACGGCCTCTCCCCGGATCCCGCCCCGCACCCGCAGGACGCCCCCTGGCACCAGGTCCGGCTCCTCCTGCGCCTGCACCGCTACGCCCTCGAGGTCCTCCGCGCCGGCCCGGGCCCGGGCCTCCTCGCCGCCGGCGAGGCACTGGACCGGCACCGGGACGCCTCCGAGGCGGCGGCGGCCGCGGCGCAGGCGGCCCGCACCCCGCGAATAGCCCCGGCCACGGCGTACGCGCTGGGCGTGCTCCACGCCGACCAGCGGCATGAGGTGGAGGCGGCGCGGTACGCGTTCCAGCGCTCCTGGCAGAAGGAAGTCATCGGCACGTTATAGGGAGGCGCACGGTGAGCACACCGCGCTCCGCGACCCACCACACCCTCACCGTCCAGGCCGCCGGCTGCGTCCTGTGGCGCCGCTCCCCCGTGACCGGCGACCTCGAGCTCTGTCTCGTCCACCGGCCGAAGTACGACGACTGGTCCTGGCCCAAGGGCAAGCTCAAGCGCGGCGAGGACCCGCTGGCCGGCGCCCTGCGCGAGGTCGCCGAGGAGACGGGCCACACGGCCGCCCCGGCCGCCGAGCTGCCCAGCGCGCACTACCTGGCGAACGGCCGTCCCAAGCGGGTCCGCTACTGGGCGGCCGAAGCCGTCTCCGGCGCGTTCACCCCGGGCGACGAGGTCGACCGCGTCCTCTGGCTCCCTCCGGAAGCCGCCCGCGCCCGCCTCACCGAGCCCCGGGACGCCGATCTGGTGGACGCCCTCCTCGCCACCCTCCGTCCGGCACGGTGAGTGTCCTGTTCCCGCCCGGTATCCCCCCGTGTCCTCGACGTAAGCGTTCCGTGACCTCACCGCACCGTCCCCAGGGGTTCACCGTGCGTTCATTTACGCCAATCGGCTCCTTCACCTGTTCTGCCTAATTTCGGCCTTACGCGATGCGGATCGCCCGAAGAGATGGATGGGTGACCGTGTCACCCACACTTCGCACGCCGCCGAATTCAGGACGGCGGCCACTGGAAGGAACTCAAGTGAAGCTTCAGCGCAAGAACCGGCGGGCCCTCGCTCTCGGTGCTCTCGCCGTCTCCGGCGCCCTGGCCCTCACGGCGTGCGGCTCCGACGACACCGGCAACAGCAACGGTGGCGACGCCTCCGCCACCGCGCAGGCCGGCAACATCGACTGCGGCGACGCCAAGGGCCAGCTGCAGGCCTCCGGCTCTTCCGCCCAGAAGAACGCGATCGACGCCTGGGTCAAGCAGTACGTGGCGGCGTGCAAGGGCGTGCAGGTCAACTACAACCCGACCGGTTCGGGCGCGGGCGTCACCGCGTTCCTCCAGGGTCAGACCGCGTTCGCCGGTTCGGACTCCGCGCTGGAGGCCGAGGAGATCGAGCAGTCCAAGAAGATCTGCTCCGGCGGCCAGGCCATCGACCTGCCCATGGTCGGCGGCCCGATCGCCGTCGGCTACAACGTCACGGGCGTCGACAACCTCGTCCTGGACGCGCCGACCCTCGCCAAGATCTTCGACAGCAAGATCACCAACTGGAACGACGAGGCGATCGCGAAGCTCAACCCCGACGCCAAGCTTCCCGACCTGAAGATCCAGGCCTTCCACCGCTCGGACGAGTCCGGCACCACGGACAACTTCACCACCTACCTCCAGGCCGCCGCGCCCGACGACTGGAAGTACGAGCCGAGCAAGTCCTGGGAGGCCAAGGGCGGCCAGTCCGCGCAGGGTTCCTCCGGTGTCGCCCAGCAGGTCAAGCAGACCCCCGGCGCCATCTCCTACATGGAGCTGTCCTACGCCAAGGACGGCATGAGCACGGTCTCCATCAAGACCGAGGCCGCCGAGCCGGTCCAGGCCACCATCGAGAACGCCACCGCCGCCATCGGCGCCGCCAAGGTCGTCGGCACCGGCAAGGACCTCGCCCTGGAGCTTGACTACACCCCGTCCGCCGCCGGCGCCTACCCGATCGTCCTGGTGACGTACGAGATCGCCTGCGACAAGGGCAACAAGGCGGACACCCTGCCCGCCACGAAGTCCTTCCTGAACTACATGGCTTCCGAGGACGGCCAGGGCCTGCTGGCCGACGCGGGCTACGCCCCGATGCCCGAGGAGATCATCACCAAGGTCCGCGAGACCGTCAACGGCCTCAGCTGACCCGAGAGTGCGGCCCAGCCCCGGCCGGGGCTGGGCCGCACCGTCCGGTGCACCGCCAACAGGAGCCCCCGGCCGTCCGGACGGCTCCGACCGAGCCGCCGACCCCGGCGGCTCCGCAGACCGGAGAACCCGATGGACATCACCACACAGCAACCAACCGCTCCCCCCGCACCCGGACCCTCCGTTCCCCAGGACAAGCGTGCCGCGCGCGGTGCCACCCGCCCCGGTGACCGGATCTTCCTCGGGTTCTCCCGCGGATCCGGCATCTTCGTCCTGGTCCTCATGGCCGCCATCGCGGCCTTCCTGACCTACCGCGCGTCCATAGCCATCAGCAAGGACGAGGCGAACTTCTTCACCACCTTCGAGTGGAACCCCACCGCCGTCCCGTCGGAGTTCGGCATCGCGGTCCTGGCCTTCGGCACCGTCGTGTCGTCGGTCATCGCCATGATCATCGCGGTTCCGATCTCGGTGGGCATCGCCCTGTTCATCACGCACTACGCGCCCCGCCGGCTCGGCGGCGCCATCGCGTACGTGATCGACCTGCTCGCCGCCGTTCCGTCCATCGTCTACGGCCTGTGGGGCGCCCTCGTCCTGGTGCCGCACCTGAACGGCCTCTACGGCTGGCTCGACGACTACCTCGGCTGGACCGGCGTCTTCGAGTGGAGCGACGGCGCCCCGCGCTCGCTGTTCACCGTCGGCATCCTGCTCGCCCTGATGATCCTCCCGATCATCACCAACGTCAGCCGCGAGGTCTTCCGCCAGGTCCCGCGGATGCACGAGGAGGCGGCCCTGGCCCTCGGCGCCACGCGCTGGGAGGTCATCCGCATGTCGGTGCTGCCGTTCGGCCGCTCCGGCGTCATCTCCGCCTCGATGCTGGGCCTCGGCCGTGCGCTCGGCGAGACGATGGCCGTGGCGATGGTGCTCTCCCCGTCGTTCGACATCAACCTCAGCCTGCTCGACACGGGCGGCGGCACGTTCGCGCAGAACATCGCGAGCAAGTTCAACGAGGCCACCGTGATGGGACAGGACGCGCTGATCGCCTCCGGCATGGTGCTCTTCGTCATCACCCTGCTGGTCAACGGCGCGGCCCGCCTGATCATCGCCCGCCGCAAGGAGTACTCGGGGGCCAACGCATGAGCAACGCAACCCTTTCCCCCCAGCGCAGCTCCCTGCGCGGCGCGACCCTGCCCAAGTGGTTCGCCTGGGCGGTCGCCGCGGGCTCCGTCGCCCTCGGTCTCGGCATCAGCGCCGCGGCCGGCCTGAACAGCAGCATCCAGTGGGCGCTGATCGCCGCCCTCCTGTTCGTCATCGGCTCCTACGGCATCTCGGCGAAGGTCGAGGGCAGCCGCCAGGCCAAGGACCGCACCGCGACCAGCCTGGTCTGGGTCGCCTTCCTCATGGCCGTCATCCCGCTGGCCTCCATGATCTGGGAGACGGCCGAGCGCGGCATCAAGGTCCTCGACGTCTACTTCCTGACCCACTCGATGGGCGTGGTCGCCGACGCCGAGCCCGGCGGCGGTATCTACCACGCCATGCTCGGCACCCTGGAGCAGGTCGGCCTCGCCACCCTGATCTCGGTTCCGGTCGGTGTGCTCACCGCGATCTACCTGGTCGAGTACGGTCGCGGCAAGCTCGCCAAGGCCGTCACCTTCTTCGTCGACGTCATGACGGGCATCCCGTCGATCGTCGCCGGTCTGTTCATCCTGAGCCTCTGGGTCCTGATCCTGAAGATGGGCCCGTCCGGCTTCGCCGGCTCGATGGCTCTGTCGATCCTGATGATCCCGGTGGTGGTCCGCTCCACCGAGGAGATGCTCAAGCTCGTCCCGAACGAGCTGCGCGAGGCGTCCCTGGCGCTCGGCGTGCCGAAGTGGCGCACCATCCTGAAGGTGGTCCTGCCGACGTCGATCGGCGGCATCGTCACGGGTGTGATGCTCGCGATCGCCCGTATCACCGGCGAGACCGCCCCCGTGCTGCTGCTGGTGTGGGGCACGGACTTCATCAACGCCAACCCGTTCCAGGACCCGCAGGAATCGCTGCCGATGTACATCTATCTGCAGTACGCCAACAGCGGCGGTTCCGGCCCGGCGTACGACCGTGCCTGGGCGGCGGCCCTGACGCTCATCGCGTTCATCATGATCCTCAACCTGGTGGCCCGCGGCATCGCCCGCTGGAAGGCCCCGAAGACCGGTCGCTAAGGCCCTCCGGACCCGAAAGAAGAAGTGATACCCATGGCCAAGCGCATCGACGTCAGCGGCCTCAACGCCTACTACGGCTCCTTCCTGGCCATCGAGGACATCTCGATGACCGTCGAACCCCGTTCGGTGACGGCCTTCATCGGCCCGTCCGGCTGCGGCAAGTCCACCTTCCTGCGCACGCTCAACCGCATGCACGAGGTGACGCCCGGCGGCCGGGTCGACGGCAAGGTCATGCTCGACGACGAGAACCTGTACGGCGCCGGCATCGACCCGGTGGCCGTACGGCGTGAGGTCGGCATGGTCTTCCAGCGCCCGAACCCGTTCCCCACGATGTCGGTGTACGACAACGTGGCGGCGGGCCTGCGCCTGAACGGCAAGTACAAGAAGTCCCAGCTGGACGACATCGTCGAGAAGTCCCTCAAGGGCGCCAACCTCTGGAACGAGGTCAAGGACCGCCTGAACAAGCCGGGCTCGGGCCTCTCCGGCGGCCAGCAGCAGCGCCTGTGCATCGCCCGCGCCATCGCGGTCGAGCCGAACGTCCTGCTGATGGACGAGCCCTGCTCCGCCCTGGACCCGATCTCCACCCTCGCCATCGAGGACCTGATCGGCGAGCTGAAGGAGCGCTTCACGATCGTCATCGTGACGCACAACATGCAGCAGGCGGCACGCGTCTCGGACCGTACGGCCTTCTTCAACCTGGCGGCCGTCGGCCAGCCCGGCAAGCTGATCGAGATCGACGACACGGAGCGCATCTTCTCCAACCCGTCGGTCCAGGCCACGGAGGACTACATCTCCGGCCGCTTCGGCTAGGCCGTCGAACTCCTCGCGGTGCTGCATGGCGGTGCCACCGCGAGGCACGAAGGGCCCGCCCCCGGCTCCCGGGGGCGGGCCCTTCCGTTTTGCTCACGTCACCACGGGCACGTCACCGCAGACACGTCACCGCGGGCAATCGTGCCTCCCCCGGTGCCTCAAGGGCCTGGGAGGTACCCCCAGGGCGACACGGGTGGGCGCGGCGGCACCCCGCGAACGCCGGGCTGCGCAACGACCCCCCGCCCAGCACCAGGACGCAGCACCCGGCTACAAGAACGCCAGGTGCACCAGCCCGAACGACAGCGCGGCCACCGCCGCCGCCGCCGGCATGGTGATGAACCACCCGAGAACGATGTTCTTGGCCACCCCCCACCGCACGGCGTTGACCCGCTTCGTCGCCCCCACACCCATGATCGCCGAAGTGATCACATGCGTCGTGGAGATGGGCGCGTGGAACAGGAACGCGGACCCGAACATGATCGACGCACCCGTCGTCTCCGCGGCGAACCCCTGCGGCGGATCCAGCTCGATGATCTTCCGCCCCAGCGTCCGCATGATCCGCCACCCACCGGCGTACGTCCCCGCGGACAGCATCACCGCACAGGCGACCTTCACCCACACCGGAATCGGATCGCCGTAGTCCTCGACATCCGCGATGACCAGTGCCATCACCACGATGCCCATCGTCTTCTGCGCGTCCTGCAGACCGTGTCCCAGCGCCATGCCCGCCGCGGAGACGGTCTGCGCGATCCGGAACCCCCGCTTGGTCTTGTGCGGATTGGTCCGCCGGAAGATCCAGAGGATCACGGTCATCACCAGGTAACCGGCGAGCATGCCGACCACCGGCGACACGAACATCGGGATGACGATCTTGTCGACCACCCCGTGCCAGTACACCGTCGTCCCCCCGGCCAGCGCCGCCCCCACCATGCCCCCGAACAGCGCGTGGGACGACGACGACGGCAGCCCGAAGTACCAGGTGATCAGGTTCCAGACGATCGCCCCGACCAGCGCGGCGAAGAGGATCCCCATCCCCTTGGACCCCTCGGGTGTCTGGATCACCCCCTCGCTGACGGTCTTGGCGACCCCGGAGCCCATGAACGCACCGGCGAGGTTCATCACGGCCGCCATCGCCAGCGCCGCCCGGGGCGTCAGCGCCCGCGTCGACACGGACGTGGCGATCGCGTTCGCCGAGTCGTGGAAGCCGTTGGTGTAGGTGAAGAAGAGCGCGACCCCGATGGTCACGACCAGAGCGAAGGTGTCCATGAAGGGCTCAGGACTCCTTGACGGCGATGGTCTCCACCGTGTTCGCCACGTGCTCGAAGGCGTCGGCCGCCTCCTCCAGTACGTCCACGATCTGCTTGAGCTTCAGCACCTCGATCGCGTCGTACTTGCCGTTGAAGAGGTGGGCCAGCAGCTTGCGGTGGATCTGGTCGGCCTGGTTCTCCAGCCGGTTGACCTCGATCCAGTACTCGGTGAGGTTCTCCATGGTGCGCAGGTGCGGCATGGCCTCCGCGGTCAGCTCCGCGGCCCGCGCCAGGACCTCGATCTGCTGCTCGACGCCCTTGGGCAGTTCCTCGATGTTGTAGAGGACGACCAGGTCGACGGCCTCCTCCATGAAGTCCATGATGTCGTCGAGGGACGACGCGAGGGAGTAGATGTCCTCACGGTCGAACGGCGTGATGAACGAGGAGTTCAGCTGGTGGAAGATCGCATGCGTGGCGTCGTCACCTGCGTGTTCCGCGGCCCGCATACGCTCTGCGATCTCGGCCCGGGCGGAGGGGTCCGCCCCGAGCAGTTCCATCAGGAGTTTCGAGCCCGTGACGATGTTGTCCGCGGACGCGGCGAACATGTCGTAGAAGCTCGTCTCCCTGGGGGTCAGACGAAAGCGCACGTGGGGTCCTCGGTGAGCATCGGTTTCGGTCAGGCTGATGCTAGGCGCATCATCCGGCCGCGACTAACGGGCCGCCCACCAGTGTCGCCCATCAGGCAGATCGACGAGCACGGGGGCGGTCCGAGGTCCGTTTCCGGCCGCAGCGCATGTCATCGGCCAAGATGCCTATACCCAGCAAAGTTCGCTACCATATACCCGCCAGGGGTATATGTCGCCCGTCAGTGCACCAGGAGGACGCGATGACGACCACCGAGACCGGCGCGAACGCGCCCTCCGCCCCGGACGTGACGGACCTCGTGACCGACCACGACCACGGCTTCCACGGCTACCACGACCAGAAGCAGGAGCACCTCAAGCGCCTGCGCCGCATCGAGGGCCAGATCCGCGGCCTGCAGCGCATGGTCGACGAGGACGTGTACTGCATCGACATACTCACCCAGGTGTCCGCCTCCACCAAGGCACTGCAGTCGTTCGCGCTGCAGCTGCTGGAGGAGCACCTGCGCCACTGCGTCGCGGACGCGGCCGTCAGGGGCGGTGACGAGATCGACGCGAAGGTCAAGGAGGCGACGCAGGCCATCGCCCGTATGCTCCGGACCTGACCGGTCTCAGTGCCCGGCGGACTCGACCCGCGCCTCGGCCACCCGCAGTACCTCGTCGATGCTCTCCAGGCTGAGCCGCTCCTCGGCGTTGGAGGCGGCGATGATCAGCTCCCCGCAGAGTTCGATCTCGGCGAGCGCCACGTGGTCCTGAACCGGAACCGTCCCACCGCCGAGCGGTGCCACGCGCCTCACCTCGTCTCTGTCGTCACCGACTTCCTAGAGTAGGGAGCGCCCTACGCACCGCGCATGGCACGGAAGGGCTAGTTCAGGCCGGTCACTCCCGGCTTCCCTCCTCGGCGATCCGGCCCGCGTAGATGTCCTCGCCCTCGGGAAGCCGTACGTCGGCCGGCACCCCGAAGTCGTACAGCAGCGTGGTCGAGGCGACCGCGACGGGCCGGTCCTGCCGGCCGTTGACGAAGCTGAACCGGTGCCGGAGCTTGCGGATCCGTCCCTCGTCGTCGAGGTAGGCGTCGAACGGCACCCGCGCGGTGGCGAACCCTTTCGCCGCCGCGCCCAGCACCTCCCGGTTCGCGTCCGAGGCGTCCCGCGAGGCCTGCCGCAGATCGGCGGTCCCCCGGTAGTGGCGCACCTTCGTCCCGGCGACCTCGGTCCGCCCCACGAACGTCGCCGACCGTGTCCCGCGCAGCACCTCGGCGGCGGCGAACGGATCGGTGGCCCCGCCGGTGACGAGGTTCCCGTCGGACAGCGTCCCGGTGTCCACCCGCACCCACTTGTCGGCGGGCACCCCGGCTCCCCGGTTCTTCATGTACAGCGCCCCGGGGGCGAGGAGTTCGGTGATGGGCCGCCGGACGACCTTCCCGGCCGGGTCCTGCGGCAGCAGCACCTTCAGCCGTCCGAGCCGCTCGCGGTAGTCGTACACCCCCTCGCCCCTGATGGTGACCCGGGTCCCGCCGGTCGCCATCTCCAGGGAGGTGGTCGCCTTGGAACTCCCGGCTTTCACGAGCACGTCGGCGGCCTCCCGCAGCACCCGCACCGCATCCCCGGCGGGAGCCCCCGGGGTCACGGCGTCGCTTCTCGCGCAGCCCACGGCCCCGAGCCCCAGACAGCACACCACCCCGAATCCAGCCACCACGCCGCACATCCGAGCCATGCCCGGTCAACGACCGGTGAGGGGCCCCGTCACGCCGGCGAGCGGGGCGCTACCGTGGTCGACGTGCCGCACCAGGACGACGAGCCGACCCCCGTCCCCCACACCACGACCACCACCGAACAGGGCCCTTTCTGCATGGCCCACTGCACCTGCGGCTGGCGGGGCCCGGCCAGGAGAGCCAGAAGCCAAGCCAGAAAAGACGCCGAGAACCACACCCCCGAGTGACCCACGCCTCGTTCCCGTACCGGCGGCCGCGCGTGGGCCGCGCCCGGATGTGAGGTCAGCCCCGGCCCTTCGCCCGCGGGGGTGCCGTGCCCTCCTTCCAGGCCCGGGCGAACCGTTCGTGCGCGGGCGACGGAAGGGCCGCCGGCTCACCGCGCACGGGGCGGGGCGCCTTCACGGCGGTGAGTTCCCCGCGGACGGCACGGTGGTGGTCCGGGGTCCAGCCTTTCCAGCGGCGTACGTCTCGGAGGCCCGGGGATCGGCCGGAATCGGAACGGGAGCTCCCGTGCTGCTGGTCATGCGGGCGAGTCTGGCAGGGGGGACCGACAACGAGCCGGCGAGTCCGCGAGTCCGCGCCCGCCGTCTCCTCCGGCTCCGGTCGACGCGGGCTCAGGCCGCCAGATCCCGCTCCTCGGGGCCGCCCGACGCCCCGTTCCTGGTCCCCGGGGCGACCCGCCCCGCCTCGACGTGATGCCGTCCGCGCGCCGTGATCAGCCACCCCGCCCGCGGCGACCGCTCGATCGCCCGCATCAGCGGCGTCAGCAGCGCCATGGCGAGCGGCGAGAGCAGCAGTGCGACGGCCGTACCGAGCGCGAGCCCGCCCACGACGTCCGTCGGGTAGTGCACGCCCATGTAGACCCGGATGAACCCGCCCAGCAGTCCCAGCACCAGGCCGATGATCCCGAGCCGCCGGTTGACCAGGAACAGCCCCACCGCCAGCGCCATGCAGAGCGTCGCGTGGTCGCTGACGAACGAGTAGTCGTTCTTGCCGTCGACCAGGACCTCGAGCCCCTCGTGGTCGAGGAAGGGCCGACGCCTCTCCACGAACCCACGTATCGGTACGTTCACCAGGACCGCGACGCCCGCCGCGAGCGGGGCCCACACCAGGCCCGCCACGGCCGGGGCCGCGTCCTCACCGCCCCGCCGCCTGACACCCCACCAGCACCACGCCAGCAGCCCCAGCAAGGCGAACAGCAGGCCGAACTCGCCCACGAACTCCATGAGGTGATCGAGCCACGGCGGTGCGGCCTTCGCCAGGCCGTTGATGTCATAGAGCAGGTCGACGTCGGGGTTCGACCCGGAATCGGCGAATCCAGCCATGGTGCTGCGGCCCCTTCGTCATATCTCCCGGCGCACCGTTCGCACGCCGTTCCCGCCACCCCCGTGGTTTGTAGATCCGCTCGTTCGCTCGGCTACGACAACAGGAACGCACGGTCCCCGTTGATACGTTCCACACTCCACCGAATGATCACGCAGACGTTATCGAAGAGAGATGCGTCTCCGCAGCTCAGGGGGGAGGGTTGACGCTCCGCTCACACCGTGGTGGGGAGTGCTTTCGCGCCATCTTCGGTGACCCGGGTGGCACCAAAATAGTCAGGTGTGTCGATCGGGTCGAACCGGATCACGGCCCCGGTTCGGGGCGCGTCGATCATGTACCCGCCGCCGACATAAATACCCACATGCCGGATGGCCCGGGAATTGGTGAGGTCGTCCGAGAAGAACACCAGATCGCCCGGCAGCAGTTCGTCCCGCTTCGGATGCGGTCCCGCGTTGTACTGGTCGTTGGCCACCCGCGGCAGTGTGATCCCCACGCTCTCGTACGCCGCCTTGGTCAGCCCCGAGCAGTCGAACCGTCCGCCGTGCTCAGGCGTACCGTTACCGCCCCACAGGTAGAGCGTCCCGAGCTTCTTCTGCGCGTACGCGATGGCCCCGGCGGCCTGCTTCGACGGATCGACCCGCCCCACCGGCGCGGCGAAGCTCTTCTCCAGCGACAGGATCCGCTTGACGTAGTTCTGCGTCTCCTTGTACGGCGGAACACCCCCGTACTTGATCACCGCGTACGCCCCCGCGTTGTACGAGGCGAGCATGTTTTCGGTCGGATTCCCGCCGACGTCCTTCACGTAGGACGCGAGCGCGCAGTCGTACGTCGCCGCCGACGGAATCGCGTCCTTCGGGTCCCACACGTCACGGTCCCCGTCCCCGTCCCCGTCGACCCCGTGCGTGGCCCACGTACCGGGGATGAACTGGGCGATGCCCTGTGCCGCCGCGTGGCTCTGTGCCTTCGGGTTGAATCCGCTCTCCTGGTAGAGCTGGGCGGCGAGCAGGGCCGGGTTGATGGCGGGGCAGAGGTTGCCCCACTTCTGCACGAGCGCCTGATACGCGGCCGGCACGCTTCCCTTGGCGAGGGCCTTGGTCGCCCCGCCGCCCACTCCGTTGGCGAGGTTCCCGGCGACGACGTAGACCCCGACGACGAGCAGCATCACAAAGGCGAGCGCGGAACTGACGGCGATCCCCGCCGCGACCCATGCCTTACGCACCGTCAACCGCCCTTCAGCGTCCGGCAGTCCACCGCCGCACGTCAGTGTAGAGGCGGCGCCCGCTCTTCGGAATGATCACGAGGTACTTCGGCGTGGTTGTTACGGCTGTGGCGAAGTGCCGTGTTGCGGAAGTCCGTCCCCGGCCACGCCGCCCCCTCCGGCCACGTCGAAGATGACACCCCGTACACGTCCGGCCCTTCGGACAGAGCGGCTTGGGGCTGCCGCCGTGCCCGCTTCACCACACCCGCGTGCCCGCCGCGCGGAGTCGGGGGCATCACCGGCTTGCCTCCCACGATCTGCGCCCACGGACCCGTTGCGCCCTGACTCCTCCCGGCAACGTCGCGCAGGCGCCCCGGCCGCGGACGGACCCGGCCCTTCGGTGGCACGGGCAGGTCCGGCAGGACACCCGACGGGAGACCCGACGGCAGGTCCGACGGGACGCCCGGCAAGAGACCTGGCGGCAGACCCGAGGGGAGACCCGGCAGGAGACCCGACGGCAGACCCAGCGGGACGCCCGACGGGAGACCCAGCGGGACGCCCGACGGGAGACCCAGCGGGACGCCCAGCGGCAGGCCCGACGGCAGGTCCGGCGGGACGCCCGGCAAGAGACCTGGCGGCAGGCCCGGCAGGAGACCCGGCGGCAGACCCGAGGGGAGACCCGGCGGCAGACCCGAGGGGAGACCCGGCAAGAGACTCGACGGCAGACCCGGCAGAACGCCCAACGGCAGGCCCGACGGAAGGCCCAGCGGGACGCCCGACGGCAGACCTGGCGGCAGGCCCGGCGGGACGCCCGGCAAGAGACCTGGCGGCAGGCCCGGCAGGAGACCCGGCGGCAGGCCCGAGGGGAGACCCGGCAAGAGACCTGGCGGCAGACCCGGCAGGACGCCCAACGGAAAGTCCGATGACCCACTCGGTGACGCGTCCCCCGTGCTGGGCCGGTTCCGTCACTGCGCCTGCTCCGTGCTCACGCACCCGGCTCCCCTCACGATCTGCCCTCGGGCGGCTGCAGCGGGCCGCCCCAGCCGCACTCCGCCCACAGCACCTTTCCGCCCGACGTACCCTCCGGCCCCTCCAGCAGCGAGGCGCCCCAGGAGTCGGCGTACGCCCGTACGAGGGCCAGGCCCCGCCCGCCCTCCGAGGCTCCGTGCGGCATGGCACCGTGAGCGAAGCCGGCGCCCAGACCGGAGGGGACGGTCGAGTCCTTGTCCCACACCCCCACCCGGAGCTGACCGGACCCGGCCGGGCGGATGTGGAGGGCGTACGGGCCGCCGGTGTGCAGATGAGCGTTGGTCAGCAGCTCCGAGGCGAGCAGTTCGGCCGTGGGGGCGAGTTCGCCGAGTTCGTAGGCGGCCAGCACGGACCGCAGGGTGGAGCGGGCGATCCCCGGTGAGCGTGGATCGCGTGAGAGGTGGAGGATGTAGGACCAGGGCGGGGATACGGTGGACATGGAAGTCTCCGATCGGCGAGGTCAGTTGGGTGGTTGCGAACAGTTGCCCAGTGGCAGTGCCGAACCGTCGATCGGTGCGCTTCTGGGCGGGGCGCCTACAACTAAGCTAGCCGCACCCAGCTAACGCATTAGCCAGTTCTCCAGATCTGCATTAGCTTCCACCCGTGTGGGTGACCGTAGCGCCGAGGGAGCGTCAGAAAGCGTGAGAACCAGCCCGACCGGTCGTCAGCTCCGGCTTGGCGCCGAGCTGCGGAAATTGCGCGAGCGCGCGGGACTCACTGCCACAGAGGCCGGTCAACTGCTCGGCGTAAAGCAGAACCAAATCAGCAACACGGAAGCCGGACGCATCGGTGTGAGCCCAGAACGTGTACGCACGTTGGCCCACCACTACAAGTGCGGCGATCCGGCACTCGTCCAGGCCCTCAGCGACATGGCCGCAGACCGCAAGCGCGGCTGGTGGGAGGAGTACCGCGAAATCCTCCCCGCCGCGCTTTTGAACCTGGCCGAAGTCGAGCACCACGCGACCTGCCTACGCGGCGCCGTAACCGTCCACATCCCCGGCCTGCTGCAGACCACCGAACATGCACGTGAACTGTTCCGGCAGGTCGTACCCGAGTTCCCGCCCCCGGACATCGAGCACCGGGTCTCCTTCCGCATCAAGCGCCAGGCCGTGCTCTACCGCGCATCCGCCGCCCCGTACCACGCGGTGATCCACGAGGCCGCGCTGCGCATGCAGTTCGGCGGCCCGGCGACCGCCCGCGCGCAGTTGCGGCACCTACTGGACATGAGCGAGCGGGAGCACATCACCATCAAGGTGCTGCCGTTCGCCGCCGGAGGCTTTCCGGGGTCGGGACAGTCGATCTTCTACTCGCACGGCCCCATCCCCCAGCTCGACACCGTCCATCTCGACCAGTCCCACGGGCCCGTGTTCCTCGACGCCGATGCTCAGCTGGACATGTACCGGATCCTGCTCGATCGCTTGGACTCCCGGGCGCTTACTCCGGAGAAGTCACGCGATGTCATCAACCACCTTCTCCGAGACCTGTGAGAGGAAACGTGATGCCCGGACTCAACTGGCAGAAGTCATCCCTGTGCGGCTCGGGCGACTCCTGCGTGCACGTCGCCGCGACCCCCACCGGGATCCACATAACCGAGTCCGCCGACCCCGGCGGAGCGATCCTCACCACCACTCCCGACGCCTTCCGCGCCCTTCTCCGCTCCCTCAAGGAAGAACCGCACCGGGACCCCCAGGTCCCCGGCCTCGAAGTGACCACCGTCGGCGACGACGACCGGATCGTCCGCCTCCGTGCTCCCGGCGTTCCCGGAGTCCCCGCCGTCACCACCGACCGCCGCCGCTGGGAGACCTTCGTGCGCGGCGTCCGGGCCGGCGAGTTCGACCACTTCGCGGCGTAGCGCGGCCGGGCCCCGGACTGATCGAGATGAGCCCTCTCCTTCCTCACCTCACCGCGGCAGCGCGGGGCGGGAGAAGACCCACCCTGCTGAAAAGCGTGAACAGTAGACAGAACAACGCTCATCAGGCACTCAAATGAGCAGCCCAAGGACAACGAGAGCCGAGATGCTCACGCGTTTCAGGTGAGCAGGTCAGTCCGCGCCCGCCCACCACCTGCCGCACGGGCTCAAGCCGCAGCCGAGTACACACCTCGTTGCCCAGCATTACCCAGCGTGATACACAGAGTGACGATACGACTTCTCACCCAGCGGAGCGCGCCCCTCCCGGAGTACGGCGCGCGCCGGTGGCAAGCTATTCGTACGAAACCCGCCAACAGATGAAGCCAAGTCGACATGCGACAGTGCCATCGTCGGCGACAATGAGGGCTGACCTCTGCACCACCGCAGGGGTACGGAACTACCCATACAGGGGCGGTGACTTACATGTTCTTCGCGGCCGACGAGGGAGACATCAACACCATTATCGGCGGGATCGCTCCGGATTGGGGCCCCTTCGGCAGCCTGGGCAACGAGGCCAAAATCATGATCGAAGTGGTCATGGCGGTCGCCATCCTCATCTGCCTGGGCATCGCCATCTGGGGGGCGGCCAAACAGCGCATCGGCGCCACGGCGTTGAGGGACACGTTCAGTGCCGAACAGGGCAAGGGCCTCATCATCGCGGGGCTCACGGGCGTCTTCATCATCGGTTCGCTCGGCACGCTGTTCACCATCGTGTACGGAATGGCCGTGTAGCCCCGCCCCATCGCTCCCGACCGGGCACGCCCGGCACCTCCTCCACCCCACCCGCCCGTCGTGCCCACCGGCTGAGGTTGCGTTTCCCTGATGTCCAGTCACCACACCGCGCCCGCGCGGGGACCAGCACGGCTACCGTCGTACATGGAGTACGCGGAGTACGAGGTGTTTCCGCACGGCACTGAGGGGGCGTACGCGGTATGAGTCTCGGAGACGACACGGGCCAGACCCGCACCCGCCTGCCGGAAAGGGGCGGCGATCCGTACGGCGGTGCGCGCAGAGGCGGCCGTTCGTCGTCGCGCAGCCTGGTGACGGTGGTCGGCGTGGTGGTCCTCCTGATCGCGGCGATCGCCTTCGCGAACCGTGGAGGCGACGATTCCGCCGCAGAGGAGGGCGGCTCCGGCGACTCCCCCAAGGCGGCGGCGACAGCCCCGTCGGGGAAGAAGCCGGTCAGCTCGAAGGCGTCCGGCATCCCCTCGGGCTTCGCCCACGACCAGCAGGGCGCGGAGAGCGCGGCGGCGAACTACTCGGTGGCGCTGGGCTCCGCCGAGATGTTCGACAAGGACCGACGAGACGTCATCCTTCAGTCGATCATCGTTCCCGACCGCGTCGCGGACTTCGAGGCGACGCTGGACAAGGCGTACACACCGGAGTTCAACAAGAACGTGGGCCTCAACGACGACGGCACCACACCGAAGGGCTACACGTTCGTCTCGCGTACCAGCCCGATCGGCACCAAGGTCACCGCGTCGTCCGCCGACGCGGCAACGGTGGAGGTCTGGTGCAGCGGACTTCTGGGGCTGGCAGGCGAGAGCTCCACCAATCCGGTCACCAACAGTTGGTTCACCATCACCATGCAGCTTGAGTGGACCAACGACGACTGGAAGATCGTGACCCACTCTCAGAAGGACGGCCCCACCCCGGTTCCCGGTGACAAGCGGGCCTCCAGCGCCGACGAGATGGCGAAGGCCGTCGAGGAGTACGGAGGGTTCACGTATGCCCGCTAACCACCGCCTGCTCAAACTGACCGGTATCGTCGCGGCCGTGCAGGCGGCTGCCGTCGTTTTCGCCGCGCAGGCCTTCGCCGCACCCACGCCGACACCCACTCCCACACCCACGCCCACGGACAGCAACAACCCCTGCGACCTCATCCCCGGCCGCGCCAAGGACTACTGCGAACGAGGCAGAGAGGGTGAAGGGTCCGGCAGTTCCTCCACCCTCGACGACCCCACCACCACCCTCGACCCCCTCGCCTCCCTCGCCCAGGGCTGCGCCGACGCCGCCTCCTGGACCGTCGACAAGCTCAGCGACGCCGTACAGGAAACCGCGAACGTCGACTTCACCAACGACACGTTCCTCCAGCAGTACGCCGTCGTCTTCGCCGCGTCGACGATCCTCACCCTCCTCCTCTGGCTGCTCGCGGTCGCCAAGCGCGCGGTGCGCGGCGTCCCCCTCACCACCGCCCTGTCCGAGGCGATCGGTTTCCTCTGGCTCACCGTCCTCGCCTCCGCCTTCACCCCGCTGATCCTCTACACCATCGTGTCGGCGACCGACGGCGTCACCGAGGTCCTCGCGAAGGCGACCGGCGACCAGACGGACACGTTCTTCGGCACGTTCTCCGGCGCGCTCGAGAAGGGCGACGACATCGGCGGCGGACCGATCATGCTGATCGTCGTCTCCCTCGTCTCCATCCTCGCCGCCGGCGTCCTCTGGCTGGAACTCGTCATCCGCGCCGCCCTGCTCTACGTCGGTGCCCTCCTCGGCACCGTCGTCTACGCGGGCCTCGTGGACAAGAACCTGTGGGGCCACGTCCGCCGCTGGGCGGGCATCATGATCGCCGTGATCCTCGTGAAGCCGGTGATCGTGATCGTGCTCGGCCTCGCCGGGGCACTGTCCGCCGAGGACGGGCCGGACGCCTTCTCCGCCGTGGTCTCCGGACTGGCGATCATCCTGCTCGCCATCTTCGCCTCCGCGATGATCTACCGCTTCGTCCCCGGCTTCGGCGACGAACTCGCCAGTTCCCGCAACAACCGCCTCATGCAGGGCGCCGAGGGCAAGGCCGCCGCCGTCATGAGCTCCCCGGCGACCCTGGTCGCGCAGGGCATCAAGACCCACAGCACCCGCGCCGACAACAACCGCGGCGGCCAGTCCACCGGCCCCCGCCCCTCCAACCCCGCCTCCGGCGGAGTCGCCGCGCACAGCTCGCGCACGTCGAACGGCGGCGGAGCCACCGCCCCCGCACCCCGCTCGAGCAGCCCGGTGAACACCCCCCACGCCAGCAACACCCGCAACAGCAGTAACAACAGCACGGGAGGTGATGGGCGTTGACGACCGAGTCCCACTTGTCCCATCCGGTCACGCCCCGCCGTACGTATCTGATCGGCCGCGCCCGGCCGAACGCGATCGTCGGCCGTAATCGCGAGACCGGTGAGATCGCGCTGATCGTCGTGGGCGCGTTCCTCGGCATGATGTGCGGACTCCTCGTCCCCGTCCTGTCCGTGCGGATCGTCCTCCTCGTCGGCTTCCCGATGCTGGCACTGGCCGCCGTGTACGTGCCGTACAGGCACCGCACCTTCTACAAATGGTTCGAGATCAACCGCAGCTACAAGCGCACCGTGCGCCGCGGCACCACCTACCGCTCCGGCGCCGTCGAGGCGGGCACCCGCATGGACGGGCGTGAGGTGGAGATCGGGCCGCCGCCCGGGATCGGGCGGATCACCTGGCTCGCCGCCCCCTTCGGCCCCGACGAGATCGCCGTACTGCTGCACGCGGACCGCAAGACCGTCACCGCCGCCATCGAGATCGAGGGACCGGGCGTCGGCCTGCGCGACTCCGAGGACCAGGAAGCCCTCGTCGACCGCTTCGGCACGCTGCTGAAGCACGTGGCCAACGGCGACGGCTTCGTGACCCGCATCCAGATGCTCGCCCGCACCCTGCCCGCCGACCCCGACGCGCACGCCAAGGACGTCGCCGTGCGCGGGGACGCCACGTCGCCGCCGTGGCTGCAGCAGTCGTACGACCAGCTCCAGTCGATGGTGTCGACCAGCAGCGAGCAGCACCGCGCCTACCTCGTCGCCTGCATGCACTACACGCGCGAACTGGCCGCCGAGGCCAACGCCATGGCCCGCGCGATGCGCAGCCAGGGCGGCGGCAAGGTGGACCGGGACGCGGGGCTCGCCGTCGTCATGGCCCGTGAGCTGACCGACATCTGCTCCCGGCTCCAGGAGGCCGACATCCGCGTACGGCAGCCGCTCGGCCAGAGCAGGCTGTCCTCGCTGATCCACTCCATGTACGACCCGGACCACCCGATCGACCACATCCAGGCGATGACGCAGCGCAACGCCTGGCCGGCCGAGCTGGACGCCATGGAGCCCACCTACCTCCAGGCCAAGACCCGCGAGTCCGTCACCCGCGCCCCCTGGTGCCACGCCACGGCCTGGGTGAAGGAATGGCCGATGACCCCGGTGGGCGTCAACTTCCTGGCCCCCCTCCTCGTCCACACCCCGGACGTGATCCGCACGGTCGCCGTCACCATGGACCTCGAACCCACCGAGGTCGCCATCGAGCGGATGCTGACCGAGAAGACCAACGACGAGGCGGAGGCGTCCCGCGCCGCCAAGATGAACCGCACCGTCGACCCGCGCGACCTCGCCGCCCACAGCCGCCTGGACCAGCGCGGCGAGGACCTCGCCAGCGGCGCGGCCGGCGTCAACCTGGTCGGCTACATCACCGTCTCCTCCCGCAATCCCGAGGCCCTGGCCCGCGACAAGCGGACCATACGGGCGTCGGCCGGAAAGTCGTACCTGAAGCTGGAGTGGTGCGACCGCGAGCACCACCGCGCGTTCGTGAACACACTCCCGTTCGCCACCGGCATTCGAAGGTAGGGGCTGAGCCGATATGCGGGATCCGCTGTCCGTCGTCACCGACGCCTTCACGTCCTTCCTGTTCGGGAAGGTCGAGACGACGCGGCTGCCGGTGCGCACGTCCACGGGCCAGGCACAGGCGGTCTACCTCCCGACCGCCGCCCCCGGCCTCGGCGACTCCGGCGTCATCATCGGCCGCGAGGTCTACTCCGGCAAGGGCTACATCTACGACCCCTTCCAGCTCTACGGCCAGCAGCTCCCCGCCCCGCACTGGCTGGTCCTCGGCGAGTCCGGAAACGGCAAGTCGGCCCTGGAGAAGACGTACGTCCTGCGCCAGCTGCGCTTCCGCGACCGCCAGGTCGTCGTCCTGGACGCCCAGGGCGAGGACGGCGCCGGTGAGTGGAACCTCATCGCGCAGGAACTGGGGATAACGCCGATCCGCCTGGACCCGATGGCCGCACTCGACCAGGGCATCCGGCTCAACCCCCTGGACCCGTCGATCACGACCACCGGGCAGCTCGCCCTGCTCCGGACCATCATCGAGGTCGCGATGGGCCACGGCCTGGACGAACGCTCCGGCTTCGCCCTCAAGGTCGCGCACGCCTACGTCAACGAGTCCATCGTCGAACGCCAGCCGGTCCTCTCCGACATCGTGGAGCGGCTGCGCCACCCCGAACCGGAGTCGGCGGAGGCGATGAACGTGGCCATAGACGACGTACGGGCGTGGGGCCTGGACGTCGCGCTGGTCCTGGACCGCCTGGTCGACGGTGACCTGCGCGGCATGTTCGACGGCCCGACGACCGTCGGCATCGACCTGGACGCGCCGCTCATCGTCTTCGACCTGTCCCACATCGACCGCAACTCCATCGCCATGCCGATCCTGATGGCGATCGTCGGCGTGTGGCTGGAGCACACCTGGATCCGCCCCGACCGGAAGAAGCGGATCTTCCTGGTCGAGGAGGCCTGGCACATCATCAACAGCCCGTTCGTCGCCCAGCTGTTCCAGCGGCTGCTGAAGTTCGGCCGGCGGCTCGGCCTGTCGTTCGTCGCGGTCGTCCACCACCTGTCCGACGTGGTGGACGGGGCGGCGGCGAAGGAGGCGGCGGCCATCCTGAAGATGGCGTCGACCCGGACCATCTACGCCCAGAAGGCGGACGAGGCGCGGGCGACCGGCCGGGTCCTCGGCCTGCCCAGGTGGGCGGTGGAGATCATTCCGACGCTGACGCCCGGTATCGCGGTGTGGGACGTCAACGGCAACGTCCAGGTGGTCAAACACCTGGTCACCGAGACCGAACGCCCACTGGTCTTCACCGACCGCGCGATGACCGAGTCCTCCGCCGACTTCAACGACGACGCCCTGCGCGCCGCCGAACGGGAGGCGGAGGAACGGGCGGCGGCCTTCGTGGAACAGCACGTCGGCGACTCCGAATCGACGGTGGCGTAGGGGAGCACGCGTGAGACCGGACGATCACCGTGAGCACGGCCGGGCCGGCGGCCAGGGCGGCGGCATCCCCGACGGGCTGCTGATCGGCATCCTCGCGTTCCTCATCGGCGTCACCACGATGGTGTGGACGGCCACCGGCCTCGCGGGCCTCTTCGCCCACGGCCACTGGCCGTCCGGCGTCACCTTCGCCCGCACCCCGGTGGCCATGCGCCACCTCGTCGCCGACCCGCAGAACCTCCCCGGCGCCTGGCCGGACGCCCCGGAGGCCGCCCTCTCGGGGCACGGCCTCTTCTGGGGCCTGTTCATCGGCCAGCTGATGATCCTGACCGTCCTGACGGTGTTCGTGCTGGGCACGGTGGCCCGCTGGAGAGCGGTACGGGCACGACGCCGGGCGGAGCGGGCGACGCGGGCCATGCCGGGGCAACGGCCCCAGCGGCAGCCGGACCCGGCACCGAAGCAGCTGCACGAGGTGCCGACGCCGAGGGGACCCGAGCAGGAGACGCCGGCGCCGCAGCCGGTGCGGCCACCGGCACCCCGGCAGTCACCCGCGCCGCAGGAGACGGCGCTCACCTCCCTATCCGAGAGCGAACGGGCGGACGGATGGGAAACACCCCGCTCCGCAGGCGCGGGGGTCCACTACGGCCCCCCGGCCACCCGCCACACCACCGCGGCCCAGGCCGTGCGCGACGCGGAGGGCCCCGCCCTCGTCCTCACCTCCAACCCCGCCCTCTGGCACGACACCAAGGACGCCCGCGCCAAACTCGGCCCCATCCACCTCTACGACCCCACCCACCTCTGTGACACGCCCGCCCGTCTCCACTGGTCCCCCACAGCCGGCTGCGAGGACAAGGACACGGCCAAAGCCAGGGCAGCCGCACTCCTCACCCCCGTCCGCCCCACCTCCCGCCTCGACCAGGCGGTCAGCGACACCGCGGAGACCCTGCTCCGCAGCTACGTCCACGCCGCCGCCGTCGACGGCCGTACGATCCGCCACGTCCACCGCTGGTCCCAGGGCCTCCAGGTCCACGACGCCGTACGCATCCTCCGCACCAACCCCAAGGCCGCCCCCGGCGCCGCCGGTGAACTCGAGGCGGCCCTCACCGCACACCCCGAACGCCGGGACATGGCCCAGCAGCTGACCACCCGCGCCCTGGCCGCGCTCTCCACGGTCAACGTCCGCGAGGCCTGCACTCCCAACCGAAATGATGCCCTCGCCTTGGATTCCTTCGTCCACGAAGGGGGAACGCTTTATGTCGTGGGTGAATCCATCGAGGACCCCCGCACCAGCCCGGGCGCGATGCCCCTGCTGACGGCCCTCGCCTCACACGTGGTCGAGCACGGCCGGCGCATGGCCGAACGGTCATCCTCCGGTCGGCTCGACCCACCACTCACCCTCGTCCTGGACGACGTGGCGGCCGTGGCCCCGCTCCCCCAGCTCCCGGAACTGCTCGCCACCGGCGCCGACCACGGCATGCCCACCCTGGCGCTGCTCCGCTCCCGCGAACAGGGCAGGACCCGCTGGCCCCACGACGAACTACCGGTGTGACCTACCGGTGCGGCACCGGCCGCTCCACGGCCAGCTCCAGTTCCAGATCGCCCGGATCGTCCCCCAGCGACACGGTCACCCCGGTCTCGACGAAACCCGCCTTGCGGTAGGACGCCAGCGCCCGCGCGTTGTCCGAGTGCACGAGGAGCCGCACGCGCTCCACCCCGCGCCCCCACGCCCACTCCAGCGCGGTCTCGAACAGCGCCTTCGCCAGCCCGCTCCCCCGGTACCCGGGAGCCACGTACACGCCCACCAGATGCCCCTGCCGCCGCGCGACGACGGACCCGGCCCAGTCGGTCGTACCGACCTCCTCGATCAGCACGGCCGCATTGGCGACCCAGCTCCCGTCCCCCGCCTCGGCGATGAACTGCCGCGCCCCGTTCGCCGCACGCTCCCGCCACCAGGAGTCCGGCCGGGCCACGGCCTCCTCGTAGGTGTCCATGTAGGCGATGTGCGCGACCGGGTCCCGCAGCGCGGTGAGCCGCAGCTCCCTCGCCGCGGCCCACTCCTCCGCGCGCACCGGCCGGATCACGCAGTCATCGATGGGGAGGGCGCTCATGGCCGCCACCGTAGTACCGGGGTACCACCGCCCTCACCCCGAATTACGGCCCGCGGTCCGACGCCCGCCGCCCCCGCACGGCCGAGCATCGAAGCATGATTACGGCACAGGACCTCACCAAACGCTACGGCGACCGGACCGTCGTCACCGACCTGTCCTTCACCGTCCGCCCCGGCACCGTCACCGGCTTCCTCGGCCCGAACGGCGCCGGCAAGTCCACCACCATGCGGATGATCCTCGGCCTGGACGCCCCCACCCGCGGCCACGCCACCGTCGGCGGCCGCTCCTACGCCGCCCACCCCGCACCCCTCACCCAGGTCGGCGCCCTGCTGGAGGCCCGCTCCGTCCACCCCGGCCGCACCGCCCACCACCACCTGCGCGCCCTCGCCCTCACCCACGGCATCCCGAAGAGCCGCGTCGAGCACGTCCTGGGCCTCACCGGCCTGACCGACGTGGCCCACCGCCGGGTCAAGGGCTTCTCCCTCGGCATGGGCCAACGCCTCGGCATCGCCGCCGCCCTGCTCGGCGACCCGGCCGCGGTCATCCTCGACGAGCCGGTCAACGGCCTCGACCCCGAGGGCGTCCTGTGGATCCGCACCCTCCTCAAGTCCCTGGCCGCCGAGGGCCGTACGGTCCTGGTCTCCTCCCACCTGATGAGCGAGATGGCCCTCACCGCCGACCACCTGGTCGTCATCGGCCGCGGCCGGCTCCTCGCCGACACCACCGTCACCGACTTCGTACGCCACTCCGGCGCGGGCACCGTCAAGGTCGTCACCCCGGACGCCGCCGACCTCGTACGCCACCTCACCGCCCCCGGTGTCACGGTCACCACCGACGCCCCCGGCACCCTCACCGTGCACGGCACCGACGCCGAGCACATCGGCCGCACGGCCGCCGCCCACGGCATCCCCCTCTTCGAACTCACCCCGAACACGGCCTCCCTGGAGGAGGCGTTCATGAACCTCACCCACGACGCGGTCGAGTACCCCGCCGCCCTGGAAGGAGCAGCCGCATGACCACCGCCGTCCAGCCCTACCGGACCACCCCGGCCCGCGTCCTGCAATCCGAATGGCACAAGCTGTGGACGCTCCGCTCCACCTGGGTCAACCTCGTCGCCACCGGCGCCCTCACCCTCGCCATGGGCGCCGGCATCAGCGCCGCCTACGACGGCACCGGCGAGGGCGGCCTCGACACGGTCGTCTTCGTCCTCCTCGGCACCCAGTTCGCCACCGTCAACCTGGCCGTCCTGGGCATCCTCGCCACCGCCGGCGAGTACTCCACCGGCCAGATCCGGGCCACGATGACCGCCGTACCGCGCCGCCTGCCCGTCCTGTGGTCCAAGGCCGCCGTCCTGGCCGCCGTCGCCCTCCCCCTGTGCCTGCTGACCAACCTGCTCACCTTCCCCCTGGCCCAGGCCTTCCTCACCGACACCGACCAGTCCGCCGCTCTCGGCGACCCCGGGGTCCTGCGCGGCCTCGCCGGCAACGCGGTCGCCCTCACCCTCCTCGCCGTCATGGCCCTCGGCCTCGGCGCCGTGACCCGTTCGATCCCCCTGGCCATCGGCGCGTACATCGGCCTCGTCATGATCGTGCCGGAGGTCCTGGCGATGCTGCCGTACGCCGTCGTCGACGACGCCGTCGACCACTTCCCCGCCCAGGCCCTGCAGTCCCTCACCGCCGCCGACGCCACCTCCCCGGGCACGGCCCTGCTCACCCTCACCCTGTGGGCGGCGGCGTCCCTGGCCGCGGCGGCGGCATCGCTGAAGCGACGGGACGTATGACGCACGCACCCGTCACCATGGACGCCGTGACCGAAGACCGCGCGGCCGAGCCCCTCACCGAGTACACACAGCGGATCAACCGGCGGGTGCGCGCCTTCGACCGGCACCACCCGATGCTGTGGGACCTGCACCTCGCCGGTTTCTGGCTGACGGCCGCCCTCATCGACTACGTCGGCGGGGGCTGGCGCAGCATCGCCCACAACCCGGACGTCCCCGGCTGGCTGTTGCTCTCCCTGAGCCTGGGCTTCACGGTCCCGCTCCTGTGGCGCCGCAGCCACCCGGGGGCGGTCCTGCTCACGATGGCCCCGTTCGCCCTCGTCAACGCCTGGACCGGCGCCATCCTCCAGGCGGCCATGCTCCAGCTGCTCGTCGTCTTCCACATCGCCCTGCGCCTGCCCCTGCGTGCCCTGTACTGGTCGACCCCCCTGGTGCTCACCCCGGTCGTCGTCTCGGCCCTCCGCCACGGCGAGCAGCCCTGGGACCAGCAGATCGGCGCCCAGCTGATGTCCATCACGGTGGCGGCTCTCATCGGCGTCACGGTCCGCACCCGCAGGAACTACACCGTCGCCCTGGAGGACCGCGCCCGCCGCCTGGAGATCGAACGCGACCAGCAGGCGCAGCTCGCCGCCGCCGCCGAGCGCGCCCGCATCGCCCGCGAGATGCACGACATCATCGGCCACAACCTCTCCGTCATCACGGGCCTCGCCGACGGCGGCAGGTACGCGGCCGGCAAGTCCCCGGAACGCGCCGCCCAGGCCCTGGACGCCATCGCCACCACCAGCCGCCAGGCCCTCGGCGAACTACGCCGCCTCCTCGACGTCCTGAGGGACGAGGGGACAGCGGCCGCCCACCCCGCGGAACTGGCCCCCCAGCCGGCCCTCACCGACCTGGACCAGCTCATCGACGGCGTCCGCAACGCGGGCCTGCCCGTCCACACCACCGTCGAGGGCCGGACCACCCTCCCCCCGGGCCGTCAGCTCACCGTCTACCGCGTCATCCAGGAAGCCCTCACCAACACCCTCAAGCACGCCGGCCCCGACGCCACCTCGGAAATCGCCATCGCCTACGGCGACAAGGGCGCCGTCACGGTCACCGTCACCGACACGGGAACCCCGACGACGGCCGCCGCTTCCGACGGCCGCGGACTCCCCGGCATGCGTGAGCGAACCGCCCTGTACGGCGGCACACTTGAGGCCGGCCCCCGACCGCGGCCCGAGCAGGGCTGGCGCGTCCGTCTGCACCTTCCGGAGGAATCCCCGCAGTGACCACCGTCCTCATCGCCGACGACCAGCCCCTCCAGCGCTTCGGCTTCCGCATGCTCCTGGAGAGCCAGGACGACCTCACCGTCCTGGGCGAGGCGGCGAACGGCACCGAAGCGATCCGCATGACGGCGGAGCTGCACCCCGACGTGGTCCTGATGGACATCCGCATGCCCGGCCTGGACGGCATCGAGGCGACCCGCCGCATCGTCGCCACCGGCGACCGCACCCGCGTCCTCATCCTGACGACGTTCGACCTGGACGAGTACGCCTACGCCGGCCTCCGCGCGGGCGCCTCCGGCTTCCTCGTCAAGGACGCCCAGCCGGAGGAGCTCCTCTCCGGCATCCGCTCCGTGGCGACCGGGGACGCGGTCGTCGCCCCCAGCCTGACCCGCCGCCTCCTCGACGCCTACGCCCAGCATCTGCCCACCGGCGACGGCACCGCGGCCGTTCCTCCCGCCGACGCACGTCTGTCCGCCCTCACGGAGCGGGAACGCGAGATCCTCACCGTCATCGGAAAAGGGTGGACGAACAGCGAGATCGCCGCCCGCCTCCACCTGGCCGAGTCCACGGTGAAAACCCACGTGGGCCGGATACTCGCGAAGACCGGCTCACGGGACCGCATCCAGGCCGTGATCCTGGCGTACGACACGAAACTGGTGGAGCCGTCCTGAAACGCAGAAAGCCCCCGTGCCGAATGGCACGGGGGCTTTCTTCAAGAATTGTTCGGCGGCGTCCTACTCTCCCACAGGGTCCCCCCTGCAGTACCATCGGCGCTGTAAGGCTTAGCTTCCGGGTTCGGAAT
>NZ_JBEZBE010000022.1:0-145454 GCF_040646935.1 Streptomyces sp. NPDC044984
CATCGGGTTCCAGGCGAGCAGGTCCAGGTGGCGGCCGAGCACGACCGCCGGGGTGTCCATGACCCGCAGCAGCCGCCGGGTGCTGTCCGGGACCCTCTCCGGACCGCGGTCCGGCCGGGCGGGCACCGGCCGGCGGGCGGCACGGGCCAGGCCGAACAGGTGCCTGCGTTCCGCTTCGTCGAGGCCGAGCGCGCCGGCCAGCGCGTCCAGGACGTCGTCGGACGGGCGTACCTCCCGGCCCTGCTCCATCCGCTGGTAGTAGTCGGTGCTCAGCCCGGCCAGCAGGGCCAGCTCCTCGCGCCGCAGCCCGGTGACCTTGCGCCGGCCGCCCGGCTCCAGACCGACGTCCCGCGGGCGCAGCCGGTCGCGCCGGGCGCGCAGGAAGTCACCGAGCTCACGGGCGTACGGATGGGTCATGCCGCAAGTGTGCCTTCCCGGTGAGCACCCAAGGTAGGTCCCGCAGACCTAGGGAAATGAGAACGACCGAATCGGCCCGTACCGCTCCTAGCGTCGTAGGTCCACCCACCGACACCCCAGGAGCAGCAGATGGCCGGATGGACCGCCGACCGCATCCCCGACCAGACCGGCAGGATCGCCGTCGTGACCGGCGCGAACTCGGGCCTCGGCCTGATCACGGCCACCGAGCTGGCCCGCCGGGGCGCCCACGTCGTGCTCGCGGTCCGCGACACCGCCGCCGGTGCGGAGGCCGCCCGCCGGATCGGCGGTGACACGGAGGTGCGCGAGCTGGACCTGGCCTCGCTCGACTCCGTCCGCGCGTTCGCCGCGAAGCTGGCCGCCGACCATCCGGCGGTCGACCTGCTGGTCAACAACGCCGGCCTGGTGCTGCTCGGCCCGCGCCGCACCACCGCCGACGGCTTCGAGCTGCACATCGGCACCAACATGCTGGGGCACTTCGCGCTGACCGGCCTGCTGCTCGACCGGCTGGAGGCGGCGAGGGAACCCCGGGTGGTCGGTCTCAGCTCGATCACCCACAAGAGCGCGCACCTCGACTTCGACGACCTGATGTCGGAGCGTGACTACCGGGCCGCTCCCGCCTACGGCCGGTCCAAGCTCGCCACCACGGTCTTCGGCGTCGAACTGGACCGGCGCCTGCGCGCCGCGGGATCACCGGTCATCAGCACACTGGCCCACCCCGGTCTCACCCGCACCAACCTGACTCCGCGCGCCTGGGAGCACCGTGGCCGGCTCGGACGGGTGATCGCGCGGGCCGGCCTGCTGGTCACGCAGCCGGTGGAGCAGGGCGCGCTGCCGCAACTGCGCGCCGCGACCGATCCCGGTGTGCGGGGCGGTCAGTTCTTCGGGCCGTCCGGGCTGGGGGAGACACGTGGCCGGGTCACCGAGGCCCGGCTCAGCCGGGAGGCGGCCGATCCGGCCGTGGGCAGGCGGCTCTGGGCGGCGGCCGAGGAACTGACGGGCGTCCGCTACCTGTGAGCCGTCGCCGGCCGGAAAGGACCGCGAGCCAGTGACCCGCTCCCGCATCCGGCCGGTGTCCCGTGGACGATTCCACCGCGTACGGATCCGACCGCCCGTAGGGCGTGCACCGGCCGAACAGTCCCCCGGATTCCGGGAGCCGGACCGGACACGGGATCCCTTCGAGCCGGGGGTCAGGTGCGGGAGAAGGGCGCCCAGCCGGAGATCTCGAAGCCGGCGCCCCTGCGCCTGATCTCGAAGGCCCCGTGGCCGGGCAGATGGGCGGGCAGCACGAGGGCGTTGTGGTCGGCCGCGTAGGCGTACATCCGTGCTCGGCTGGCGCGGGCGGCGTCCTCGTCCTCCTCGAAGCAGCTGTTGAGGTGGGGCTCGTGGACCTGGATGGCGCCGTGCATCAGGTCGCCGGCGAAGACCGCGCGGTCGCCTCCGGACTCGAGGTGGACGACCGATGAGCCCGGAGTGTGCCCGGGGGCCGGTTCGAGCCGGAGGTTGCCGTCGATGACGTAGGAGTCGTCCCAGGTCCTGACGAGCCCGGCGTCGATCACCGGGTCGACGCTGTCCTCGTAGACGTTCTGGTTCCCCCGGCCGAACACGGTGTTGTGCAGGTTCTCCGGATGCCAGTACTCGACGTCGGGCCGCGGCATGAGGTAGGTCGCGTTGGGGAAGGTGGGGACCCAGTCGCGTCCGTGGAGCCGGGTGTTCCAGCCGACGTGGTCGTCGTGCAGATGGGTGTTGACGACGAGGTCGACGTCCTCCGGCTCGATGCCGGCCGCGGCGAGGTTCTCCAGGTAGTTCGTGTTCAGGTACGACCAGATCGGCTGCAGCGGACGGTACTTGCCGTTGCCCGCGCCGGTGTCGATCAGGATGACCCTGCCTTCGCTGCGCAGCGCCCAGGACTGGGTGGCGACGCGCGTCAGGTCGGTGCGGGCGTCCCAGTGATCCGGGTCCAGCAGTGCGGCGTGGCGCTGCCATTCCTCCGGCTTGCTGCCGGGGAAGAACACGTCGGTCGTCATCGGTGAGGTGTCCGAGAACTCGATGACGCGGGTGATCTCGACGTCCCCCAGTCTCATCGTGGTGACCTGGGGTGCCGTGGAGGCGGCCGCCTCCGTGGGCGAGGGCGGCGCGGGTGGGGTGGCGGGCATGTGTCTCCCTCGTTCGGGCGTGACGCGCGGGGCCGGTTCGCGATGCGTCCGGCGGCGTCGTGGACGGCGGGTGGGACGGATGCGGAGGGCTTGCGCCGTGATCCGTGCGATCGACTCTGAGGGCCCCGGGACCGGGTGACCAGACCCGCTCCTGCCTACCCCTGACAGGTGCAGGCGACGGACACGGCCGCCGCGCATACTTGCCGCCATGGACCGCAGATCACCGCTCGGTGAGTTCCTGATGGCGCGGCGGGCACGACTGGGCCCGGACGACGTCGGCCTGCCCCGGTACGGGGACCGCCGCCGGGTGCCCGGGCTGCGCCGGGAGGAACTCGCGATGCTCGCGGGGGTCAGCGCCGGCTACTACACCCGGCTCGAACAGGGCCAGTCGCTCAACGCCTCGGCCGAGGTCCTCGACGCGATCGCGACCGCCCTGCGGCTGACCCCGGCCGAGCGGGAACACCTGCACGTCCTGTCGACGACGGCGAGTCACCGGAGCGGACCGGTGACGCCTCCCGAGGAGCACGCCTCCGCCGATCTGCGGACGCTGCTGGCCGCCATGGGCGACGTGCCCGCGCTCGTCGTGGGCCGCCGCAACGACGTGCTGGCCTGGAACACGGCCGGGCACGCCCTGCTCGCCGGTCACCTGGACCCCGCCTCGCCCGACGACCCGGAGACCCGGCCCAACCTGTCCCGGCTGGTCTTCCTGGACGCGCACACCCGCGCCCTCTACCGCGACTGGCCCGCCAAGGCCCGCGCGGTGGTCGGCAACCTGCGCATCCTGACGGCCCGCAATCCCGACGACGCGTGCCTCGCCACGCTGGTCGGCGAACTGGCGATCCACAGCTCCGAGTTCGCCTCGCTGTGGGCCGAACACACCGTCGATCCCTGCGGCCGCGACGTCTACGACCTGGCCCATCCGGTCGTCGGGGACCTGACCGTCACGCAGCAGACGTTCCACGTCCCGCAGGAACCGCACCAGTCCCTCGTCACCTTCACCGCGGAGCCCGCGTCCACCTCCTCCACGGCGCTGACGGTGCTGCAACAGGCTCGTGGCATCGGCAGGGGCGCCTGACCCGTGAACTCGGGCCGCTGATAGGGCGTCCACCAGCTGAGCAGCCCCCAGACGCCGAGCCCGAGGGCACCCGCCGCGATCAGGGCCGCGAGCCACGGGCGGCGCAGTGTGCGCAGGACGAGCAGCCAGGCGGCGAGCGGGACGAGCGCGCCGCCGGCGGCGATGAGGGGGAGATCGACGTAGAGGACGCTCAGGTCCCGGTGCATGCCCTCGAAGCCGCCGTGAATGCTGACCCGCGCCTTCGGCGCCCAGGCGAGCACCGCGACCACGGCGCCCAGAGCCGCCAGGAGGATGCCCGCACAGCCCTGTCGTTCTTCCTTCATGCCTCGATCCGACGCGGTCGTTCCTCCGGTGGTTCCCGGACGCCCTACTGCCGGTATCCGCTCAGGAACCGCCCGATCCGTCCGATCGCCGTCTCCAGGACGTCCGCGTGGGGGAGGGTGAGGACGCGGAAGTGGTCGGGGGAGGGCCAGTTGAAGCCGGTGCCCTGGACGACCTGGATCTTCTCCCGCAGGAGCAGGTCCAGGACGAACTTCTCGTCGTCGTGGATCTTGTGCACGGACGGATCGATGCGCGGGAACGCGTACAGCGCGCCCTTCGGCTTCACGCAGCTCACGCCGGGGATCTCGTTCAGCTTCTCCCAGGCCACGTCCCGCTGTTCGCGCAGCCGTCCGCCCGGCGCGGTGAGCTCGCGGATGGACTGCCGGCCGCCGAGCGCGGCCTGGATGGCGTACTGGGCGGGCGCGTTGGCGCACAGCCGCATGGAGGCCAGCATGGTCAGGCCCTCGAGGTAGTTCCTCGCGTGCTGCTTCGGGCCGGTGACCACCAGCCAGCCGGAGCGGAAGCCGGCCACGCGGTAGGTCTTGGACAGGCCGCAGAAGGTGAGGACGACCAGGTCGGGGGCGAGCGCGGCGGCCGAGTGGTGCACGGCGTCGTCGTAGAGGATCTGGTCGTAGATCTCGTCGGCGAGCACCATCAGGCCGTGGCGGCGGGCCAGGTCGAGGATGCCCTCGACGATCTCCTTCGGGTACACCGCCCCGGTCGGGTTGTTGGGGTTGATGATGACCACGGCCTTGGTGCGGTCCGTGATCTTCGCCGCCATGTCGTCCAGGTCCGGGTACCACTCGGCCTGTTCGTCGCACAGGTAGTGGACCGCCTTGCCGCCCGCGAGGGTCGTCACCGCGGTCCAGAGGGGGAAGTCCGGCGCCGGGATGAGGATCTCGTCGCCGTCCTCCAGCAGGGCCTGTACGGCCATCGACACCAGCTCGGAGACGCCGTTGCCGAGGAAGACGTCGTCCACGTCGACCTCCAGGCCCAGGGTCTGGTAGCGCTGGGCGACCGCGCGGCGGGCGGAGAGGACGCCGCGGGAGTCGGTGTAGCCGTGCGCCCGCGGCAGCATCCGGATCATGTCCTGGAGGATCTCCTCCGGCGCCTCGAAACCGAACAGGGCCGGGTTGCCGGTGTTCAGGCGCAGCACGCTGTGCCCCGCCTCCTCCAGCGCGTTGGCGTGCTCGATCACCGGACCGCGGATCTCGTAACAGACCTCACTGAGCTTGCTCGACTGCCGGAACTCCATGCGCCGCTTCCCCTCACGTGGTGTTGCTTGGTTTTACCAAGTAGGAGCTTGGAAAGTCCAACAACATGTCTAGACTGCGTCGCATGTCACCACGCCGAAGCTACGACCAGTACTGTTCCGCAGCCCGCGCGCTCGACGTCGTCGGCGACCGCTGGACCCTGCTGATCGTCCGGGAACTCCTCGCAGGACCGCGCCGCTACACCGACCTGCACGCGGACCTGCCCGGCGTCAGCACGGACGTACTGGCCTCCCGGCTCAAGGACATGGAGCGCGACGGCCTCACCACCCGGCGGCGACTGCCCCCGCCCGGCGCGGCGTACGTGTACGAACTCACCGGGCGGGGGAGCGCGTTGCTGCCCGTGCTCCAGTCCCTCGGCGCCTGGGGGGAGGCCGAACTGGGCGAGCGGCGGCCCACGGACGCGGTACGGGCCCACTGGTTCGCGCTGCCCCTGCTGCGCGCCCTGGAGGGCGCGGGCCTCGTCGAAGTCCGCCTGGAGGAAGGCAGGTTCCACCTGCACGTCGGCGCCGAGGACGGTCCCGTGTACGGCGACGGCCCCGCCCCCGGGGAGCCCGACGCCCTGCTCTCCCTGGACACCGCCACCTGCACGGCGATCAGCCGCGGCGAACTGACCCTGGCCGACGCGGTCCGTGCCGGGCGGGTCGGGGTCTCCGGCGAGAGCCCGCTCGCCAAGGCCCTGCGGGAGACGTGACACGAAAGGCGGAAGGCCCGCACGGGGCGGGCCTTCCGGGAGGACGTCACGCGGTCGGTGGCACCCCGGGCGGACGCCCGGACCCCCGCGTCAGCCGGTAGCCGGCGACACCCGCCAGGGCGGCCAGGACGCCGCCCGCCGCGGTCCACACCCAGCGGTCGGACCACCAGCCGGAGGTCCAGCCGTCCTCGGGCTCCAGATCGGCCAGCACCGCCGGGTCGTCGTTCTCCTCGTCCGACCCGTCGCGCGCCGCGACGCCCGGCACCAGCGGCTCGGCCAGCGCGCCGTCCACCGCCGCCGCGCCGCCCATGTCCTTGGACACGACGCGCAGTTCGGCGTCCACCGCCTGGCCCAGGTCGGCCGTCGCCACCCGCAGCGCCGTGAGCCGGACGTAGTACGTGCCCGGCAGCGGGTCGTTCGCCCACGGCTCCGACCAGGCGCGGACCGTGCGCAGCACGCACTCCAGCTCCACCGAGGGCGTGTCCGCCCCGGCGGTGCGGGTCTGCGCGCCGTACTGGCAGGCCTGCCGGCGGCGCAGACCGTCGTACACGTCGATCTGCCAGGTCTCGGCCGCGTGGCTCTCCGGCAGCTCCACCGTCGCGCGGACGGTGGGGCGCTGCCCGGCGTCCGCCGGGAACGACCAGTACAGGTAGTCGCCCGTGGAGGCGCGCGCGGTGGCCGTCTGCCCCTGCGCGACCTCCGCCGCCGTGCGGAACGAGGTGCCCGCGCGGGTGGGCGCCCCGTCGTCGCCGGACGCGCTCGGGGAGGGGGAGGAGTCGGCCGCGGCGGGGGCGGCGGCCAGCCCGAGCGTCAGCAGGGCGGCACCCAGTACACGTACGGCGCGCATCAGTTGGTCCTCCAGACGGCGACCCGCCAGCGTGACAGCCAGCCCCAGACGAGACCGGCGAGGAAGCCGGTGAGGATCAGCGCGCCGAGCAGCCACCAGCCCCGGCCCAGACCGAAGGAGGCCACGTCGTCCGCCCCGTCCGGGCCGTCCACGACGTCGACCGTCAGCTCCAGCGGAAGACCGGGCGTGGTCTTCACCCCGGAGTCCGCCGAGAAGGAGTGGGTCACCGCCAGGCACACGACCTCGGCCGCGGGCTTGCCGCTGTCGTCGTCGTCCCGCTCGGGCTTCGGGTAGCGCAGCCCGGTGGACAGCACGTCCGTACGGCCGTTGCCGGTCGCCTCGCCGCGCACGATCTCCCGGTCGTGCACGGTGACGGCCCGCAGCAGCACGCCGTGGTCCGGGCGCACGGCCCGGTCCGCCGCCACGCTCACCGAGGCGCGCAGCTCCTGCCCCGCCAGCAGCTCCACGCGGTACCAGCGCTGCTGCCCGAACTCCTCACGGTCGGTGTAGAGGCCGGACTCCAGCACCGGCGCCTCGGCGCACGAACCGGCGCCCTCGGTGGCCACCGGCGTCACCACCGGCTCGGCCGCGCGGTCCACCAGCTCGTTCACCCGGTCGGTGAGCTCGTCCTGGTGCTCGACCGAGGTGTACGTCCCGCCGGTCGCCTCGGCGATGCAGCTGAGCTGCCGGCTCATCTTGACGTTCGGCACCAGGCCCAGGGTGTCGATGGTCAGGCCGATGCCCTTGGCCGCGATCTCCCGGGCCACCTCGCACGGGTCGAGCGGGGCGCAGGTGTCCTCGCCGTCGCTGATCAGCACGATCCGCTTGGAGCCGTTGCCGCCCTCGAGGTCGTCGGCCGCCTTCAGCAGGGCGGGGCCGATCGGGGTCCAGCCCGTCGGGACGAGGGTGGCCACCGCCGTCTTGGCCTCCGTGCGGTCCAGCGGGCCGACCGGGTAGAGCCGCGCGGTGTCCTTGCAGCCCTCCTTGCGGTCGTCACCGGGGTAGTTCGCGCCCAGGGTGCGGATGCCGAGCTCGACCTCCTCCGGCGTCGCGTCCAGCACCTCGTTGAACGCCTGCTTCGCCGCCGCCATCCGGGACTGCCCGTCGATGTCCTTGGCCCGCATCGAGCCGCTCACATCGAGGACCAGGTTGACCTTGGGGGCGTCCTGGCCCGTGGGTTCACCGGCGGCCGCCCCGGCCGGGAAGGCGAGCCCGGCCGTCAGTGCGGCGAGCAGGGCACAGGCGCCTGCCACCGGCCGTTTTCTTCTGATCATCGGCGGATCCTATTGATCAGAGGTGTCGTGCTCCAAAACGGGGCGTCACCTGGACCCGTACCGCAGCGGATTGGGCAGTTCCGCCCATTGGTCCCCCGCCGTCCGCGGCGACAGCCGCATCAGCGTCAGCGCCTTCGCCGGCAGCGGCCCGTCGAGCAGCGCGGCCAGGTCCGGGGTGCGCGGCAGATGCGGTACGGCACTCTCCAGGGCCGCCCGCAGGGCCGGCCCCGACCCCGCCGTGCCCGCCAGCGCGCCGCCCACCAGCGAGCCGAACAGCTTGCGCCGCAGGGTGCGTTCGTCGTCCGTGACCATGCGCGCGGGCAACCGCCCGGGGAGCGGGATGCCGTGCCGGGCCAGGCGCGCGGGGCCGATCCGCAGATCGGCCAGGTCGCGGTAGACCAGCCGCACCGGATCCCCGTCCGGTGACAGCACCACCAGCAGGTTCTGGCCGTGCGCCTCCAGGGCGACCCCCAGTTCCAGCAGCCGCAGCCCGACCGTGAGCGCGAGCCGCGCGAACCGGCCCGACCAGGCGGGGGAACCGGGCAGTCCGGTGGTCGCCAGCGCCGCCACCGGGACGACGCGCTCCCCGGGCGCCGCGTACTCCTCGGGGGACTCGCGCAGCACCGCCGCCAGATCGGGCGACCCGGCCGCCACCGCGCCCAGCGTGCGGGTGATGCGCAGCAGCCCGTCCGTGTGCGCCGCCACCGCCTCCCCGAAGTCCGACAGCACCGCCGACGCGGCCACCGAACCGAGCGAGATGTCCCGCACCGAGGACGTCAGCCGGGCGCTCAGCGCCGTCTTGACGTGCGGACCCTCCGGCAGCGCGAGGGTGCGCAGCGCCATCAGCGGATGCGCCGGGAGCCGCTCCCCGCCCGTCCGCTTCAGCACGTGCGCGGCCTGCCACGGGTGCACCGGGACCACCAGCCGTCCCGGCTCCCGCAGCCACCGCGGCCAGCTCCCCGACACCACGCACCCGGCCTCCGGCACGGGCACCAGACCCAGCTCCACGACCGGCCCGTGCTCGGGCCCGTAGGCGAGCTGCTCGGCCACCGAGAAACCGGGCCGGGAACGGCAGTTGGGGTGGAACGGATGCCCGTCCACCACCCGCTGCTCCCACTCCCAGTCCCGCGCGGGCCACTCCTGCGGATGATCCTCCCGGCCCGCCCGGGACAGCGCCAACGACGCCACGCTCTGCCCGAGTTCGGCGGCGAACACCGCCGAGTGCGGTACGGCCAGCTCCGTCATCAGCCGCGCCGGATCGCCGTACGCCACCTCGTCCAGCCGTACGGCGGTGACGTACGCGCCGGTCGCGTACGGGTCCGCGTGCGGGCCGCGCAGCCGCCGGCCGTCCGCCAGCCGCAGGGTGAGCCCCTCGCGGCCCGCTTCCCGGCGGGTGATCCACGGCAGCGGCTCGTGCGCGAGGCCGCGCCACAGCCGGGTCAGCACAGCCGCGCGGGCGCCGGGCAGTTCGCCGGCGTACCGGGGCACGAGGCCGGGCCGTACGACGGCCAGCTCGTCGGCGACCTCGGTCTCGGCGGTGGGGGGACGGTGCACGGGCGGGCTCCTCGGTGACGCGCGGGACGGAACGCGGGGTGGACGATGACAGACATACTGATCGTCTCCGTCCGGACAGACCGTAAGGAACCAGGGAACGCGTGGACCTCATCACCCCGCCCGCGGACGACGACGCGGCCCGCCGCGCCGACGCGTACGCGGCGGTGCCGCTGCTGAACTGCCTGCTGCGCGAAGTGGCGCGGCCCGTACCGGGGCCGGAGGAGCACCCGGTGTACCGCCTGCCCGGCACGGACCGCCTGCTGCGGGTGCGCGGCACCCGGCGCCCCCGCGAACCCGAGGTCCACGCGGCGGGCGCCTGGCACCGCCTCGGCCACCCGGAGCTGGTGAAACTCGTCGCCGAGGAGCTGCGCCGGCACACCGGGCTGCCCAACCACGAACTGCCCGCCGAGATGCTCGACAGCCGGGAGGCGGTGGCCGCGCTGCTCACCGCCCGCGCCCGGGCCACGCCGCCCGACGACCCGTACCTGCGCTCCGAGCAGGCCCTCGTCACCGGCCACACCCACCACCCCGCCCCCAAGGCGCGGGGCGGCGGCCCCGCGGCGGCCTGGCTGCCGTACGCGCCCGAGGCGCACGCCCGCTTCCCGCTGACGCTGCTGGGGCTGCGCGAGGACACGGTGGTGGAGGAGGGCGACACCGCGGCCCTCGACGGCCTGGGCACCGCACCGCCCGGCTACCGCCTGCTGCCCGCGCACCCCTGGCAGCTGGACCTCGCGGCCCGGGACCTCGCCCCCGCCTTCGCCGACGGCCGCCTGATCCGGCTGGGCACGACCTCCTTCCCGGTGTGGCCCACGGCGGCGATCCGCACCGTGTACGCGCCCGGGCGCGACCTGTTCCTGAAGTTCAGCCTGGACGTGCGCATCACCAACGACATCCGCCGGCTGTGGCGCCACGACCTGCTGAAGCTCCGGGCGGCCGACACGGCCGTGCGCGACGCCTTCGCCGGGCTGGACGCGGTCTGGCAGAGCGACCGCGGGTACCGCACCGCGGACTTCGCGTACGAGCAGCTGGCCGTGGTCGTGCGCGACGGCCTGCGCGGCCACGTCCCGCCCGGCGCGACCCCGTACCTGGCCGCCGCCCTGGTGGAGGGCTTCGACGGCAACCCGCTGGCCGCCACCGCGCGGCCGGCGGCCTGGTGGGAGGCCTACCTGTCGCGGGTGGTCCCCCCGGCCCTGGCGGCCTTCCACGGACACGGCGTCGTCCTGGAGGCCCACCTGCAGAACACGCTCGTCGCCGTGGACCCCGACGGCATGCCGGTACGGGTCCTGTACCGGGACGCGGAGGGCGTGAAACTGCTGTCCGCGGTCTCCCGGGAGGCGGGCTGGGAACGCCTGGTCTACTGCCTGGTCGTCAACCACCTCATGGAGATCGCCGCCGCCCTCGCCGACCACCACCCCGGCCTCGACCCCTGGCCCGCCCTCCGCCGCGAACTGGCCCGGCACGACCTCCCCGAGATCCCGGCCCTCCTCACCGCCCCCACCCTCCCGGCCAAGACCAACCTCCTCCTGCGCTGGACCGGGGCGGACGGCGCGGACGCCCGCTACCGCCCGCTGCCCAGTCCACTGGCCGGCGGGTGAGTCAGCTCCGCTCCGCCTCCTTCGGCGCGCGTCCCGCGCCGTCGCGGGCCAGGGCCCCGGGCCACCACGTCCGGGGCCCGATGTCGATCACCAGCGCGGGGACCAGGAGCGAGCGGACCACGAGCGTGTCGAGCAGCACGCCGAACGCCACGATGAAGGCGATCTGCACCAGGAAGGCCAGCGGGATGACCATCAGCGCGGCGAACGTCGCGGCGAGCACCACACCGGCCGAGGTGATCACTCCGCCGGTCGTGGTCAGCCCGCGCAGCACGCCCCGCCGGGTGCCGTGCACGAGCGCCTCCTCCCGCACCCGGGACATCAGGAAGATGTTGTAGTCGACGCCGAGGGCCACCAGGAACACGAACCCGTACAGGGGGACGGAGGCGTCCGTGCCGCTGAACCCGAGGAGGTGCTCGAAGACGAGCGTCGAGACGCCGAGGGTCGCCAGGAAGTTGAGCGCCACGGTCGCGACCAGCAGCACGGGCACGAGCAGGGAGCGCAGCAGCAGGACGAGGATCAGCAGGATGACGGCCAGCACGACCGGGACGATCAGGGTGCGGTCGTGGGCGGCGGTCCGTTGGGTGTCGTACTGCTGGGCCGTGTAGCCGCCGACCAGCGCGTCGGCCCCGGAGACCGCGTGCACGTTCTCGCGCAGCCGCTCGACGGTCTCCTTCGCGGCGTCGCTGTCCGCCGCGTCCTCGAGGGTGGCGTCGATGCGGACGCGCCCGTCGACGACCAGCGGCTCACCGGCCCCCGGCCGTCCCGAGGCGGAGACGGCGCCGGCCGAGGCCACGCCCTCCGTCTTCTTCGCCGCGGCCGTCACCTCGGCGCCGCGGCCGGCGTCGGCGATGATGACGGCCGGGTTCCCGGACCCGCCGGGGAAGTGCTCGCCGAGCGTTTCCTGGGCGGAGACCGAGGGCGCGTCGTTCACGAAGATCTCGTCGAGCGGCACCCCCTTGGCGGACAGGGAGGGGGCGAAGGCCGCGAAGACGGCGAGGACCAGCGCGGTCAGCAGCCACACCCGGCGCGGCCGGCGGTCCACGGCCGTGGCGACCCGGCGCCACACGCCGTGCCCCTCCACGGACGCGTCCGACGCCTTCGGCCGGGCGGGCCAGTACGCGGTCCGGCCCAGCAGGGCCAGCACGGCCGGCAGGAAGGTGAGCGTGGAGAGCACCGCGCACACGATGCCGATGGCGCCGACCGGTCCGAGGGCGCGGTTGTTCGTGAGGTCACTGGCGAGCAGGGCCAGCAGACCGAGCGCCACGGTGGCGGCGCTCGCCGTGATGGCGCCGAAGGACCTGCGCACGGCCGCCACCGCGGCCGCGTACCGGTCACCGCGCTCGGCGAGCTCCTCGCGGAACCGGGCCGCGAGCAGCAGGGCGTAGTCGGTGGCCGCGCCGATCACGAGGATCGAGAGGATGCCCTGCACCTGGCCGTCGACCCGCACCACGTCCCGGTCCGCCAGCGCGTAGACGACGGCACAGGCGAGCCCCAGGGCGAAGACGGAGCCGAGGATGATCACGAACGGCAGCAGGACGCTCCGGTAGACCAGCAGCAGGATCAGCAGCACGGCGCCGAGCGCCACGCCCAGCAGCAGTCCGTCGATGCCCGCGAACGCGTCCGACAGGTCCGCCTGGCTCGCCGCCGGACCGGCGATCCGCGCCGTGGTCCCGGACACGCCGTCCGCCGCCCGGCGCACCTCGTCCAGCACCCCGGGCAGCTCGTCGCCCAGGTCGGGCTCGAGCTGTACGACGGCCTGCACGGCCTTCCGGTCCTCGGAGACCAGCGCCGGTGAGGGCCGGCCGACGACACCGGCGCTGCCGGCGAGGGCGCCGACCGCGTCCGAGGCGGCGGCCCGCTGGGCCTCGGTGACCCGGCCGCCGTCCGCCGTCCAGACCACGACGGCCGGCATGGTCTCGGACTGGTCGAACGCCTTCTGGGCATCGAGTACCCGAGTGGACTCGGCACTCTGCGGGAGGAAGGCCGCCTGGTCGTTGGTGGCCACCTCGCCCAGCTTGCCCGCGTACGGCCCGAGTGTCCCGCCCACCCCCAGCCAGACGATCAACAGGGCGAGGGGGACGAGCCACCGGGCCCGGTGCGGTGCGTTCTTCATGCGGATTCCCAGAGCCGAAGGAATAAGTCGATGATTGAGTATCTCAATCATCGAGTGATCTTATACTGGCTTGTATGAGCGGCTCCGGTACCCCCTCGCCACTTCTTCCGGCGGACGACCCGACGGGGTTGCAGTCCTTCGCCGTCCAGCTGCGCCGGATGAACAGCGAGTTCAACCGCATCGCCCAGGAGTTCGCGCACGCGCAGGGCCTGCACCCCACCGACATGCAGGCCCTGATCGCGATCCTGGACGCGGACGCGGATGCCGACTCCGACGCGCCGGGTGAGCCCATGACGCCCGGCCGCCTGCGCAAGCAGCTCAACCTCACGTCCGGAGCGGTGACCGCGTGCCTCGACCGGCTGGAGCGGGCGGGTCACATCCGGCGCGTCCGGGCGGCCGGCGACCGCCGCGTGGTGCACCTGGAGTACGCGGAGCGGGCCAGGGACCTGGCCAGGGAGTACTTCCGGCCACTGGCGCACAGCACCGACACGGCGCGCGGCCGCTTCACCCCCGACGAACTGACGGTGATCGTGCGGTTCCTCAGGGAGATGAACCGTGAACTCGTGCTCCTGCGGCAGCAGGAGAACTGAGGGAAGACCGCGGGTGGGGTCCGGGGCGTGCTGACCGAGGTCACCGCCGCCCGTCGCGTCGTGCCGCCGCGTCGGGGCGGCTCCGCGCCCGGGTCTTCGAGGCCGACGGCCTCGGCACGTACGTCGTCGGGTTCACAGACCCCCGCGGACCTCACCCGGAACCGGTCGGCGTCCTGACCGGCCCGGCCGCACCCGCCGGCTCCGACGCCCCCGATCCGACCGGTTGCACGCGTACACGAAGCTGCCCGGCGTCGCGTACACGACACCGGGCAGCAACGGACGCGCGGCCGACGGCCGACAGCGACTCAACGGTTCAGGAGGATCCCTCCATGGCGTCGATCAGGCTCTTGGGCCGCATGTCGGTCCAGTGGGAGTTGATGTAGTCGAGGCACGCCTGACGGGTGTCCTGGCCGTGGACGACGGTCCAGCCCGCCGGGACCTCGGCGAAGGCCGGCCACAGCGAGTGCTGCAGCTCGTCGTTGACGAGCACGTAGTACTGGGCGTTCTCGTCCTCGAACGGGTTACTCATGGTGTGGTTCCCTCCATTGCTGATCTGGTACCGGAACTAGTGCGAAAGGGTGGCGAAGGGTCAGCCGCAGCCGCCGGCGTGGCCCGCGTCACCGGCGGGAACGAGCAGGTCGGCCCGCACGGTCCCCGAGCCCGACTCCGACCGTGCCGCGCCGCCGGGCGCTCCAGCCGCGTTCCGGACGCGTGCGATGAATCCGGGCAGCCGGTCCAGCCCCCAGAACTTGTCGTGCCGGTGGATGAAGAACGGAACGCCGAAGACGCCGTCGCGCTCGACCGCCCGCAGGGCTTCCACGCCCCGCCGGCGGATCTCCGGGTCGTCGGCCGCGCTGGCCAGGGCTTCCGGATCCAGCCCCAGTTCCTTGCCGATCGCGGTCATGGTCGTCCGCAGGGAGACGTCCAGGCCCCGTTCCCAGCGGGCCCGGTGCAGGGCATCGATGAAATCCACGCCGCGGCCGGCGTCCTGTGCCACGAAGTAGGCCAGATGGGCGACGTCCCAGTCGAGATCGACATCGATCGGCCAGGTGATCGAGAGGCCGCGCTCGGTGGCCAGCCGCTTGACGTCCTGCAGGATGTAGAGGTGCTTCTCCTTCGACATGGGCACATACGGCAGCTGGATCCCGGCCTCGGCCAGCAGCCGCGAGCCCACCTCGCCCGGCTCCCAGTACGGACGCCATTCGATCGACTCCGCCACATCCGGAGCGTTCTGGGTCAGCTCGCGGAAGGCTAACCAGGAGTAAGGGCTGCGCAGAGAGAAGTACCACCGCGGTGGTTTGACGGCCAAGGGAACCTCCGGAATCGGTGCTGGTGCTCAGAGAGAGATGCCGCCGTCGATCTGCAGGACGGCGCCGGTGACGTAGGCCGCACGGTCCGAAACGAGATAGGAGACGAGGTCAGCGACCTCGTCGGCCCGCCCCAGCCGCCCGAGGGGAACGGACTCCAGTGCCTTCTCCTTCACCTGGCTGGTGAGCACCGACGTCATGTCGGTGTCGATGAAGCCGGGCGCGACCACGTTGGCCCGGATGCCGTAGGGCCCGACCTCCTTGGCCAGGGCGCGGGAGAAGCCGATGATGCCGGCCTTGGAGGCCGAGTAGTTGGACTGGGTGGCGTTTCCGTAGACCCCGGCCACCGAGGAGAGATTCACGAGGACACCGCGTTTGCGCTTCATCATGCTGAAGACGACCGAACGGCAGACGTTGTAGACGCCGTCGAGATTGACGTCCAGGACCTGGTGCCAGTCGTCGTCCTGCATGAGCAACAACGGGTTGTCCCGGGTGATCCCGGCGGCGGTCACCACGGCGTCGATCGGGCCGAGCGTGCCCTCGGTCTCCGCGACCAGCCCGCGCACCAGGTCGATGTCGCGGACGTCGACCTTGCGGTGCATCACCCGCACGCCGGTCTCCGCTACCTCCTTCTCGAGTTCCAGGGCGGCTGTCTCGTTCGACTGGTAGCAGAAGGCGACATCGAAACCGTCCCGCGCCAGACGCAGCACGGTGGCGCGGCCGATCCCCCGTGAGCCGCCGGTGACCAGTGCCACTCGGGGTTCGATCTCTGCCATGGGTTCTCCAAGCGTTGTAATGGGTCGGCACAGGCCGGTGGTTGTGGGTGCCGGCCGTCAGGAAGGGGCGGAACTCGGTTCGTCCGGACGCAGCTCCCCGGCCGGGCGGAAGGCCATCACCGCGCGCCCGACCGTCATGACGGCACGGCCGTTCACCGTGGATTCGCCCTCCACGATCACGGTGTCGCCCAGCACCCGTGAGAGGGACGCCCGGTGCTCCAGCACGTCTCCGGGCAGCACCTCGTGCAGGTACGCGACGTCGGAGACGCCGCCGAACAGCATGACCTTGCCCTCGAGCACGTCCGGGTCCGGCGCTTCCCAGGTGGCCAGCAGACCGGCCGCCTGGCACCAGGACTCCGTCAGCAGCACCCGCGGGTAGGCGTAGTCCCGCGGACCGGCTTCCGGGCCGAGATCCCGATACCAGGGCTCGTTGCAGGTGACCGCCTTGACAGCGGTGACCCGCTCACCCGGTACGATGTCGAGCACCCGGTCGACTAGCAGCATCGGGAAGCGGTGCGGAAGCACCTTGCGGATCTCGAACTGGCCGATCATGCCGCCTCCTCCGCGGTGAATCGCAGCCGCACCTTGGCGGCGGTGCCGCGCACGGTGGAGACCGTGGCCGCACACGTCCAGGCGTCGGGACCGCCGGTCCACACCAGGTCGGTCTCCACCTGGTCACCGGGGAAGACCGGGCTCAGGAACCGCGTCGTCTCCACCGCCGCCAGCTCCAGCCGCCGGACACCTGGCGGCGGGGCCGCCAGGCCGCTGAGGTGCACACACTCGATCACACAGACGCCGGGGAAGATCGTGAAGCCGGGATAGTGCCCCGGGAAGACCGGCTCGTCCGTGTCGACGGAGAGGGTCGTCATCGCCTCCGTCCTCCCCCCGGCGTCGGCGGACGGCGGGCGGACCACCTTGATCCGTGAGCTCACGGGGCTGCACGGACGTGCGGCCGTCATGCCGCCCCGAGCTTTCCGAGCAGTACGTCGTAGGCGTTGCCCAGGGAGGTGATCCGGCGCAGTTCGTGCTCCTCCAGCCGCAGCCGATACTTCTTCTCCAACACGACCACGACCTCCAGTGCCATCAGCGAGTCGACTTCGAGGTCCTCGGTGAAACTGGCGTCGTCCGACACCTCGTCGACACCAAGGTCGAGTACCTCTGCGACCGTGTGGCGCAGCTCTTCCCTGTCCAACGCCACGGGGGCGTGTGTGTTGCCGGTCTGGGGGCTCGTCATGACTGTGTCCGTCCGTAGCGTCGGGCATCTGTGGTCAGCTGAGGCGGAGCAGGGCGCAGCCGACCGCACCGTCGCGGTCGACGGAGGTCACCAGTGCGACCTGGCCCGCGGCTTCGGGGTGGTCCTCGGCGTGCGCCAGCACGGCGGCCACCTGGAACGCCGCCGCGGCTGCTCCGGTGTCCCCGATGAGAGAGTGCTGGGTGAGACGGACCGGAGCCGCTCCCGTGCCGACCTCGTCGACCGCGGCCCGCTCCTGTTCACCCGAGGGTCCGGGTGCCTCGCTGGTCGACAGTGCCCAGATCTCCTCAGGGCGCACCTGTGCGCGCCGCAGCGCCCGCTTCAGGCAGGAGACCAGCGCCGGACGGACCTCGCCGTCCAGGGCGATCCCCATCTCGACCGCGAGGATCTCGGCCAGCACCGGCTGCTCGGGGTCCAGTGGACTGTTCCGCTCGATGAGGAACAGCCCGCAGCCCTCACCGGGCGGCACGGCCTCCCCGTCGGTCTCCGGGTTGTGCGTGTGCATGTCCAGCCAGGACCGGGCGTGTGAGAACTCCTCCACCCCGCCGCACAGGACGGTCTGCGCGCGGCCGAAGTTGAGCAGCCGACGCGAGTAGTTGAGCGCGTAGAGCCCGGCGGCGTGACCACCCGCGATCGTCGTGTTGGGGCCTCTGAGCTGGTGCCAGATGGCGCTCTGGCCGGCGGCGCAGTTCATCACCGCGTTGGGGAAGCGCGCCGGATCGACGAAGAACGGCTTCTCCCCGGTGAACGAGTCACGGGTGAAGTCCATCTGGCTCTGCACACTGCCGATGGTCGTCCCCAGGACGAGCGCGGCGTTCTCGCCGGTGGCCACCCGCCGGTTGCGCGGGGAGTCGTCCAGCAGCCGACTCACGGTGGTGACCGCGAGGCCGGTGACCCGGTCCATGGACCGGGTGCCCTTCTTCCCGAGCGCCGCACGCACGTCGAAACCGGGTACCAGGGAGGCGCTCCGCCCGGCGGCCCGCCACTGGTCGGGGTCGAGAGGGGCAGTCGTCCGCCGACGCTCCCTGAGCCCTTCGGCGAAGGCCGCCCGGCCCATGCCGAAGGGCGACAACGCCGACCAGGCGGTGATGACCGGTCGGTTCACCACGGTTGCGGGCTCGCTCATGTCTGCTCCGTCACTTCTCACAGGAAACACACCATCCGATAGCTGGACCACCGGGCGGCTGCTTCGTCCGCTGGGACCGGCTGTACGCCGTCGAGGCAGCCGCCTTCGCCCGCCAGGCCGTACGTGATCAGGTCCGACTCGTCGGCGTACACCCGCATCCCGAGGTCCAGCAGGTTGCGCACGTCTGCGCGGGGGTCGGTGAGGGTGTCGATCACCCGCTTGCCGAGCCGCAGCGACGGCATCCGCACATCGCGCGCCGCGTACGTCACGGCCTGGCCGCGCAGCAGGATGTCCATTCCCCCCAACTGCCGGTTCAGTTCGGCCGCCAGGTACAGGGAGTCGACGAACTGCTTCTCCACCGCGCCCCGGTAGGCTCGCTCCACGATGGCCAGCACCTGGGCCTGCCTGGGCGCCGGATCCCGCCGGTCCGCCATCTCAGATCACCCCGACCGTCAGCGTCTTGCCGGCCGCCGCACTGTTCGACGCGAACGCCGAAGGGCCGCGCATTACGACCTGGGGCACATGGGCCTGCGTGCCGCGGTCCTCGCTGCAGAACTGGCAGCCGTACCAGTAGAGCTGGTCGGGGAAGGCGGCCAGCATCTCCTGCACGAGCACGGCGGTGGAGGGGTAGGAGGCGGACCAGTTACCGAAGTTGCGTGGTTTGACCTCACCGAGCGACTGCTGGGTGAGCTGCGTGGAATTGCCGCACGCCCACACCTGGACGCGACCGCCGCGTTCCAGCATCGCCTGGACCAGCCGCAGCACACTGGTTGTCTGGTCCGATTCGTGCGGCGCTCCCATGAGGATCACCAGCACGTCGGTCCACGGTACCTGACGCCTCATCAGTGCCACACCACCCTTACCGCAGGGTCGAGGACTGCTGCCGCCACCGCGTCCATGTCCGTGGTGAGCGCCGACGGCAGCAGTCCGGCATGGTGGAGTCCGCGCTGGGCGAGCGAGAAACCGTCGACCCACACGCGACCGCCCGCCTCCAGCAGGGTGTCCAGTTCGGGCGCCCGGCCGGGAAGGGCCAGGGTCACACCGTCCTGGATGAGGAACAGCACCACGGAGTGGCCCAGACGCGCCTGGGCCACCGCGTCGTGGCACAAGCCCGTGTCGGCCGGCGCGGCGGAGGCCTGGCTCTCGATCAGCAGGAACCGCACGTGCCCGGTCTCCTGCACGGACGCTGTTCCCATGAGGTCAGACCTCGCCGCGGAGCGCCTTGGAGACGCGCTCGTCGAACGTGACGAGATTCCAGTCGCGCCGGTTCTCGATCAGGGCGTATCCGTGTGTGACCTTGCCGGTCGCGGTCTGCACGAGCTTCCCGTCCCGCACCACGTAACAGTCCATGCGGGAGGTGTACGTGAAGTCCTTGAAGATGTTCTCGACCGTGTAAATGGTGTAGAGCTCCTCCTCCATCAGCGCCTCGTCGAGGATCTGGATGCGGGAGTGCGGGCAGGCCGGGATCCAGCGGCGCTCGTCCAGCAGTGTCTTCACCGAGATGCCGCGGTCGGCGAGGAACAGGTCCACGACCTCCTCCATCTGCCGGAGGTAGCTGGACATCTGCAGCCGCTCGGAGAAGTGGCAGTAGGGGTAGGGAATGCGCCACTTCCAGCCGAACGCGTTCTTGCCGGCGGTCAGCAGGTCGAGCACCGGATCGGGACCGGTGGTGCCCCGACCGGCCGCCAGGGAGGTGTTGTCCGCCGCGGGAACGATGCCGGACAGATCGGGTGCCTCCGGCAGTCGGGGGGCCGGCGTGCCCAGACGGTGGGTGACGAACCGCGCGATCGGGGTCGGTGGCTCGCCGGCCTCTTCGGCATAGTTGTCCGAGCGCAGCACGGCCTTGGCCTTCGCGGTGATCGCCTTGGTGTCCTTGCCGTCCCGGTCGGCGTGCAGGGTCACCGTGAAGGAGATGGAGTCGTCGCCGTCGGCGGCGCTCGGGACGACCTTCGCGACGACGACCTCGTCCATGAACAGCGCGGTCAGGATTCGGGTGTCGAGGTCGACGAGATCGACACCGAGGCCGTGCTCGGCGTGGAGCGTCCGGGCCGCGAGACCGGACTGGTCGAAGTGGTACAGGATGGCTTCCTCGACCAGGTAGTTGATGTGCTTGAAACCGATCCAGGTGCAGATGTTGGAGCCCTCGTAGCGCGTGCGCAGTGATGCGGTCGTCTCGCTGGTGAGGAGCGCTTTGACAGCGCTTTCGGTCACTGTGGTCATCGGTCATGCTCCTGTGGTGATCTGGGGCGGAGTCCGCCGGGCGGACGTGAGGCCGAGGTCGAACTGATGAACCGACCGACCAGGGCGGCGAAACGCCGCGCCTGCTCGATCATCAGAAAGTGCCCGCAGTCCTCCAGGAGACGGAAGTCCCCTTTGGGGAGGTCGTCCGCCAGCGTCCGGCCCTCCTCCGGAGGGGCGGCGAAGTCGTGCTCGCCCGCGACGACGAGGCAGGGGACGGTGAACAGTCCGGTCTGCAGGCGGGGAGTCCGCAGATACGTCTCGAAGAACCGCATCCACCCGTAGGCGCCGACCCGGTCCCGGACCCGTTCGCCCAGACTGCGCTGGGCGTCCTCCGAGAGCCGTCCCGCGGAGTGCACCCTGATCCCCTCGGTCATGATCCGGGTGAAGTTGTCCACCGAGAAGGCCACGCTCTGCCAGCTGAACTCCTCCGCCGAACGACGGTAGAAGGGCGATACCAGGACCAGACCGCGGACGCCGAACTCCGCGAACGGGTCGACGCCCTTCTCCAGCGAGCGGTTCAAGAACTCCAGCAGCACATTGGCGCCCATGGAGTGGGCCACCACCACACCGGCACCGCCCGGTACTGCGCGCAGCGCGTCGGCCGTGTACGGCACGACGTCACCCCGCGCACTGAGCTCGGAGACGCTGGCGCCGCGCCAGGGCAGCTCGGCCGTCCAGACTTCCGCACCGCTCGACCCCAGTCCGTGCTCGATGCAGGCGTCCCACAGACTGGCGCTGTTGGCCAGGCCGTGCAGCATGAGCACCCGGCCCTGCGACGGATCCCCCGCGATCCGTCGCCGTACCGTGACGGGAGCGTGGGCGCCGGTGCGCGCGGAGGTTGCCGAGGACCCTTCGCCGGGGACGAGCGAGGTGCCGGTGACAGACATCAGACCGTCACCGGTTCGCGCAGCGAGAGTCCGGCACTGGCGTCGTCGGAGTCGGCGCCCGCCGTGACGTAGACCGGGCCGGCGCCGCCCTGCGCGAACCAGCCGACGGCGGCGGCGCACTGAAGTACGCCCAGTGCCCCGGACGCCACGCCGAACAGCGCGGTGACGTCGTACCGCGGCACACCGTCGAGCAGTCCGTCCTTGAGTGCCGCCGCGTCCGGGACCTGCCACAGGGCCGGCCGGTCGTCGCTGGAGCCGTCGAGTTCTTCGAGACAGACCTCCAGTCCGCTCCTGCGGACACAGCCGCCCAGCGTCGCCAGGAGGGAGACGCCCCGCTCGGCGGCCGACGAGTCGTCCTCGATGACCAGTGCCGCCGCTCCGTCGATGGTGCGCGCGCCGCCCAGGAAGTCGCGCACCGCCTGGTTGTCCGGCTCGACCCCGAGCACCAGCACCTGCGACGCCCGGTTGCCTTCGAGCAGGGTCAGCGCCCAGCGGACGGCGTCCAGGCCGGAGGTGGCGCCGTTGCACAGCATCAGGTTGGGGCCGCGCAGACCGAAACGGATGGCCACGGAGGAGGCGACGACGTTGCTGGAGGCGTTGGGCAGGTCCATGGGGCTGCCCGCTGCCACCGTCTCCCGGGTGATGGTGTCCATCGCCCGGACGATCGTGTCGAGATTCCCGTAATTGGAGCTGGCGACCACGGCGACGGACCGAGCCGGCACGCGCAGTCCGTCCTCGTTCGTCAGCCCGGCGTCCCGCAGGGCCGCGTCGGCCGCGCAGTATGCGAGCTGAGTGGCCCGGTCCTTGTAGCGAAGACCCTTCTTGCCGATGAGGTCCCCCGGTTCCACGGGCGGGGAGTCCACCGGGCCCGGGGCCATCAGTTCGGCGGCCGAGGCCGCCCGGGGCAGCACGACGCCCACCCCGCTCACCACCGCGCTCATCCGGCCCTCTCCACGATGGCGACGGCATTGATGCCGCCGAAGCCGAATGCGTTCAGCTGCGCCACCGTCATCGGCTCGTGCGCGGCGTCACCGGTGACGAAACGGAAGTCGGCCGCCGCGTCCACGGGGTCGTGCAGTCCGACCGTCGGCGGTACCCGGCCCTCGGCCAGCGCCCGCAGGGTGACGACCAGACTGAGCAGTCCGGACGCGCCCGACGTGTGACCGGTCATGGACTTGATCGCTGTCATCAACGGTTTGTCGATGTCCTGGCCGAACACGTCGTTGAGAGCGAGGGCCTCGGCCTCGTCGTTGAGCAGCGTGCCCGTGCCGTGCACCATCACCAGGTCGATGTCCTCGGGCTTCACTCCGCCCCGCGCATGCGCCTCCCGCATGGCCTCGGCGATGCCGCCCGGGTCCGGGGCGGTGGTGTGGAAGGCGTCGCAGTTGATCGCGACGTCCCTCACCAGCCCGTGCGCCGGACGCCCGGTGTCCGCGTGCCGGCGCAGGACGACGGCGGCAGCTCCTTCGCCCATGAGCACGCCCGCCCGGTGGCGGTCGAACGGCTGCACCCTCTTGGGCGGGTCCGGCTGGACCCGCTCCAGCAGGCCGTACATGGTTTCGGTCAGCACGTCCACGCCGGCCACGATGACGGTGTCCGTGGTCCCCAGTGCCAAGAGGTCGGAGGCGAGGGCCAGTGCGTACAGTCCGGCCGAGCAGGCGTTGGAGAGCGTGTGCGTGTCGTCGGCGTTGAACGCCTCGCGCAGGGCGCTGCCGAAGTGCAGTTCGTCCGGCGTCAGTCCGATGCCGTCGCGCTGCCAGAGCTCCACGGAACGCAGTTCCCTCAGGCCGGTGCCGACCAGAACGGGAACGCCGCTGAGGTCGTCGGTGTCGAGCCCGGAGTCACGGGCTGCCTGGCCGACCGCGTCGAGCAGCAGCGTGGTCGCCCGCCGGGCGACGTCGGCACCCGGCTCCGGCCGGTTGTCCACCTCGTAGGCGTGGCGAGCGATGTGCCGGCTGAGGTCGAAGCCGCGCAGCTCGCTCACGCCGGAGATGCCCGAGCACAGGTTGGCGAAGAGTTCGTCGACGGTGCCGCCGACGCACGCCACGGCGCCCATTCCGGTTACCGGCCAGCTCATGCCGACGCTCCGTGATACCGGCCGAGCAGTACTACGGCGTTGTTTCCGCCGAACGCCAGCCCGTTGTTCTGCACGATCTCGAGGTCCGCCTCGACGGCCACGTTGGGCACGCAGTCCACGTCACACTCCGGGTCCGTCGTGACGTGGTTGATGGTCGGCGGTATGAACCCGTTGGTGATCGCCAGTGCGCAGCCGATGGCCGACAGAGCGCTGGCCGCCCCCATGGTGTGACCGATCATCGACTTCATCGAGATCGTCCTGGGCGGCCGTTGGCCGAACACCTCGCGAATGGCGCGCGCCTCGGTGACGTCGTTGGCCTTGGTACCGGTGCCGTGCGCGGAGATGAGATCCACCTGCTCCGGCTTCACACCGGCGTTCTCCAGGGCGAGGCGCATGGCCCGTCCCACACTGTCCTGGTTGGGCGCGACCTGGTGGTAGGCGTCGCAGTTCAGGCCGTAACCGAGCACCTCGGCGTAGATCCGGGCGCCGCGCTCAAGGGCGGAGTCCAGGCTCTCCAGCAGGAGCACGCCGGCACCCTCGCCGGTGAGGATCCCCTTGCGGTCCACATCGAAGGGCTGGCAGCGGTCGGGGGCGATGGTGCCCAGCCGGTAGAAGCCGGAGAAGGTCTTGCGGCACATGGCGTCCGCGCCGCCGCACAGCGCGAACTCGGCGTCGCCGGAGCGGACCGCGTCGTAGCCGTAGCCGATGGCGTAGTTACCGGCGGCGCAGGCGGTGGGAATGGTCACCGCCTCCACGTCCGTGAGCTGCAGCTCCTGGGCGACGGCAGCGGAAAGGCGACCGGCTGGAACACGACGGGCGACTTCGGCCGCCATGTGCTCGGGCCCCAGGGTGATCTCCGTCTCCACCAAGTGGTCGAGGTCACGGGACTCGCCGTCGGTGGTTCCGATGGAGATGACGCCGTGCCTCGAACGCAGCTCGTCCGCGCCCAGGCGGGCATCGTCGATCGCCATCCGGGCCGCGGCGACCGAGTACTGCGTCGCCCTGCCCACCTGCTCCACCGCGAGCCGGCGTATCCACCGCTCGGGATCGAAGTGGGTGACCTCGCAACCGTTCGCGTGCTCAAATCCCTCGACGTCGAACACGGTGATCGGCTTGGCACCGCTGCTGCCGCTGCGCAGACCCTGAAGGAACTCCTCAGCCCCCGTACCGATGCTGGAGACCACGCCGAGTCCGGTGACCACCACTCTCCGCGGGCTCTCGTACCCCGATCCTGCCATCCCGACCTCTCCGTCCGCTGTTCCGGCCGTGCCACGCTCGAACACAAGCGCCGCTTTACCAGCCGGCGGACTCTGCGACTACCTCGTACACACCCTTGAGGTGAATCATCCGGGGCAGCTCCGACTGATCGATCGTGACGCTGAATTCCTTCTCGAGGCCGGCGAGGATCTCAATGGAGCGGAGCGAGTCGGCGTCGTGCTCCTCCTTGAAGAGGCTGGTCTCGGTGACCTCGTTCTCATCGATCTCGAGAATGTCGCAGACGATCTCTTTGATCTTCTGCACTCGCTCGTCGTGAACTGAACTCATGGGGGAGTCACACCCTTTCAGTAAGGCGCACCGGATCATTGGCTGGAGCTTTTCTACGGCACCGCGCGGAGCCGGGCAACGGTGATTACATAAAGCTGCCATCCCCCGCTTTGGGGGCGGACACGGCCGGGCAGGGACGCCGCGGCGAAGGCGGACGGTCCCAAGGCGGTGACTCCGCCGAGCTGCGGTCCGGCACCCATTCATCCGTGGGCACCGTGGACGCGCAACCGCACGTACAGGAAGCTGCCACGTCGCGCACCGGCTGGTGGCGCGCGCCCGTGTGCCGGGTCGTCCGGCGGACCTCTGCCGGTCGCCGGATGACACGGGCGGGCCGGCAGGTCCTGAGCCCGGACGGCACACCGGGGAAGCGGCTGGCATCTTGCTGTAAGTGAAGTTGCCGATATTCTGTGCAGCCGGTTAGACCTGACTCAGTTCACCCATTTTTGCGGAGTATTCACGGCATGGGGTCGATTCCCGGCCGTGCCTCCCGTGTCCGGCTGTCTGAAAGGTGACCACGTGAGCCCGAAGTGCATCGGTCTCGTATTCCCCACGTGCGGAGCGCAACGGCAGAGGGCGGGGGAAACGGGCCGGGAGAACTGGGCTCGGGCGATGAAGCGGATCCCGCTGTCGTGAATACCTCGACTGCGGAACGCGGACTGAGTGGAATAGGTGTACTCGACAAAGCGTCATTGTTGCTCGATGCGGTCGGCGCAGGCCCGGCCTCGCTGGCCGAACCGGTCGCGTCCACCGGTCTCGAGCGCCCCGCGGTGCACCGACTCACGCGTGCCCTGGAGCGCCCTCGGCTGCTGGACCGCGATACGCACGGCCGTTGCGTGCTGGGGTCACGACTGGGCGACCCGGATGTCACGACGTGGCAGGGACGGTTGAACGCGCGAGCCGCGTCGGTTCTGGTGCGGACACGGGACCCGGCCGGCGGGTCCGGGCGCTGCGCGGTGCCAGGTCCAGTGCCGCCGTACTGGCAGCTGTGCGGCGGAGGGGCCGGGCGCAGGACATCGACGAGGCGGGCCCGGGAACGATCTCGCTGTCGGCCGCGTCGGTGATGCCGGGAACAACGTGACCGCTGTGCTCTCGCGGTCGGCACCGGGCGACGGAGGGGTGCGCACTCCGGTTCCCCGTCCGGAGTGCGCACCGACGGTTGCTGGAACGCACGAGTGAGGAAAAGTCCATGACCAAGTCCAGCAGCACCGACACCAAGTGGTTCCGGCGTCATCCTGCGCGCAGGGCGGCGCGCAGGAGGATCGTCTGTCTGCCGCACGCGGGCGGTGCCGCCAGCTTCTTTCATTCCTGGGGACAGGCGTTCGGCGACGAGGTCGAGGTGCTGGCGGCGTGCTACCCGGGGCGACAGGAACGCTTCGCGGAACCCTGCCTCGACAGCATGGCGCCGTTGGCCGACGCGGTCGCCGAGCAACTGATCCCTTTCCTCGACCTTCCGGTGGCGCTTTTCGGCCACAGCATGGGAGCCTCACTCGCCTACGAAGTCGCCCTCCGCCTGGGGGACGACCACGGTGACCACCTCACGGGACTCTTCGTCTCCGCCCGTGAGGCCCCACACCTCACGACCCCGCGCACGGTTCACCTCAGGACGGACGAAGGGCTGGTGGCCGAGGCGAAACGGCTCGGCGGCACCGACTCCGTCCTGTTGGACGATCCCGGTCTCCGGGAACTCGTACTCCCCGCGCTGCGCGCCGACTTCCAGATATCCGGCACTTACCGGGCGTCCGAGCCCGTTCCGGTGCGATGCCCCGTTTTCGGTTATGCGGGAGACCAGGATTCGGTCAGAGTGGCCGATATGCAGGAGTGGTCCCAAGTGAGCACCGGCGGTTTCGGCCTGCGGGAGTTTCCGGGCGGTCACTTCTACCTCATCGCCGAACGGGACAGGCTGATCAGGGACATCGCCGGACGGATCGGCTGAGTCCGGCGGAAAGTCCAGCGCGTCAGCGGCCGGGCTGATTTCATAAATTCTATATGGATTAGGGCTTTCCGTTCGGTGGGGTGAACACTCTGTGCCGTTTGGAGCCGCGGTTTTGAACGGTCGATTCCAGACGCGCCACTGAAATGTGAGAGCTAATCTATTCGAGGGGTGTGAGTCGTGTGACCGCGACTGCTTCGAAACCGCGGCAGGTTGCCGCCAGGGCGGTGGACGTCGCCAAGTACTACGGGACCGGCGAGGCCCGGGTGGCGGCTCTGCGCGGGGTGAACGTCGAGCTCGTCGCCGGTGAGTTTACGGCTGTCATGGGCCCTTCGGGCTCCGGCAAGTCGACTCTCATGCACTGCCTGGCAGGTCTGGACCATGTGTCGTCCGGAGAGGTGTACGTCGGTGACGCCCGGGTCGACGGCATGTCCGACAAGGAACTCACCCAGCTGCGGCGCACGCGTATCGGCTTCATCTTCCAGCAGTTCAACCTGCTCCCGACGCTGACGGCGGAGGAGAACATCCTCCTGCCACTGAAGATCGCCGGTGGTACGCCGTCGAAGGACTGGTTCGACCGGGTCATCGACACGGTGGGTCTGGCCGGGCGGCTCCATCACCGTCCCACCGAGCTCTCCGGCGGACAGCAGCAGAGGGTGGCCTGTGCCCGTGCGCTCATGCCCCAGCCGGAGGTCATCTTCGCCGACGAGCCGACCGGCAACCTGGATTCCACCTCGAGCGCCGAAGTCCTCGAGTTCCTCCGGCACTCGGCCCGTTCGCTCGGTCAGACCATTGTCATGGTCACGCACGATCCGGCTGCGGCGTCGTACTCCGACCGCGTCGTCTTCCTCGCCGACGGCCAGATCGTCGGCGAGATCACCGAGCCGACGGCGGACGCCGTTCTCGACATGATGCGCAAGATCGACGTGCAGACGCGGGTGGCATGATGCTGACAGCGACGCTCAAGAGCCTCCTCTCCCGCAAGCTACGGCTCCTGATGTCGGGCCTGGCCATCGTCCTGGGCGTGATGTTCGTGTCCGGGGCCATGGTCATGAAGGACACTCTCGGCCGTTCCTTCGATGCCCAGTTCACCGGCGCCTATGACGACTTCGATCTTTACGTCTCGCTGAAGCCCAAGGTCGAGGAGGAGACCGGTGGGCCGGCTTCGGTGGTTCCCGCTCTGGACGCCTCGGCCGTGAACCGGGTGGCCGGGATCCCCGGGGTGGAGAAGGCCCGGGGGATCGTCAAGGCCGAGGGGGCGCGCGCCCTCGGCAAGGACCACAAGCTGGTGCCGAGCACCGGCGGCCCTCGGTACGGCGAGGGCTGGCGTGGTGAGAGCACACTGCTCACGTTGCGTTCCGGCCGCGGGCCGCAGACCGCCGACGAGGTCGTCATCAACGCCACGCTGGCCGAGAAGGCCGGCTTCAAGGCCGGTGACCGGATCGACGTGCTGACGACCGAGCCGAAGAAGTCCTTCACCGTGGTCGGCGTCTTCGGCTACTCCGAAGGCCGCGATTCCATCGGCGGCGAACAGACGGTCGCGTTCACCGAGCCGGTCGCCCAACAGCTCATGACGGGGAAGGCGGGTGCTTTCTCCGGCGTCGGCGTCGACACGGCCCCCGGTGTGCCGGCGGCCTCCGTCGGGAGCGCGATGGCCAAGGAACTGGGCGGCGCCTATGAGGTCGCCACCGCCGAGGAATTCGCGAAGAAGCAGTCCGACAAGGCCGGCGCCGTGCTGGACCTGATCAGCCAACTGCTTCTCGGTTTCGCCGGCATCGCGGTGTTCGTCAGCGTCTTCCTGATCGTCAACACCTTCTCGATCATCATCGCCCAGCGCCTGCGGGAGCTGGCCCTGCTGCGGGCGCTGGGCGCCAGCCGACGGCAGATGATCCATTCGGTGCTGCTGGAGTCGTTCGCGGTCGGACTGGTCGCCTCCGTGCTCGGTCTGGCCGCCGGCATCGGGGTGGGCGCGCTCGGTTCCAGCCTCGCGGGCAGCTCGATCGAAGGACTTCAGGTGGCTCCCCTCGGCGTACCGGCGGACGCCGTGGTGACCTCTTTCGCCGTAGGCATCCTGGTCACCGTGCTGGCCGCGCTCTTCCCGGCCGTGCGGGCCTCGCGGGTGGCGCCCATCGCCGTGATCCGCACGGCCGCCGTCCCGGACCGCAAGGGCCGCAAGCAGACCTGGACCGGTGCCGTCCTCCTCGGCCTCGGCGTCGTCCTACTGGCCCTCGGCCTGGCCGGATCCGGTGGGATGGGTACCGTCCTGCCCGCGGTACTGCTGAGCTTCGTCGGCGTCGCGCTGCTGACGCCGCTGGTGAGCCGGCCCACGGTGTGGGCGATCGGTGTGCTGTTCTCCCGAGCGCTGCCGGGCCAGCTCGGCCGCCGCAACGCGGCCCGCAACCCTCGCCGTACGGCGATCACCGCCTCGGCCATCATGGTCGGCGTCGCGCTGGTCACCACGGTGAGCACCCTCGCCGCGTCGTTCGAGGACAGCGTCACCGACCAGATCAAACGGACGCTCAAGTCCGACCTGGTGGTCAAGGGGGACGGTCCCTCGGCGGCCGGCGCGCCCATCGCCCCGGACGCGCTCGCTCAGGCCGCCAGGGTGCCGGGGGTGGAGAAGACTGCCGTCGCCATGCTCGACTCGGGCTCGGTGGACGGAGAAGCCCAGAGCGTCGCCTCCTGGCAGGACTGGGCCACGGCACAGGATGTCCTCGGGCTGACCGGGAAGGAGGGATCGCTCCTTCCTCCGGCCGCCGGGAGCGCCGTCATGGACGAGAGCTCTGCGAAGGCCCACGATCTCAAGGTCGGCGACAAGGTCACCGTCCAGCTGCAGCGCGGAGATCCGCACACCTACCAGGTCGCTGGCATCTTCGAGAGCACCGCGCTCTCCAACGGCATCGTGGTGCCGTGGGCCGACGCGCGGGCCGGCTTCAGCAGCGAGCTGCCGTCCCAGGCCTTCTTCGAACTGGACAAAGACACCGATGCGTCCTCCGTGCTGCCGCAGATCGAGAAGCTGCTCCAGGACAGCCCCGAGGCTGAGGTCATGACCAAGTCCGAGGTGATCGACGAGTTCAGCGCGGCCTTCGCCCTGCAGGTCACCATCGTGCAGGCTCTGCTGGGCGTGGCCATGCTCATCGCGGTGCTCGGCATCATCAACACGCTCGCCCTGTCCATCCTCGAACGGACCGCGGAGATGGGCGCCCTGCGGGCCATCGGCCTGGGCCGTGGACAGACCGTACGCATGATCATGACCGAGTCGATGCTGATCTCCCTCTTCGGCGCCGTGCTGGGGCTGGTGGTCGGCAGTGTGCTGGGCCTGGCGGTCTCCCGTGCCCTGAAGGATCAGGGCGTCAGCCACCTGGCACTTCCCTGGTCACAGATGCTGGCTTACCTGATCGGTGCTGCGGTCGTCGGTGTGATCGCTTCGCTCGCCCCCGCACGACGTGGGGCACGCCTCAGCGTGCTCCGCGCCATCAGCCACAGCTGATCGAGCCGCCCGCACGGGCGGTGCACTGACCGAGGGGTGGAGGGACGGATCCCCCGCCGACTCTCCACCCCTCCTCCACGGCCACCGCCGGACCTGCGCCGCAGGGGCGAAGCACGTCCGGGCGCGGTCGCTTCCCGACCCGGCCCGGCTGCTCCACCGCAGGCCCGCGGCCGCGGAGAGGCACCGGGGCACGGCCCGAGCGGGACCGTCCGCCACCGGACGGCATGCGGTGGTCCCGCCCCCGGTCTGCACCAAGCCGACAGTCCCGGCCGTACGGGGCGCACCGCGTCTACCGTTGCCGACGGCGCCGACTTCCACCCGGCCGACGGGCTCCACCGCACACCGAGGGAACATCCGCATGACTCTGCTGGCAGCCTTCACCTTCGAAGACGTCTCCCGATGGATGCTGGTCGTGCTGGCGGCAGCAGCCTCCCTCGGAGTCACCGTTTTCGGGGTCTCCGCGATTTCCCGGCGGCTCCTCGGCATACGTGTCGGTCCGCTGCGCGCACTCTGTGCCGGCCTGGTCGGGCTCGGCGCGCTCATGGCGTTCAAACCGATGATGCGGAACGACGAAGGCAGTGATGCCCTGTTCAGCGTTCAGGTCGCGCTGTCCGTTCTCGCTGCGATGGTCACCCTGGTCGTCATCGAGGTCTTCCTCCCCTACGGGAGCTGGACGACGCTGATGCGGGTCTGGCGTGCCATGGAAGGGCGGCTCAACCGGACGCGCCGTTACTCGCAGATCAGCCGGGTCTTCATGCGTCACGGCCTCAGCGGACTGCTGCGCGGCCGCGGCAACTGGGACCGCGCTCTGCGGCCGGGCGCATACGGCGAGCGCACCGCTCGATCGCTGCGGCTCGCGCTGGAGGAGTGCGGTGGGGCCCTGATCAAACTGGGCCAGGTCCTCTCCACCCGACGCGACCTGCTTCCCTCGCACTTCATCACTGAACTCAGCGGTCTGCAGAGCCGTGTGCCGGCTGCGCCCTGGCCCGAGATCGAGGCGGTGCTCCACGCGGAGCTGGGCCGGCCCGTCGACGAGGTCTTCGAGTGGATCGAGCACGTTCCGCTCGCGGCGGCGTCCATCGCCCAGGTGCACCGCGCCCGTCTCCGCGGCGGCCCCGTCGTCATCGTGAAGGTCCAGCGCCCTGGAATAGGCGAAGCGGTGGAGCGGGACCTCGCCATCGTCCTCGCCGTCACCCGAGGCATGCAAGAACGGACCCGCTCCGCACGGACCCTGGGCCTCAAGGATCTCGGGAACGGCTTCTGCAGGTCGGTGCGCGAGGAGCTGGACTTCCGCATCGAGGCCCGCAACTCGACCACGATCGCCGAGGCCTGTGGAGCCCTGGACGAGGACGCCCCGGTCCGCATCCCGCGGGTGTACTACGAGTTCACCTCGGCCAGGGTCCTGGTCCAGGAATGGCTGCAAGGGGTGACGCTCGACCGGGCGGGAGCGATCGCCGACCGCGACGGTCTGGACCGCCAGGAGCTGGCCCGCACCGCCTTCGCGGCCATGCTCCATCAGATACTGCGGGTGGGCGTCTTCCACGCCGATCCGCACCCGGGCAACCTGTTGCTGCTCGAGGACGGGCGGATCGCGCTGCTCGACTTCGGGTCGGTCGGCCGTATCGAACCGTCGGTGCGCCTGGCCATCCAGGAGCTCATGGTGGCCGTCGACCGGGCGGACGCGGCCGGGCTGCACGACGCCCTCATCGCGATGTTGGGCACCCGCGCCACAGCGGGCGGAGACCTCATGCCCGACTCGCTGCTGCTGGAGCGGGAGCTGGGGCAGTTCATGGCACAGCACCTCGGCGCCGGGACCCGGCTGGACACCGAGACGTTCACCGCGCTGTTCCAGATCGTCACGCGTTTCGGGCTCTCCGTGCCGCCCGAGGTCGCCGCCGTCTTCCGGGCCCTGGCCACGGTGGAGGGCACGCTCTGCCAACTCTCTCCCGGCTTCGACATGCTGGAGGAGGGGAGGACGTTCGCCGCCGCGCTGCTCGACGACCAGCTGAGATTCCGCAAGGGGGGTGCATGGCGCCGGCAGGAGGAGAAGAGCGCGTTCGGCTCTCTGTGGGGCGGCGCGGCCCAGGAGATCCTCTCGATCGTGCCCATGCTGCGCCGGCTGCCCAGACGCGCCGACCGCATCAGCGCCTCGCTGGAGGACGGGCGGTTCGCGGTGCGCGTACGGATACTCGCCGACGAACGGGAACAGCGGTTCGTCTCCGGGCTGATCCACCAGATGACCGTCACTCTGCTGGCGGCCTGTACGGGGCTGATGGGCGTGCTGCTGCTGGTGTTCGGCACCAGCCGCGGTCCGCGCGTCACCGAGCAGATGGGACTGTTCCCGTTGCTCGGTTACCAGTGTCTCGCGGTGAGCGCGATCCTGATGCTGCGGGCGCTGTACACGGCGATGAGGCGGCCCGGCTGACGCCGCCGCACCTCGCTCGCACCGGGGCCCGCCACGGCTCGCAGACACCGCGGCAGGCCCCGGCGCGTCGTCACGGCCGGCCCGGTACGACACTGCGGTGGATCCGGTGCGGCGGCGTCGGCCGGGCGGCGGTCAGGGCCCGATGCCGACACCAACCTGGTCCGCGAATCGGTGCAAACCGCCCTCGGGGCCCGGACCGCCGCCGTGCCGAGGCGCTCGCCTTGCAGCTTCCTGCATCGCCCATTGCCCCTGTAGTTCAGATGGTCTGATATGGAGTAGAAATTATCGAGAGCCGGTGTATCGGTGCCGGTGCCCGCAGGTCCGTTCGAGACGCGCCGGTAAGACAGGGGGAAACATGCACGAGCGTGAGTTCCGCGCTTTCGTGTCCGTAGCTGAAATTGGACGCATGGACCAGGCCGCGAAGGAGTTGGGATATTCGCAGCCTGCGATCAGCTACCAGATCAAGTGTCTGGAGCAGATGTTGGGTACAAAGCTCTTCACCCGGGATTCGACGGGGGCGCGGCTCACTCGGGAAGGCCGCATGATTCTTCCGTCCGCCCGGGCGGTGCTCACCCTGATCGACAGCATGAAAGGCGTGTGTGCGGCCTGACCGGGAGAGCTTCGGATCGGGTTCACCGGGCCGGATCCGGATTTCTTATTCCCGTCATCGAACCGACCGCCCGGTCGGCGGACCGGATTCCGTGACCGGCATGAGGGTCCTCGTGCCGGCTCCAGCCGTTGGCGTCCAGCACTCGTCGTACACCCGCGACGGAAGCGGGATCCACGAGCAGTTCGACGAGGCCGCGGGGTTGATCGATGGAATGCTCGATGCGCACGTCCTCGACGTTGACTTCCGCCTCGCTCACGGCGGAGAACAGGGCGGCCAGCGCACCGGGCTGGTCCGGTATGGCCACCGGAATGGCGACGAACTCGTCCGGCCGCGCACGCTGTTTGTGCGGCACCCGGGCGTGTCCCCGGTTGCCACGCCGCAGAATCCGGTCGAGTTCGCCGGTGGCCCGGGCCCGCACTGCGGCATCGGCACTGCGCTGGGCACGCAGAACCGAGAGCAGTCGGTCCAGATCGGCGGCGAAGGCCTCGAGAACGCTGGTGACCGCCTCGGCGTTCGCCTCCAGGATGTCCCCCCAGAGCGCGGGCTCGCCCGCCGCGATACGGGTGACGTCCCGCAGTCCCTGCCCCGACACCCGGATGTGTTCGCTCTCCGCCTCCTCCAGACGGGCCGCCATCAAGGAGGAGATCAGGTGCGGGGCGTGCGAGGTCAGCGCGACGGCACGGTCGTGGCCGGCGGCGTCCATGAGGACGGGGACCCCGCCGCACAGCGACACCAGTTCCAGGCCCCGGTTGAGCGAGGCGCGATCGGTCCGGGGCGACGGCGTGAGGACCCACGGACGGCCCTCGAAGAGGTCGGCCCGGGCCGCCAGCGGTCCGGAGCGCTCACTGCCGGCAAGGGGGTGCCCTCCGATGTAACTGGACGGATCCCCGCCGGCCGAGGCGACCTCGTCGCTCGGCCGTGCCTTGACGCTGGCGACGTCGGTGTAGGTGTGGGCCAGGTCGTCGAGTTGACAGCGGGCGAGTACGGCTCCTATCCGGCCCGGCGGCACGGCCAGGACAGCGAGGTCGACCTGTTTGCCGGGGAGCTGCAGAGAACCTGCCCCCAGCGCTTCAGCCGTCCTTGCCGCGGTCGTGTCCGTGTCGTCCAGGTACACGGTCACGCCCCGCCGGCTCAGTGCCAGGGCGACGGACGTGCCGATCAGGCCCGTCCCGACGACTATCGCGGTTCTCATCGTGCGTCACATCCCGGCAACGGCGGTGGGAGCGCCACCGCGCGACGTCTCGGCCCGGAGGAAGGCGGCCAGCCGTGCGACGCCCTCCTCGATCTCCCCGTGACTCAGATAGCTGAAGGACAGCCGGATGGAGTGCTCACCGCCCCCGTCGGGATAGAAGTACGACATCGGGGTCCAGATGACGCCGTGTTCACCGGCGGATCGCAGCAGCGCGCCCTCGTCCGCAGCGAAGGACACCTGGACCGTGAGGAAGAAACCGCCGGTGGGAGTGTTCCAGCTGATACCCAGCTCCCGACGTCGGTCCTCGGGGAACTGCCGCTCCAGCTGTTCCAGGGTCACCCGGAGGGCCTCGCCGTAATGTTTGGCAGGGACGGCGTTGTGCTCGGTGAGACGCCCGCCGGAGGCCAGCAGGGCGCCGGCGACAGCCGCCTGGCTCAGTGCCGGGGTGTTCACGGTGACCATACTCTTGATCTTGGCGAGCTCGTCGGCGAGCAGGCTGTCCGCTCCCAGCGCGTCGGTCACCGGCTGGTCGGCGACCACGAACCCGACACGGGCGCCGGGGAAGACCGACTTGGAGTACGAACCGAGGTGCACCACTCGGCGGGCCCGGTCGAGCGATTTGAGCGTCGGCCGCTGGAGGCCCGGACTGACCAGTCGGTAGGGACTGTCCTCGATGATCAGCAGATCGTGCCGGGCGGCCGTTTCCAGCAGCTCACGCCGGGCCTGCGAGGACATGGAGACGCCTGAGGGGTTCGCATGGTCGGGCACCACGTAGAACGCCCTCGGCCTGCGCCCTGCTGCCTTCTCGGTGAGGACGGCGCTCTCGACGTCGGCGCAGTCGATCCCGTCGGTGCCCTCCCCGACCGGACGCACCGGGATGTCGAGCAGCCGTGCGGCGCCGGTGATCCCCACGTAGCAGGGACTGGCGACGAGCAGCACGTCGTCCGGCCCCGCGCACAGCGCGCGAAGGGTCAGGAGCATCCCCTCCTGGGCGCCGACCGTGACCACGATCGACTCGGGGGCCACGTCGATGGATTCATCGGCGCGGAGCGAGTCGGCGACGAGTTCACGGATCAGGCCCGCAGTCGGACCGTACTGGTACATGGCGGTGCGGATGCCGGCCGCCGAGGTGCCGCGCGCGGTCAGATGGCCGATGTAGCGACGGATGTGGCCGAAGACGTCCTCGACGTCGAAGAAGTCCTCGTACGGCCGTCCGGGAGCGAAGGACACGGCGTCGGGGAAGCGGCCTGTGATCTCGTTGAGGAAGTTCATGGTGTCCAGCACGGGGTCGGACACGCTGCCGTGCAGGTCTTCCCTGTACAGGACCGTCGGCCCGCCGGGAGTCGGCGGACGGGTGCGCGCGGCCGACGCGGTGCGTGTCGCCGATGACGGCGACACGGTGCTCGGCGGATGCAGCAGCGTCCTGTCCACCTCGGCCGTGCCGGCGGTTCCCGTCAACATCATGGCTTCCGCCAGTTCGTCGACGACCAGCTCCAGCACGTGCGCCGCACCGGGTTCCCCGTCCACGGCCAGGCCGTGCAGCACTGGCCGGCCCAGCAGGACGGCGTCGGCGCCGAGCGCCAGAGCCGCGAGCACGTCCCTGCCCCGGCGGACGCCGCCGTCCAGGAGCAGGGGACAACGGCCCTTGACGGCGTCGGCGGTCTCCGCCAGTACGTCCAGGGTGGCGGGAGAGCCGTCGAGTTGCCGTCCGCCGTGGTTGGAGACGAGGATTCCGTCCACGCCCGCGCGCACGGCGCGGGCGGCGTCCTCACCGGTCATGATCCCTTTGACCAGTACGGGGAGCGTGGAGACCGACCGCAGCCAGGCGATCACCGACCAGTCGAGCGATGCGTCGATGGCGGTGCGGCTGTGCCCCGACGGGGAGGAGTAGTCGGTCCCGTCCGCGGGGAGGTTGGCGGGCGACACGTGCGGCGGCAGCCGGAAGCCGCTGCGCAGGTCGCGCAGCCGCCGGCCGAGCCGCGGTGTGTCGACCGTCAGCACCAGCGCCTCGAAACCCGTCCGCTCCGCACGCTCGATGAGCCGGCGCGTGGTCGCGCGGTCGCGGAAGCAGTAGACCTGAAGCCACAGAGGAGCGTTCGCGGCCTGGGCGATGTCCTCGAATGTCCGGCCCGCGAAGGTGCTCACGACCAGCGGCACCCCGGCGGCTCCGGCGGCCTTCGCCGTGGCGGTTTCCCCGTCCGGGTGAACCAGGGTGTGGTACGCCATGGGCGCCACCGCAACCGGCGCCGCCCACCTCCGCCCGAGGACGGTGGTGGACAGGTCGCATCCGCCCGCGCCGGTCAGCACGCGGGTGCGCAGTCGGACCTCGTCGAAGGCCTGTACGTTGGCGGCGAGTGTCTGTTCCTGCCCGGCACCGCCCTCGATGAAGTCCCAGACGGCGGGATCGGTGCGGGCGCGCGCACGCGCGGCGTACTCGGAGAGGGAGAAGGGGCGTCGCTGGTCCGGCGGGAGACCGCGTCCGCTCATGAGGCGGATTCCCGGGCACGCTCCACGGCCTCGTACAGAGCACGGATGTTGGAGCTTCCGAAGCCCTTGGCTCCGTGCCGCTGGATGAGCTCGAAGAAGAGCGTGCGCCGTTCGTAGGGGGAGCGGGTGAACAACTGCAGCAAGTAGCCCCACTCGTCCCGGTCGGCGAGCACGTTCGTCTTGCGGAGTTCGGCGATCCCCTCGTCGAGGCCGGAGATCCGAGCCGCCAGGGCGTCGTAGTAGGTGCCGGGAGTCTGCAGGAACTCGATGCCGCGGGCCTCGAAGTCCAGGACGGCGGGGACGATCTCGTCGACGAGGAACGCCAGGTGCTGCACGCCCGCGCCGCCGTTGCGCGCCAGGAACTCGTCGATCTGGCCGGGCTTCTTCGTTGCGTCGGGCTCGATGATGGTGAAGGTGATCCCGGCGGAGAGGCTGCGCACCACGATGGAGTCCATGGCCTGCTCACCGACGGCGACGTATTCGCTGGAGTACTCCTCGAAGCCGAATCCGTCGATGTAGTACCGGACCGTGTCGTGCAGCGTCCCTGCTTCGAGGCAGACCGCGATGTGGTCGAGCTTGGCCAGTTCGTGCGCCGGACCGTCGTGCGCCGGGGACTTCGGCGTCAAGACCCAGTCCCACCCGGCGGGCAGTTCGAACGCCTGCCCGGCCGCACGCCGGACGAGGGTGTGGCGCGTTGCCCCGAACCCGGAGACGACGGGACACGCGGCCTGGTCCGGCGTCAGGTCGCGGGCGCCCGCGGCGAGGGCGCCCTCCCGGACCGCGGCGGGATCCTCGCAGGAGAAAGCGATGTCGGCGATGCCGTCGCCGTGTGCGGCCAGAAAGCCGGCGACGCCGGGTCCCGAAGTGATCACCAGCTGGATGTCGTTCTGTCGCAGCAGTGTCGAATCGAGGCCATCGGCACTGCACGTCGCCTTTTCGGCGAAACCGAACTTGGAAGAGAAGTAGTTCTTCGTCTTCTGCTGGTCGCTGGTGTAAATCTCGATGTACTCGACGTCATGTGCGGTCACGTTGTTCCCCATCCGACGTTTGGGTGGCCGGCCGTCGAAAAACCCTCTCGATGATTCAAGGGTGGGCCGGATCGACACTTCTGAACGTTCAGTGCGGCGTAAATTTAACGCGTCGCCGCACTTATCTGAACATGTATCTCGGGCCTGGCATTTTGCTGCCAGGCTTCATGAAAGGCGCAGCGTGTGCCGACGGGCCGGGCGGACCGGCCGGCGTTCACGCGGTGACCGGGGCCGCGGCGCCCTCGTGACGCGCCGGACGGAGCGAGCTCACATGACCGGGCAGCCGGGCCCAGACCGCGGGGGTGTAGAAGTGGCCGCCGGGCAGCCGTGTCGAGGTGAACCCGGCGGTACTGAGCTGCTGCCATCGTTCCGTGGCGGCGGGGCCGTCCAGGTAGTCCTCCTCGCCGTGGAGGAAATGCAGCGGTACACGCGCTCGTTCGCCCGCGCGGTACCGGTACGTGTCCATGACCTGCATGTCGGCGCGCAGTATCTCCACCGCGATCTGCATGATCTCGGGGTCGGCGCGCGCCCCGTCGGAGAGCTGGCCGTTCGCGCTCATCCAGTCGAGCAGGTATTCGTCGCTGTCCCGGACCGTGGGCGGCGAATCCCGGTCCTCCTTCCAGCGGGTGGGGGCGTCGGCGGCCGAGACGATCAGCGACTGCGGCGGGGCCAGGCCGGCGCGGTCCGCCCGTACCGCGAGGTCGAAGGCGACCCACGCTCCCATGCTGTGTCCGAGCAGGGTGTACGGCCGCCCCGCGATCCCGCGCAGTGCGCTCACGGCGTCCGCCAGCAATTCGTCCCAGTCCCGTGCGAACGGTGAGGTGAACCGCCCCTCACGTCCCGGATAGCAGTACAACACCAGTTCGACGTCGTCCGGCAGGCTGCGGGCCCAGGGCCGGAAGGACGCGGTGCCGCCTCCGCAGAAGCTCATGCAGAGCAGCGTCAGGGCAGCGTGGGGCCGCGGCAGCGGGCGAACCAGAGCCCTGGACATCTGAACTCCTCGCGTCATAGGGGGCAGCGTGGACAACGTACCGGGGAAAAGCGCACCACGCTTCGGATGGGCAAGAATTCTTCGATGCCTGCAAGGGTCGATCCGGCACGCTGGGAGATGTGTCGGAAGGGGAGGGCGTCGGGAAGCGGAAATACCGCACCCAATGGCCGGGGTGAGGGTGCGCGGTCGTCATTGTGCAGGGGGGAGGTACCTTCGGCAATGGTTTATTGAATTCTTTTCATCGAAGACTTCCAAACGTGGCCCCGCTCTGCCTCGCCGATGTTTGCAGGAGCTTTCCGGGCGGCCTATGGTCGCCTGGAACGAGGACGTGCATGAAGCCGGGGAGGCGCCCTGTCCGATTCTCTTCGAGGCGCCGACGGGCTTGAACGCCGGGCGTGCGAGAACCGGTCCGGGAAGGCTCGGTCCTCGAACCGAGACGGTGTGCCGACCGGGGCGCGGGCCGGCCGGCGCCCTTGTGAGGCCACTGGAGCACAGACACATGAGTACATACGACCGACTGATCGAGCTGCTCGACCGAGGGCAGGCACGTTTCCGACTCATCGACCATGCTCCCGAGGGGCGCACCGGTCCCGCCAGTGTCCTCCGGCGCCATGCCACGGCCCAGGCCGCCAAATGCCTGGTCGTACGGGTGGCTCTCGGGCGCCGGTCCAGGCGCTACGTGCTCGCCGTCGTCCCGGGGGACTGCAGAGTGGACCTGGACGGGCTGAACGACCTCTACTCCGGCAGGGAAACGTCCTTCGCCTCCCGTGAGGCGGCCGAACGGCTGACGGGCAGCGTCAGCGGTTCCATACCCCCCTTCGCGTTCCACGCCGACCTGGAGCTCGTGGTTGACCCGACCCTGTTGGTGCACGACGAGATCTTCTTCAACGCGGCCCGGCTGGACCGCTCGGTGGCACTGGCCACCTCGGACTATCTGACGCTGGCCGGCCCGCTGGTGCAGCGCATCGCCGAGCCGTCACCGGAGGTTCTCACGACGGCGGCCGCCTCCGACGCGCACGGCGACGACGCGGCATGAGTCCCGCACCCCGCGGCGCCAGGGCGGCCGCAGCCGGCGCGCTCGCCGGGAGTGCGTACGCGTCGATGCCGTGCCGGCCTCGGCGACGGGGCTGTTCGCGCGCATCCACGTCGTGCAGCCCCGGCGAGCGCACGTGACCGGGCATCGCGCCGGGCCGGGCGGCGGCCGGACCGCTGATCGGCGTCTCCGCCGGCACCTCCCGGGTCCGATGACATCACCCTCAGGCCGTCCCACCGGCAGGGACGGCGATCATGCCGGACCCCGGAGGCCGGTGGCTCTTGCGCAGGAGTCGAAGAGGAGGGTGAGGGCCGAACGGCGCCCACCGGTGCAGCCTTCGTACTCAGAATCGATTTTTTGATGCGGGCTGTCGGCCGGGGGAGCGTCCGGTGAGGATGAGCCGGTAGCCAGCCGGCGAGCCGAACGCCGGCAGCAGGATCCGCCGGCCTGGTCCGCAGGGGCAGCCAGTGCCGACGGGGCGCCTTTCCGTCCGATCCGCGGCCTCGGCCGAGCCAACCGCTCGGCGCGTGCCGGATCGGCCGCACCGCATCGAGGCGACTTCGACGGTGCCCCAGCGGCTTCCACCGGAGCGGAGCCGCCCGAACCGCCGTGGTCAGCCGGCTCGTGACCGGCAGACACTGATACCGAGAGGCCTGCTGTGGAGACCATCCGCGTCGAAGACCTTAGTAAGTCCTACGGGAAGAACCAGGCCCTGTCCGAGGTCGGTTTCGCGGCCCGGCCGGGCACTGTGCTCGGGCTGCTGGGCCCGAACGGTTCCGGCAAGACGACCACCGTGCGCATTCTCTCGACCCTCCTGCGCGCGGACTCGGGACGGGCCTGGATCGACGGGCACGACGTCGCGGAACAGCCTCATCTGGTACGGGCGGCGATCGGGCTCACCGGCCAGTACGCGGCGGTGGACGACGACCTCTCCGGTCGGCACAACCTGGAGCTGATCGGCCGTCTGCTGGGACTGCCCCGTGCGGCGGCGCGCGGGCGGGCGGACGAGCTGATCCAACGGTTCCAGCTGGAGGACGCGGCCTCCCGCATGGCCAAGACCTACTCCGGAGGCATGCGGCGCCGGCTGGACGTAGCGGCCAGCCTGGTCGGGCGCCCGAGCGTCCTCTTCCTCGACGAGCCGACCACCGGTCTCGATCCGCGCAGCCGCACCGAGGTCTGGACGCTGGTGCGCGAGCTGGTCGCGGACGGGGTGACGGTGCTGCTCACCACGCAGTACCTGGAAGAAGCCGACCACCTCGCGAACGACCTGGTGGTGCTCGACCAGGGGAAGGTGGTGGCCACCGGCACCCCCACCGAACTCAAGGCCCGCGTGGGCGGACTTGCACTGCAGGTCCGCATCGAGGACCCCTCCCGCTGCGCCCAGGCGGCCGCCTACGTCGCCGCCGCGACCGGAGCGGAGGCGACGGTGGACGAAGACACCGGCCTGATCGGCGCCCCGGCCGGAGACACCGCGGCGCTGCGGCAGCTCACCGAACAGCTCGAGGCCGCCGGCATCTCCTTCTTCGAACTGGGCCTGCGGCAGGCCACCCTCGACGAGGTGTTCCTCGAGCTGACCGGTCATCGCAGCAGACAGACAGCCGATGCCCCGGACGCCGTGACGGCCGGTGCCGCCGAAAGGAACGCCCGATGAGCAGCATCACCGAGAAGAGCGCCCCGGTCCGGTCGAAGGAGCTGACGGTCCGCGGCCACCTGCTGCGCCACACGCTGACCCTGGCCGGCCGGAACCTGACCAAGTTGCGCACCTCGCCGCAGATCGTCATCTTCAGCGCCCTGCAGCCCATCATCATGATGCTGATGTTCATGGTTCTGTTCGCCGGCGCGGTGGCGGGCAGCCAGGAGGAGTACCTGCAGTTCCTGCTGCCGGGAATGCTGGCGCAGAACGCGGCCTTCATGGTCACCACCGTGGGGCAGGCGATCAACAGCGACATCGACAAGGGCATCTTCGACCGGTTCCGGAGCCTGCCCATCGCACGGTCCGCGCCACTGGTCGCGCACATCCTCGGGGACCTGCCGCGGCAGGCCGCCGCCACCGTGGTCATTCTCGTTTTCGGTGTCTGCGTCGGATTCCGGCTGCACACCGACCCCCTCTCGGTCCTGCTGGCCGTCCTGATCGTGCTGCTGGTGTCCTTCTCCCTGTCCTGGATCGCGCTGACGATCGGCCTGATCGCGGACAAGCCCGAGTCGGTCAACATGCTGGTGATGATCGTGCTGTTCCCGATGGCCTTCGGCAGCAACACCATGGTCGCCACCGAGACGCTCCCGGGATGGCTTCAGGCCTGGGCCAAGATCAACCCGGTCACCCACCTGTCGGACGCCGTAAGGGGACTGCTGTCCGGGCCCACTTCGGGCGTCGGCTCCTCCATCGGCACGACCACGCTGGCCTGCGCCGTCGTCATGGCCGTGTTCGTGCCGCTGGCCGTCCGTTCGTACGCCCGCCGCATCTAGCGCCCGTCGTTTCGACGATCCGGACCACCCACCACTTTGTGCACCGCAGAAGGGGACGTTGACGTGCTTAGCGAGATCTCGGGGCGCACCGCGAGCCGGAGCGAAGGAGAAACCGGCCGCGCGGGGCAGGGCCTGCCACTGACCGCTGCGCAACTGGGCATCTGGCATGCTCAACAGCTCGACCCCGCCAGCACCGCCTACCGGGGCGGTGAGTATCTGGAGATCGCGGGTCCGGTGGACACCGCGCGGCTGGAGCGCGCCGTCCGCCGGACTCTGCTGGAGGCGGAGACACTACGCGTACGAGTGGTGGATGGCCCGGACGGGCCGCGACAGTTCATCGTGCCGGTCGGCGACTGGACGTTGCCGGTGGTGGACCTGCGGGATGAGCCCGACCCGCTCGCCGCGGCCGAGCAGGCCATGTGGAGCGAGCTGCGCAGGCTGGTCGATCCCGGTACGGAACCGCTCTTCGGCTGTGCGCTGTTCGCCGTGGCGGAGGACCGCTTCCTGTGGTTCCAGCACTACCACCATCTGGTGGGGGACGGCTTCACGGTCGCGGCGATCGCCCGGCGGGTCGCGGACCTCTACAACGCGGGCGGCACGGACGACGAGGTCGACGGCGCCTTCCTGCCGCTGGCCGAACTGGTCGAAGCGGACGCCGCTTACCGGGTGTCGGAGCGTTTCGCCGAGGACCGGGCCTACTGGGCGCGGCAACTCGAGGGCGCACCGGAACCGGCGTCCCTCAGCACGCGGGCACCCGCGCCGGCCCGCGAGCGGATCCGGAGCAGTGCGACGCTGGACGGCGCCGAGCTGAAGCTGCTCCGTGACGCGGCGCGTGCCGCCGAGGTGCCGTGGCAGACCGTCGTGCTCACCGCTGTCGCGGCCTACCTCCAGCGGATCGCCGGAACGGACGAGGTCACCCTCGGCATCCCGGTCTCGACCCGGCTCGGCCGGACCGCCCTGCACACGCCGGGCATGGTGTCCAACGTGCTGCCGTTGCGGCTGGCGCTGCGGCCCGGCATGTCCACCGGTGAGGCGCTGCGTCATGTGGCGGACCGTTTGCGCGCGCTCATGCGCCATCAGCGCTACCGCTACGAGGACCTGCGCCGTGACCACGGCTCCGGGATGCACAGCCCGCTGGTCGGTCCTCAGGTCAACGTCATGGCCTTCGGCGCTGCACTGACCTTCGACGGACACCCGGTGACCGTCCACAACCTGTCGATCGGTCCGACCGACGACTTCTCGGTCGTGGTGTTCGTCGGCGCCGACGGCACGGAACTGCGCATCGAGGTCGACGGCAACGCCGACCGGTACGAGGAAGCCGAGGTCATCGCGCACGAGGGAAGGCTGCGGCACCTCCTGGAGCGCTTCGGCCGTGCCGGTGAGCACCTTCCCCTCGGCCGGCTGGACGTCACCACACCCGCCGAGCGCGCCCGCTCGCTGACGACTGCCGGCACGGTCCGCAGGACCGCGTCGGACGTGACCTTGCCCGCGCTCTTCGCCCGGCGGGCCCAGGCCGCACCGGACGCCCCGGCACTGACCTACGGCGGTACGACGCTGACCTACGGCGAGCTGAACGCCCGTGCCAACCGCCTGGCGCACCACCTGATCAGCCGGGGAGCGGGGCCCGAGCGCTACGTGGCCTTGGCCATGCCGCGCTCCGCCGAGCTCGTCGTCGCGCTGCTCGCCGTGCTGAAGACCGGAGCCGCCTACGTGCCCGTGGACCCGGCGGCCCCGGCCGACCGACGGGAGTTCATGCTCGACGACGCCCGACCGGCCCTTCTCGTGACCGTCTCCGACGTGGACATCGCGGAGGGGCCCGACCCGGCCGTCCGACCGGTCCGGCTGGACGTCGACGCCCCCGGGATCCGCGCCGCCCTCGAGGACGAGCCGTCGACCGATCCGGTCGTCGAGGGACTGAAGCCGGACAGCCCGGCGTACGTGATCTACACCTCCGGTTCCACCGGGCGTCCCAAGGGCGTCGTCGTCAGCCACCGCAGTGTGGCGCGGCTGTTCTCCGCTGCGGCCGAGCGCTTCGACTTCGGCGACCGGGACGTGTGGACGATGTTCCACTCGTTCGCCTTCGACTTCTCCGTGTGGGAGATCTGGGGCCCACTCCTGCACGGTGGCCGGCTCGTGGTCGTGCCCTTCGACGTGTCGCGTTCCCCCGAGGACTTCCTGGAACTGCTGGCCGACGAGCACGTGACGGTCCTGAACCAGACGCCCTCGGCGTTCTACCAGCTCATACAGGCCGACCGGGAGCGTCCCGACCGTCCGCTCGACCTGCGGTACGTGATCTTCGGCGGGGAAGCGCTGGACCTCGGCAGACTGACCGCCTGGTACGACCGTCGCGGCGACGAGGCGCCGGTGCTGGTCAACATGTACGGGATCACCGAGACGACGGTCCACGTCACGCATCTCGCGCTCGACCGCGCCACGGCCGGCCGTGCCTCCGGCAGCCTCATCGGCGATCCGCTGGACGACCTGCAGCTCCTGGTGCTGGACCAGGCGCTCCAGCCCGTGGCCGACGGCGTCGTGGGGGAGATCTATGTGTCCGGCGCCGGGCTGGCACGCGGCTATCTCGGACGCCACGACCTGACCGCCGGCCGCTTCGTGGCCGCTCCGTTCGGTGAGGCCGGCGAGCGGATGTACCGCAGTGGCGACCTCGCCCGGCGGCTCCCCGACGGCTCGCTCGAGTACCTCGGCCGGGCCGACGACCAGGTGAAGATCCGTGGGTTCCGCATCGAACCGGGTGAGATCGCGGCCGTGCTCGGCGATCTTCCGGGAACGGCTCAGGCTGCGGTCGTCGCCCTGTCGGACGGGCCCGACCAGACCAGGCTGGTGGCCTACGTGGTCCCCGAGTCCGGCGAACAGCTGGATGTCGAGGCGCTGCGCGGCCAGGCCGCGCAGCTGCTGCCCGAGTACATGGTCCCGAGTGCGATCGTGTCCATGGAATCCCTGCCGCTGACGGTGAACGGCAAGATCGACCGGTCGGCCCTACCGGTGCCGGACATGACGGCGGCCGTGTCAGGGCGAGAGCCGCGCACAGCCGAGGAGGCACGGCTGTGCGCCCTCGTCGCCGAGCTGCTGAGGCTTCCGCGCGTCGGCGTCGACGACGACTTCTTCGCCCTGGGCGGCGACAGCATCGTGTCCATCCAGCTGGTCGGCGCCGCCCGGCGGGCGGGCCTGCGCTTCACCACCCGTGACGTCTTCCGGTGCCGCACGGTGGAGGCGCTGGCCGCCGTCGCCGAACAGGAGACCGAGCCGGCCGGAGACGATGAACCGGACACCGGTCTGCTCCCCGCCACCCCGGTGATCCACTGGCTGCGGGAACGGGGCGGCGCCATCGACGCCTATCACCAGGCGATGGCCTTCGCCACCCCGCCGGGAGCCGGGCTTGCGGATCTGACCGCGGCGTTGCAGGCGCTCCTGGACGGCCACGACGCCCTGCGCACCACCTTGCTGGACGACGGCGGTGCCTGGAGCATGTCCGTCGCCCCCCGAGGCGCGGTGTCGGCCTCCGACTGCCTGCGCCATGTCACGGTCGGCGACGATCTGTTCGCCGACGTCCCGGCGGCCACGCGCCGACTGATCGAGGACGAGTCGCAGGCCGCCGTGGGACGCCTGGCACCCCGCGACGGCGTGATGGTGCAGGCCGTGTGGTTCGACGCCGGACCGGATCGGCCCGGCCGCATGGTGCTCACCCTGCACCACCTGGTCGTCGACGGCGTTTCATGGCGCATCCTGCTGCCCGACCTGGCGGCGGCCTGGCAGACCGCCAAGGAGGGCGGTGACCTGCGGACCGCGCCGGTCGGCACCTCACTGCGACGCTGGGCCTCACTGTTGGCCGAACACGCCGTGTCCGGCAGCCGGCACGACGAACTGCCCTACTGGCGCGAAGTGCTCGACACCGAGGACCCCTTGGTCGGCTCTCGTGCACTGGACTCCGCCCTCGACCTGGCCGGTACCCGCAAGCGGCTGTCGATCACACTGCCCGCCGACCTCGCGACGGCAACGCTGGAGACGGTGCCCGCCGCCTTCCACGTCGGCGTGCGCGACGTGCTGCTGGCAGGCTTCGCGGCGGCTTTCACGGACTGGCGCCGCGCGGCGGGACGGGGATCGCACCGGGCCGTGCTGATGGACCTGGAGGGACACGGCCGCGAGGCGGTCGAGGACGGGCTGGACCTGACACGCACCGTCGGCTGGCTCACCACTGTCTTCCCGGCGCGCATCGACCTCGGCGCCGCGGACTTCGCCGAGATCGCCGCGGGCGGGCGGGCCGCCGGACACGCCCTGAGGCAGGTCAAGGAGCAGCTGCGGAGCATCCCCGACTCCGGAATCGGCTATGGCATCCTGCGCTACCTGCAGCCGCAGCAGTCCCTCGCAGGCCAGGACGGCCGCGGGCCGCAGATCCTGTTCAACTACCTCGGACGTTTCGGCAGCGCCGACGACGCGCAGCCGTGGACGCCGCTGCCCGGCCCGAACGGGTTCACGGGAGCCGAGGACCCGACGATGCCCGTCCGGCACGCGGTGCAGGTCGACGTGGTGGTGCACGAGCGGCCCACCGGGCCTGAGCTGACCGCGGTGCTCTCCTGGCCGGACGGCGTCCTGGAGGAGGGCGAGCTGCACGCGCTGGCCGATCGCTGGCGCGTGGCCCTGCAGGGGTTCGCCGCACACGCCGCCGACCCCGACAGCGGCGGCATCACGTCCGCCGACGTGCCGCTCGCCCCGGTGACCCAGCACCGGCTGGACGTGCTGACGGCCGAGGCCGGCCAGCTGGCCGACGTCCTGCCGCTCGCACCGCTACAGCACGGTCTGCTCTTCCACGCCGCGTACGACACGGACCGGCCCGACGCCTACACGGTGCAGTTCCGCTTCGATCTGGCGGGACGGGTCGACCCGGCGCGGCTGCGTGACGCCGTGACCGCGGTGCTGCACCGCCACCCCCAGCTGCGGGCGGGCTTCTGGAACGACGGGGCGGACGAGCCTTTGCAGTTCGTGCCCCGCGCGTTCGACGTGCCGTGGCAGGAGCTGGATCTGCGCGGCCTCGACGAGCGGGCGCGAGCCGACGAGCTCGACCGGGTCCTGGCCGCTCAGCCGCGCTTCGTGCCGGACCGTCCGCCACTCTTCCGATTCCTGCTGGCGCGGACGGAGACGGACCGCCGGACACTGGTCTTCACCCACCACCACCTCCTGCTGGACGGCTGGTCCGTCCCGCTGCTGCTGAGCGGGATCCTCACCGAGTACTCGGCGAGCGGGAAGACGGCCGATGCCGCCGTCACGGCGCCGACCGTCCCGTACCACCGGTACTTCGAGTGGCTGCGGAAGCAGGATCGGGGGGCGGCCGAGGACGCCTGGCGCACCGCGCTGGCCGCCCTGCCCGGCCCGACCCGTCTCGCCCGGCGGGACGCGCCACCGGCCGGGGGCGCCGTGGCCGAGATCGAGGTGGATCTCGGCGCCGCGCTCACCGCCGCGCTGGGACGCGCGGGCCGCAGGTACGGCGTCACGCTCGGCACCCTCGTGCAGGGTGCCTGGTCGATCTTGCTGGGCAGCCTCGTCGGATCGCAGGACGTGGTCTTCGGAGGGACTGTCGCCGGTCGTCCCCCGGAGGTCGACGGCGTGGAATCGATGATCGGTCTGTTCATCAACACCTTGCCGGTCAGAGCGGCTTTCACCACCGGGGAACCCGTCCACGAGCTGCTCGTGCGACTGCAGCACGAGCAGGCCGAACTGACCGCGCACCAGCACCTGCCCCTGGCCGACGTGCAGCGCCTCGGCGGTGTCGGAGACCTCTTCGACACCCTGCTGGTCATCGAGAACTACCCGTTCCCGCCCGGCTCGCTCCAGACCGTTGACGGCGGCTTGCGCGTGGCGGGTATCAGCGGCCGCGACGACACCCACTACCCGCTGAGCATCGCTGTGATGACGGGCGACTCGCTGCGACTGCGTGTGGGACACCGCACCGACGTCATCCCCGCCGAGCAGGCGCGAGCCGTGGCCGCGGGACTGTCCCACGTCCTGAAGCAGTTCGCCGACGACCTGCAGCAGCCGGTCGGGCGCGTGGACCTGCTGGACACCGCGGCCCTCTCCACCGTCCTGGGCTGGGGGCACGGCGAGGCCGAGCCGGTCGTCGGGGGAACGGTCGTCCAGCTGCTCGAACAGCACGCCGAGCGGACGCCCGACCGGACGGCGGTCGTCGGTGCCGACGGAGCACTGACCTTCGGACAGCTCAACGCCCGCGCCAACCGGCTCGCCCGTGTTCTGGCCGGCCGCGGTGTCGGTCCGGATCGGGTGGTCGGCCTGCTGCTGCCGCGCGGTGCGGACACGATCGTCGCGATGTTCGCCGTGCTGAAGGCGGGCGGCGCGTACGTGCCCATCGAGCCCGCGCTGCCGGCCGAGCGGATCCGCTTCGTCCTCGAGGACACCCGCCCGGTCGCCGTGGTGACCACCCGGGCCCTGGCCGGCTCCCTCCCCACGGCCGACGCGGGAGTCCCGCCCCTGCCGCTGGACGCCCCGGAGACCGCCGCCGCACTGGACGGGCTGCCCTCCCACAACCTCACCACCGACGAACTGAACGGCACGGTGCGCCCGGAGAACCTGGCCTACCTCATCCACACCTCCGGCTCCACCGGCGTCCCCAAGGGCGTCGGAGTCGAGCACCGCAACCTGATGCACCTCTTCACCGCCCACCAGCACGGCCTCTTCGAGCCGGAGGTGGCCGCCGCCAGCGGACGGAGGTTCCGGGCAGCGATGACCGCGTCGCTGTCGTTCGACACGTCCTTCGACGGCGTCCTGTGGATGCTCGCCGGACACGAACTCCACGTCATCGACGACGACGTACGACGCGACCCGTCGGCGCTCGTCTCCTACGTCGCCGAACACGGCGTCGACTTCCTCGACGTCACCCCGTCCTACTGCGCCCAGCTCGTGGAGGCGGGTCTCCTCGACGACACCGGCACGGCACCCCGGACGCTGATGCTGGGCGGTGAGGCGCTCGGCCCCGACCTGTGGGCCCGGCTGCGTGCGGCAGACACGACGTCCAGCCACAACTTCTACGGTCCCACCGAATGCACGATCGACACCCTGTCGTATCCGCTGCGCGACGGGGAGCAGCCGGTGGTCGGCCGCCCCCTGCGCAACGTGCGGGCCTACGTGCTCGACGCGGCGCTGCGACCGGTCCCCCCGGGCGCGCCGGGAGAGCTGTACGTCGCGGGCGCCCAGGTGGCGCGGGGCTACATCGGCCGGCCCGCGCTGACGGCGGACCGCTTCGTCGCCGACCCCTTCGCCCCCGGCGAGCGGATGTACCGCACAGGCGACGTGGTGCGCTGGTCCGCAGACGGCCAGATCGAGTACCTCGGACGCGCCGACGAACAGGTGAAGATCCGCGGCCACCGCATCGAGCTCGGCGAGATCGAGCAGGTGCTGTCCGCGCACCCCGCGGTGTCCCGGTCGGCGGTGGTGGCCCGTACGGACGGGACGACCCGGCTGGTGGCCTACGCGGTCACGGTCGGCGGAACCGGCGAACCGGCGGAACTCCGTGCCCACCTCGCTCGCTCCCTGCCGGAGTACATGGTCCCGGCAGCGGTGGTCCTGATCGACGACCTGCCGCTGACGGTGAACGGCAAGCTCGACGTGTCCGCCCTGCCGGCCCCCGACTTCGCCGCCACGACGACCTCCCGGCCCGCGAGCACCCCCGCGGAGCACACCCTGTGCGCGCTGTTCCAGGACGTCCTGGGGCTGCCCGAGGTCGGCGTCGACGACGACTTCTTCGCACTGGGCGGCGACAGCATCGTCTCCATCCAGCTGGTGAGCCGTGCCCGCCGCTCCGGACTGGCGATCAGCCCCCGTGACGTCTTCACCCGCCGCACCGTCGCCGAACTGGCGGCGTGGGCGACGCCCGTCACGGACGAGGTCCGCGCTCCCGGGCCGGCCGCGACCGGCGAGGTTCCGCTGACGCCGATCATGCACGCGCAGTGGGAGACCGGCGGACCGATCGCCGGGTTCCACCAGGCCTTTGTGCTGTCGCTGCCGGTCGGCGTCACCGAGGACCGCCTGCGCGCAGTGCTGCAGGCCGTGGTCGATCACCACGACGCCCTCCGGCTGCGGCTGGACCCGGACGACGACTCCTGGCGGCTGGTCGTGCGCGAACCGGGACAGGTACGCGTCGACGCATGGCTCTCCCGCATCGCGGTCATCGCGGAACAGGACGGCGACGAGGCGTACCGGGCGGCCCTCGACGCCGCCGTCGAGCGCGCTGTGCCGCAGGCGCAGGCGAGACTGGACCCGGCTGCGGGCGGCGTGCTCGACGCCGTGTGGTTCGACGTCGGCCCGGCCCGGCCCGGCCGGCTGCTGCTGAGCATCAACCACCTGTCCGTCGACGGCGTGTCCTGGCGCATCCTGCTGGAGGACCTGCGGATCGCCTGGGAGGACCACGTCGCCGGCCGTGCGGCCCAGCTCCCGCCGGTGGAGACGTCGCTGCGTGCCTGGGGAACGCGCCTGAGTGAACTGGCGCGGACCCCGGACCGGGAGCAGGAGCTGCCGTACTGGACGGGTCTGCTGCGCCCGGGCGACCTGTCGGCCGCCGGCCGCGCACTGGACCCCGCCCGGGACGTCGCCTCCACGGCCCGCACGCTCACCGTGACGGTTCCCACCGAGCAGACCGTGCCGCTTCTCACCACGCTGCCCGCGGCTTTCTCCACCGGTGTCACGGAAGTGTTGCTGGCCGGCTTCGCCATAGCCGTCGCCGACTGGCGGCGCCGCCGGGGCCAGCACGCCGACGGACCGCTGGTGGACGTGGAGAGCCACGGCCGGCACGACGACGGCGTCGACCTGTCCCGGACGATCGGCTGGTTCACGGAACAGCACCCGGTCCGGCTCGACCCCGGTCCGCTGGACTGGGGCGACGTCGCCGCCGGCGGCCCGTCGGTCGGCCAGACGGTGAAGCGGATCAAGGAACAGGTCAAGGCCGTCCCCGGCAACGGGGAGGGTTACGGTTTCCTGCGGTACCTCAACCCGCGCACCGCCGGGGAACTGGCGGACCTGCCGTCCGCCGAGTGGGGCTTCAACTATCTGGGCCGGTTCGCCGCCGGGCAGCCGGATCAGGACTGGACGCCCGTCGGCACGGCCGGCCCGCTGGGCGGAGCCGATCCGGAGATGCCGCTGGAGCACGCCGTGGACCTGACGCTGGCCACCCATGACCTGCCGGACGGCCCGGCCCTCGTCGCGACCTGGACCTACGCCGGAGAACTGCTCGGCGAGGACGATGTCGAGCAGCTCTCGCAGGCGTGGCTGCGGGCGGTGGACGCGCTCTCCGCGTACGCCGCCCGACCCGGCGCCGGCGGCCGGACCCCGTCCGACTTCCCGCTCGTGTCGCTGTCCCTGCGGGAGGTGGAGCTGCTGGAGGCGGCTCAGCCCGGCCTCGTCGACGTGCTGCCGCTCGCCCCGCTCCAGCAGGGCCTGATGTTCCAGAGCCTGCTGAGCGAGGGACAGGCCGACCTCTACACCTCGTTGCTCACCCTGGACGTGCGTGGCGCACTGGACGTGGCGCGTCTGCGCAGCGCCTGGGACGAGCTGATCCGTAAGCACCCCATCCTGCGCACGGAATTCCGTCAGGAGGGGCTGCGCGACACCGTCGCCGTTGTCGTGGACTCGGTGCGGCTGCCGTGGACGGAGACCGACCTCGGCGACCTGGAGGCGGACGAACGCGAGACCCGACTGCAGCGCATCGTCGAACGGGAACGCGGTCACAGGTTCGACCTCGGCAAGGCCCCGCTGCTGCGCTTCACCGTTGTACGTCTGGGCGACGACCACCACCGGTTGCTCTTCACCAACCACCACATGCTGGTGGACGGCTGGTCGATGCCGATGCTCTTCGCCGAACTCTTCGAGGTGTACGGGGGCGGCACCAGGACCCGGACGACCCCGTCCGCCTACCGTGACTACCTGCAGTGGCTCGGCAGCCAGGACCGGGACAGGGCGGAACGGGCCTGGAGCCGTGAGCTGGCCGGCCTCGACGAGGCCACCCTGCTGGCGCCGCCGGACCGCTCGGGGGAAGTCGTCGTCCCGTCACGACTGACGACCGAGCTGTCCGAGGAGACCACGGCCGCGCTGTCGGCCGTCGCGCGTCGGCACGGCATCACTCCGAGCACCGTGGTGCAGTCCGCGCTCGCGGTGCTGATCTCCCGGCTCACCGGCAGAACGGACGTAGTGTTCGGCACGACCGTCTCCGGCCGCCCGGCACAACTCCCGGGTGTCGAGGACGCGATCGGCATGTTCATCAACACGCTGCCGGTCCGTGCGACGGTCCGGCCGGACCAGACCCTCCTGGAGACGGCGAAGCTCCTGCAGGAGCGCCAGACGGCACTGCTCGACCACCACCACCTCGGGCTGGCCGACATCCAGCGTGCCGCGGGCCACCGCGACATGTTCGACACCGTCATGTCCTTCCAGAACTTCCCCCTCCAGCAGGCGCTGCCCGACCTGAGCGGGATCGGTCTCGAAGTGACCTCCGCCGAGAGCACCGACGCCAGCCACTATCCGTTCGTCTTCCACGCGTTCCCCGGAAACCGGATGGAACTGCGCATCACCTACCAACCCGACTTGCTCGACACCGCGGGCGCCCGGGCGATGCTGGACCGCCTGGCACGGGTGGTGTCCGTCTTCGCCGAGGACCCCGGGCGCCGGGTGGGCAGACTCGGCCTGCTCGACGAGAACGAGACCGCCGAGCTGGTCCGCAGCGGCTCCGGATCCACCGACCCCGTCGCGGACGGCCCTCTCGCCGAACTGTTCGAACGCGTGGTCGCCCGTGCGCCGCAGGCGCCCGCCGTGCGCTGGGAGGACCAGGAACTCAGCTACGACGAGGTGAACCGGCGCGCCAACCGGCTCGCCCGGCTGCTCGTGGACCGAGGTGTGGGACCCGAGCGCTTCGTCGCCGTGGCCCTGCCCCGCTCCGTCGAGTGGATCGTGGCGGTGCTCGCGGTGGCGAAGGCGGGCGGCGCCTATCTGCCCGTCGACACGGAGTACCCGCAGGACCGGATCGAGTTCATGCTCACGGACGCTCGGCCGGTGCTCGTCATCACCTCCGAGGAGGCGCAGTACGCCCTGCCCGTCGTCGACGGCGTCGCGCGGTTGTGCGTCGACGACCCCGAGGTCGTCACCGCGCTGGCCGAGACACCCGAAGGCGACCTCGGGGCGGCCGAGCGCACGGGCGTCCCGGTCGTCGCCAACGCGGCGTACATGATCTACACCTCCGGTTCGACGGGCCGGCCCAAGGGCGTCGTCGTCACGCACGCCGCGCTGGCCGGGCTGGCGGCGCTGCACGCCGACCGGTTCGGCGCGGGCCCCGCCAGCCGCGTTCTGCAGTTCGCCTCGCCGAGCTTCGACGCCTCCGTCTGGGAGATCTGCATGGCGCTCCTGACCGGCGCCACGCTGGTCCTGGCACCCAAGCACCGTCTCCTGCCGGGGCCGGCGCTGGCCGAGCTGATCGCCGAGCACGAGGTCACCCACGCCACGATCCCGCCGACCCCGCTCGGCGCGGTGGGGGACGAGGAACTGCCGACTCTGGACACGCTGGTGGTGGCCGGGGAGGCCACCGCCGCCGACCTGGTCGAACGGTGGGCCCCGGGCCGCACCATGATCAACGCCTACGGACCCACCGAGACCACGGTCTGCGCGACGGTCACCGGTCCGCTCACCGCCGGTCGCCCCACCATCGGCACCCCCATTCCGCACGCCCGGGCCCTGGTGCTGGACTCCACGCTGTCCCTCGCACCCATCGGTGTCACGGGCGAGCTCTACCTCGCGGGCCTGCCACTGGCCCGCGGATACTGGAACCGGGCGGGCCTGACCGCCGACCGGTTCGTCGCCGATCCGTTCGGCCCGCCCGGCGCCAGGATGTACCGCACCGGCGACCTGGCCCGTCGGCGCGCCGACGGCGAGCTGGACTTCCTCGGCCGGACCGACCACCAGGTCAAGCTGCGGGGGTTCCGGATCGAACCCGCGGAGATCGAGGCCGTCCTGACCCATGCGGAAGGTGTCGCGGAAGCCGTGGTCGCGGTCCGGGAGGATCAGCCGGGCGACGCGCGCCTGGTCGCCTACCTCCTGGCGGAGGAGGGACCCGCCCTCGACGTCGACCTGGAAGCGGTCGGCGCCACGGTCGCCTCCGCCCTGCCCGAGTACATGGCGCCGCAGGCCTACGTGGTCCTCACGGCATGGCCGCTGACGCCCAACGGCAAGCTGGACCGCGCCGCCCTCCCGGCGCCGCAGGCCCCGACCGTCACCGGACGCCCCGCCAGGACCGTTCACGAACAGGTGCTCAGCACCCTCTTCAGCGACGTGCTGAACGTGCCCGGTGTCGGAGCCGACGACGACTTCTTCGAGCTGGGCGGACACTCCCTGCTGGCCAGTCGGCTGGCCAGCCGCATCCGGACGACCTTCGGGGCGGAGCTGCCGGTACGGGTGCTGTTCGACAATCCGACGGTCGCCGGTGTGGCCGAATGGTTCGACCAAGCGGCGCCCGGACGCCCCGCCCTGCGTCCCGTCGAGCGTCCCGACCGGCTGCCGCTGTCGCACGCGCAGCGGCGGCTGTGGTTCATCGACCGGTACGAGGGCAGCAGCGCGACGTACAACATGCCCGTCGCGATGCGACTGACCGGCCCACTGGACGCCGGGGCGCTGCGCTCGGCGATCGCCGATGTCGTCGCCCGGCACGAAGCACTGCGAACGGTCTTCCCCGACGACGGGGGAGTCCCCTGGCAGCGGATCCTGGCCCCCGAGGAGGTCCGGATCGACCTGCCCGTCACCGCGGTGTCCGCGGACCGGGTGGAAGCGGCGCTGACCGAGGGGGCGCGTCGACTGTTCGACCTCGAGGTCGATCCGCCGCTCCGTGTCGAACTGCTGCGTCTGGAACCCGAGTCGCACGTGCTGCTCATCGTGCTCCACCACATCGCCGGCGACGGCTGGTCGATGGGGCCGCTGTGCCGGGACATCAGCACCGCCTACGCGGCACGGCTGCACGGACAGGAACCGGACTGGGAGCCGCTGCCGGTCCAGTATGGCGACTACACCCTGTGGCAGCACGAGCTGCTGGACGAGCAGGCCGGCCCGGAAGGCGTCTTCGCCCGCCAGCTCGACTTCTGGACGCAGGCGCTGGACGGCATGACGGACCACCTGGCCCTGCCGACCGACCGGGTCCGTCCGCCGGTGCCCAGCTACCGGGGCGACGACGTCGTCTTCCGCGTCGACGAACAGACACACCGCGGGCTGACCGAACTCGCCCGTAGCTGCGGTGTCACCGTGTTCATGGTTCTGCAGGCCGGCCTCGCGACGCTGCTGACCAGGCTCGGCGCGGGCACGGACATCCCGCTCGGCAGCCCGATCGCGGGCCGCACAGACGAGGCGGTCGAGGATCTGGTCGGCTTCTTCGTCAACACCCTGGTGCTGCGCAACGACACGTCGGGCAACCCCACCTTCCGGGAGCTGCTGGACCGCGTACGCCGGACGGACCTGGCCGCGTACTCGAACCAGGACATGCCGTTCGAGCGGCTGGTGGACGCCATCAAGCCGGAGCGCGACCCCTCCAGGCATCCGCTCTTCCAGGTCGCGTTCGGCCTGCAGAACGACGCCACGCCCGCACTCGCACTGCCCGAGGTGCGCAGTGAGGAGGCGTTCGTCGGGATGAAGGTGGCCCGCTTCGACATGATGTTCGGCTTCACCGAGACGCATGACGAAGCCGGTCTCCCGGCCGGCATGAACGGCTCCGTGGAGTTCGCCGGCGACCTGTACGACCGGGAAACGGTCGAGGGTTTCGTGCAGCGGCTGACCCGGTTGCTGACCAGTGCCGTTCAGGACCCGGACCAGACACTCGACACTCTGGAGATCATGGGCGAGGACGAGCGCCGCCGCCTGCTGGTCGACTGGAACGACACCGAACGCCCCGCCCCCACGGGCACGCTGGTCAGCCGCATCGAGGAGCAGGCGGCCCGCACTCCGCGGGCCCCCGCCCTGCTCGGCAGCGAGGAGAGGCTGGACCACGCGACGCTCAACCGGCGGGCCAACCGCCTCGCCCGGTTGCTCGTCGAGCGCGGCGTCGGACCGGAAAAGCTCGTGGCAATCGCGCTGCGGCCTTCGGTCGAACAGGTTGTCGCCGTGCTCGCGGTGCTGAAGGCGGGCGCCGGCTATCTGCCGCTGGACCCGCGCCATCCCGTGGAGCGGGTCGGGTTCATGCTCGACGACGCGAACCCCTGCCTCGTGCTCTGCTCGACGGCGGGCGCCGTACAGCTGCCGCCGGACGACGACCGGCCGCGGCTGTGGCTGGACACGCAGGAGACGGCGGCAGAACTCGCACAGGGGCCCGATCACGACCTCACCGACGACGAGCGGACGGGGCGGGTGCACCAGGCCAACGTCGCGTACGTCATCTACACGTCGGGGTCGACGGGACGGCCCAAGGGCGTGGTGATCAACCACGCCACGGTCCTCCAGTACCTCGACTGGGCACGGGACGCGTACCCGGCGCTCGACGGCGGTGCGGCGCTGCTGCACTCGCCGATCTCCTTCGACCTCACGGTCACCGCGCTGTTCGGACCGCTGCTCTCCGGCGGCTGCCTGCACGTGGCTCCCCTGGAGGAGGACCGGCAGACCGTCGAGGCACTGGAAGCGACGCCGCTGGAGTTCCTCAAGGTCACCCCGACCCATCTGCGGCTGCTCGACGCGCTGCCGCCGGCGTTCTCCCCGGCCGGGGACCTGGTCATCGGGGGCGAGGCGCTCACCGACTCCGCACTGGCGGACTGGCGGGCCCGCAACCCGCAGGCCACGGTGCACAACGAGTACGGCCCGACCGAGACGACGGTCGGCTGCAGCGTCTACCGGATCGCCCCGGGTGACGAGCTGCGGCCCGGTGTGGTCACGCTCGGCGGACCGGCGTGGAACACCCGGATGTACGTGCTCGACGCAGCCCTGCAGCCGGTCCCCGTTGGCGTACCTGGCGAGCTCTACATCGCAGGCGGGCTGCTGGCCCGTGGATACCTCAACCGTGCGCCCCTGACGGCGGAGCGTTTCGTCGCCGACCCGTTCGGCGGCCCGGGCGAGCGGATGTACCGCACGGGGGACCTGGTGCGCTGGCTCGCCGACGGCGACCAGGAGTTCGTCGGCCGCGTCGACGACCAGGTCAAGGTGCGCGGCTACCGCATCGAGACCGGCGAGATCGAGGCGGAGCTGCGCCTGCACCCCGACGTGGAGGAAGCCGTGGTGACGGTCCGTGAGGACCGTCCGGGCGATCCGCAGCTGGTGGCCTACGTGGTGCCCAACGCGGACCCCTCCACGCAGGAGACGGACACCGCCGAAGAGCAGATCGACCAGTGGCAGCAGGTCTACGAGCTGATGTACGGCGCTGAGCGCCCGGAGGAATTCGGCGAGGACTTCAGTGGCTGGGCCAGCAGTTACACCGGCGACGACATCCCGATCGACGAGATGCGGGAGTGGCGGGACGCGACCGTCGACCGCATCCGCGGTCTGCGCCCGCGCCGGGTGCTGGAGATCGGCGTCGGCAGTGGTCTGCTGCTGGCCAAGGTGGCGCCGGAGGTCGAGGCCTACTGGGGCGTCGACTTCTCCGCCGAGGCGATCGCCGTCCTGCGCAGACAGGTCGCGAGGCAGCCGGAGCTGGCGGACCGGGTGGAACTCAGGGTCAGTGCCGCGCACGAACTGGATGGCCTGCCCGCGAACTTCTTCGACACCGTGGTCATCAACTCGGTGGCGCAGTACTTCCCGCACGCCTCGTACCTCACGGACCTGCTGGAATCGCTGACGCGGCTGGTGACACCAGGAGGCGCGATCTTCCTCGGCGACCAGAGGAACCTGCGCACCCAGCGGTGGTTCCAGACCGCGATCCGGCTGCACCAGCGGACCCCTCAGCAGGGCGGGGCGGAGCTGTCCCGAGCGGTCGAGCAGGCGATCATGATGGAGAAGGAACTCCTGGTCGACCCCGAGTACTTCGCCGCGGTCGCCCGCCGGATCCCGGCGATCGACACCGTGGACGTACAGATCAAGCGTGGCACGGGCGCCAACGAGTTGGTGCGGCACCGCTACGACGTCGTGCTGCGGACCGCTCCCAGCGGCGTGCGGGACCTCTCCGACGTGCCGCGTCTGCGGTACGGCGTCGAGGTGACGAACCTCGACGACCTCCGGCGCAGGCTGGCCGTGCACGAGGACGGCCCCTTCCGGGTGACCGGCATCCCGGACGCGAGGGTGGCCGGTGAACAGGCGGCGACGCAGGCACTGGCGGAGGGCCGGGAGGTCGAGGAGGCCCTGGCGGCACTGAGCCGTCCGGACGAGCCCGGCATCGACCCCGAGACGCTCTTCGAACTGGCCGAGAGGCACGGACGACAGGTCCGCGTCTCGTACGCCCCGGGTGCGCCGGGAAGGCTGGACGCCGTCTTCGGGGCGGACGAGGAGGAAACGGCCGGGACCTATCTGGCCACCGCGGAGCTCGATCCGCAGGCGTACGTCAACAACCCCTTGGCATCACGCCAGTTGGGAGAGCTGGTCACCGCTCTGCGGACCTTCGCGGAGCAGCGGCTGCCCGAGTACATGGTGCCCGCCGCGTTCGTACCGCTCGACGCGCTGCCGATGACGGTGAACGGCAAGCTCGACCGCCGTGCGTTGCCCGCCCCCGACTTCTCCAGCGCGTCCACCGGCCGGGCGCCCAGGGACGAGCGGGAAGCGACCCTGTGCGCGGTCATGGCCGAGGTCCTGGCCCTGCAGACCGTCGGCATCGACGACAACTTCTTCGACCTGGGCGGAGACAGCATCATCTCCATTCAGCTCGTGAGCCGACTGCGCGCCGCGGGCCTGGTGCTCACGGCCCGCGATGTCTTCCGACACAAGACGGTGGTGGCCATGGCGGCCGTCGCCGAGACGGCCCAGGACGTCACACCGGCAGCCGAAGAGGCTTCCACCGCGTCGCCGGCGTCAGGCAGCGACACGGCGATGGACCTGTCGCTGGTGTCCCTGTCCGATGACGAATTGCACATGTTCGAATCCGAGTGGAGGTTGCCGGAGTGAGTACATCCGCAGTTGAAGCGATCCTGCCCCTGACGCCGTTGCAGGAAGGCCTGCTGTTCCACAGCCTCTACGACGACCGCAGTGTGGACCTGTACACCTCACAGCTGGGCGTGGATCTGGAGGGCCGGCTGGACGCCGAGGTCTTCCAGGCGGCCGCCGCCACCGTCCTGCGCCGCCACGCCAATCTCCGTACGTCCTTCCAGCACCGCACCTCCTCCCAGCCCGTGCAGCTGGTGCTCCGGGAGGTGGCGGTCCCCTGGGAGGAGCACGACCTCAGCGGACTCGACGAAGACCGCCGCGAGGCGGAGCTGGCGCGGCTCACCGAGGAGGACCGCACCCGCCGGTTCGATCTGGAGCGTCCACCGCTCCTGCGGTTCACGCTGATCCGCCTTGCCGACGACAAGTGCCGGCTGCTCTTCACCCACCACCACATCCTGCTGGACGGCTGGTCCATCCCGATCCTGCTGACGGAGCTGTTCACGCTCTACGCACGGGGCGGCGTCGATGACGGTGAGCTGCCTTCCGTACCGCCGTTCAAGGACTTCCTGAAGTGGCTGGCGGGCCGGGACAAGCCGGCCGCGGAAGCCGCTTGGAGCCGGGTGCTCGAGGGCCTCGAGCCGATGATCCTGCGCCCGCTCGAGCCGGGCCGCGCATCGGTGATGCCCGACCGGAGCACGCTCGACCTGAGCCGCTCGCTGACCAAGAGGCTGACGACGCTGGCGCGCCGGCACTCCCTCACACTGAACACGGTCGTCCAGGGCGTGTGGGGTCTGCTGCTGAGCCGGCTGACCGGCCGCAGCGACGTGGTCTTCGGCGCCACCGCCTCCGGCCGCCCGCCGGAGCTCCGCGGTGTCGAGAACATGGTCGGCCTGTTCCTCACCACGCTGCCGGTCCGGGTCCGGATCGACCCCGCCGAGTCCTTCGTGGACCTGCTCGTCCGGATCCAGGCGGAGCAGACGGAGCTGCTTCCGCACCAGCACCTGGGGCTCGGCGCCATCCAGCGGATCGGCGGCGGATCCGATCTGTTCGACACGATGACCGTGTTCGAGAGCTTCCCCGTCGACCACAACGCCGAAAGTCTGCCCGGCACCGGGCTGAAGGTGCTCGACTCCGAGGGGACGGACTTCAGCCACTACCCGATCGCGCTGATCGCGCTGCCCGGGGACCGGCTGCACCTGCGGCTCAGCTATCAGCCCGACCTGTTCGACGCCCGGCAGACGCAGACGCTGCTGGACCAGGCCAGGCGGCTGCTGGAGACACTGGCCGGCGAGCCGGAACGGCTCGTCGGACGGCTGGAGACCCTGGAGCCGGCCGACCGGCACCGGGTCCTGAGCCGGTTCAACGAGACCGACCACCCGGTCGAGCCGGCCACCCTCGCCCAGCTTTTCGAGGCCCAGGCCGCCCGTACCCCGCAGGACGTCGCGGTCGTGTTCGAGTCGACCAAGCTGACGTACGCCGAACTGGACGCGCGGGCGAACAGGCTGGCCCGGCATCTGACGGCACAGGGCGTCGGACCGGAGCAGGTCGTCGCCCTGGCGCTTCCCCGGTCGATCGAGTTCGTACTGTCGGTGCTCGCCGTGGCCAAGTCGGGCGCCGCCTATCTGCCCGTCGACATCCGGTACCCGCACGAGCGCATCGCCTTCCTCCTGGAGGACGCGCGCCCCGCTGCGGTAATCACCACGACCGGCGTCGCGGCGAGCCTGCCGGCCGCCGGGGACGCCGCCCTCCTGCTGCTCGACGACCCGGAGACCGCGGCCCGAGTGGCGGCCCTGCCGGACGGCCCGGTGGCCGACGAGGAGCGCACCGCGCCTGCCCACCTGCTCAATCCCGCCTACGTCATCTACACCTCGGGCTCGACCGGCCGCCCCAAGGGCGTCGTGATCAGCCACCTGGGTCTGGCCAACGCGGTCCACGTCCAGCGCCGCAACCACCGCGTCGGCAGCGGCGACCGGGTGCTGCAGTTCGTGTCCCCGAGCTTCGACGCCTCCTTCTGGGAACTGTCGAAGGCGCTGCTCACCGGTGCCACGCTGATCTGCGCCCCCGAGGAGCGCCTCGCTCCCGGACCCGACCTGGCGGCGCTGCTCGACGAGCATCAGGTGACTCACCTGATGATCCCACCCTCCCCGCTGTCGATGATGCCTCGTGGCAGCCTCCGGACGGTGCGCTCCCTCATGGTGGGCGGCGAAGCCTGCTCCGCCGAACTGGTCTCCTCCTGGGCGCCCGGCCGTCATCTGGTCAACGCGTACGGCCCCACCGAGGCGACCGTCGCTGCCACCATGAACGTGGCGCCCGATCCCGGCGCCACGACCGCACCCTCCATCGGCAAGCCGCTCGACAACGTGCGGGCCTATGTGCTGGACGACGCCCTGCGGCCGGTACAGGTGGGCGTGGTCGGTGAGCTGTACCTCGCCGGTGTCGGACTGGCCCGCGGATACCTGCGCCGTCCCGCGCTGACGGGCGAGCGCTTCGTCGCCGATCCCTTCGGCTCCGCCGGGGAACGCATGTACCGCACCGGTGACCTGGCCGCCTGGACCGAGACCGGCGAGATCACCTTCGCCGGCCGGGCCGATGACCAGGTCAAGATCCGCGGATTCCGCATCGAGACCGGCGAGGTCGAGGCCGCTGTCCGGCGCCACCCCTCCGTCCGGCAGGCAGTTGTGACGGTGCGCGAGGAACGCTCCGGCGACCCGCGTCTGGTGGCCTACGTGGTGACCGACGACGCCGACACGGAGGAGATCCGCGAGCACGTCGCGCGTCTGCTCCCCACCTACATGGTGCCCTCGGCCTTCGTCGTCCTGGACCAGCTGCCGTTGACCGGCAACGGCAAGGTCGACAAGGCAGCGCTGCCCGAGCCCAGCGTCGTCGGCGGCGCCCGGCGCGCTGCCTCGACACCCAGCCAGGAAATCGTCTGCGGTCTGTACTCCGAGGTCCTCGGAGTCCCGGGAATCGGCATCGACGACGACTTCTTCCAGCTCGGCGGGCACTCCCTGCTCGCGGTCCGGCTCGTCGGCCGCATCCGCTCCGCCTTCGACGTCGACGTGCCGATCCGCCTCGTCTTCGAGGCTCCGACCGTCGAGGCGCTGACCGACCGTATAGAGGCGCTGCTCGCCCGGGACGACGCCGTGTCCGCCGCCGGGGCGCGCACGGTGGAGATCTCCCACGCCGCTCGCCGGCTGTGGTTCATCAACCGCTTTGAGGAGCATCGCTCCGCCACCCACAATGTGCCCTTCGCCGTGCGCCTGACCGGCGAGCTCGACGCGGAGGCGCTGACCGGAGCAGTGCACGACGTCCTCGCCCGGCACGACGCGCTCCGGACGGTGTTCCCCGAGCGCGACGGCGAGCCGGGCGGCGCGGTGATGCCGCCCGAGAGCGTGACCGCACCACTGGCGTTCGCCGACTACGACGAGGACGCGGTCACCGCGGAGGCCGCTCGGGGATTCGACCTGAGCGCCCAGCTGCCGGTGCGACTCACCCTGTTCCGGGTCAGCGACGAGGAAGCCGTGCTCGTGACGGTGCTGCACCGGATCGCTGGCGACGACTGGACGACCGGCCGCCTGCTGGGCGATGTGGCCACGGCCTACCGGGCCAGGACCACCGGCGATCCGGTGAGCTGGGACGCGGAGAGGCACCCGGCAGGGGACGAGCAGGCGGCCGCATGGTGGGCCGACCACCTCGTCGGCCTGCCGGAGGAACTGGGGCTCGCCACCGACCGGCCGCGCCCGGAAGTGGAGACGCGGCCTTCGAGGAGCGTGCCGATCCAGCTGCCGACCGCCCAGCGGCAGCAGGTCCTCGCCCTCGCCCAGCAGGCCGACGTGGACGTGGAGACGGTTCTGCGCGCCGCCTTCGCTGTCGTGCTCAGCGGCCTGGGCGCGGGCGCCGACCTGCCGATCGCCGCGCTGGCGCAGCCGGGCATGGACGCCACCGGTCTGCGTGCATTCTCGGCGAGCCCGACCGTCCTGCGCGTCGACGTCTCCGGCGACCCGAGCGTGCACCAGTTGCTGGGCCGCCTGCGGGAGACCGTTGCCGCCGCCCTGGCCCACGACGTGCCGTTCGAGCGCATCCTGCGGGAGGCCGAACCCGAACTGGTCGCGGCGCGTCACCCGCTGACGCAGCACCTGCTGACCGTGCGCCGCTCCGGCACAACCGCTCACGCGTTCTCCCCCGGCCTTCTGGCGCGCCCGGACGACACCGTCCTCGGCGTCGAGAAGTTCGACCTCGCCGTCGTCCTGGCGGAGGAGCCCGGCGACGAGGGACTGACCGGTCGGCTGCACTACCGGAGCTCCATGTTCGAGGCATCGACGGTCGCGCTCGTCTGGGAGCGCACGGTCTCGGTGCTGAGGCAGATGGCCGACGACCCGCACCAGCCGGTCTCGAGGCTGCGACTGCTGACCGGACCTGAGCGCGTCCAGGTGCTGACCACGTGGAACGGCACCGCGGTCGAGGTACCGGCGCTGAGCGGGACCGTGCACCGACGTTTCGCCGAACAAGCCGCGCACGTCCCGGACGCGCCCGCTCTCGTCTGGGAGGACGGGCGTCTCACCTACCGTGAGCTCGAAGCCGCCGCGAACCGGCTCGCACACCTGCTCCTCGACGCGGGAGTGACCGCCGGTTCCCGCGTCGCCGTCCTGCAACGCCGTTCCCCGCACCTGGTCGTCTCGCTGCTCGGTGTCCTCAAGGCAGGCGCGGTGTACGTGCCGCTCGACGCACGCGCACCCCTCGCACGCCAGGACCGCATCGTGGCGGAGACGGGCGCGGCCGCGCTGCTGGTCGACGCCGCTTCGGCGGACTCCGCACTCGCCGACGGCCTTCCGCGGATCGTGGTCGACCAGGATCCGCGGTTGGTACAGCAGCCCGCCACGGACCCGGGCACAGAGGCCCACCCCGCGCAGCTGGCCTACATCATGTACACCTCCGGCTCCACCGGACAGGCCAAGGGCGTGGCGGTCACCCACCGCGACCTGCTGGCGTTCGCGTTGGACCGCTGCTTCGACGGTGAGGCGCACGGCACCGTGCTCATGCACGCCCCGCACGCGTTCGACGCCTCCAACTACGAACTGTGGATGCCGCTCCTGCGTGGCCGCCGGATCGTGCTCGCACCCCCCGAGGACCTGGACGTCGCGTCCCTCGGCCGACTGTTGAGCGCCCACGGGGTGACCGGCCTGCACCTGACCGCCGGCCTGTTCCGGCTGGTGGCCGACGAGGATCTCGACTGCCTGGCGCCGGTGCAGGAACTCCTCACCGGCGGTGACGTGGTGCCCGCCGACTCGGTCCGACGCGTCCTCGAGCGCTTCCCGCACATGGTGGTCAAGGACACCTACGGTCCGACCGAGACCACCAGCTTCGCCACGTTCCACCGCATGGACGCCGCGAACCCGCCGGCGGACATCGTGCCCATCGGCGGTCCGATGGACAACATGCGCGTGTATGTGCTGGACGACGCGCTGCGCCCGGTGCCCGCCGGTGTCGTCGGCGAGCTGTACATCGCGGGCGAGGGACTCGCCGCCGGCTACTGGGCCAGGCCCGGTCTCAGCTCGGCGTCCTTCGTGGCGGACCCCTTCGGCCCGCCCGGGGCCCGGATGTACCGGGTGGGCGACCTGGTGCGCTGGACGCCCGGGGGAAGACTGCTGTTCGTCGGCCGCGCCGACGACCAGATCAAGATCCGCGGCTTCCGCATCGAACTCGGCGAGGTGGAGGCGTCCGTCGCGCGGATGCCCGAGGTGGCGCAGGCCGCGGTGGTGGCCCGCCGGGAGGAGGACGGCCAGCACCGGCTCGTCGCCTATCTGGTTCCCGCGGCCGGCGCGGCGGTGCAGGAGTGGGCGGTGCGCCGTCACCTCGGCGAGGAACTGCCCGACTACATGGTTCCGTCCGCCTTCGTCCTGCTGGACCGACTGCCCCTCACGGCCAACGGGAAGGTGGACCGCAAGGCGCTGCCCGCACCCACCGTGACCGTCACCGGCCGTCCCGCGCGCGACCGGCGCGAAGAGCAGCTGCTGGCCCTGTTCGCGGACATCCTCGCGCAGCCGGACATGGGCATCGACGACAGCTTCTTCGAGCTGGGCGGTGACTCGCTGCTGGCCACCCGCCTGGTGAGCCGGATCCGCTCCGCCTTCGGCGTGGAACTCCCCATTCGGGCGGTCTTCGACGCGCCGACGGTGGAGGCCCTCGGGGCGAAGCTGGAGAACGCCCGCGCGGGACGCAGCGTACTGCGAGCCATGCTCAGGCCGGAACACGTCCCGCTCTCGTTCGCCCAGCGTCGGCTGTGGTTCATCAACCGGTTCGACGGCCAGAGCGCCACGTACAACATGCCCATCTCCATCCGGCTCACCGGGCCGCTGAACCGTGCCGCGCTGACCGCCGCGCTGGGTGACATCGTCGCCCGGCACGAGAGCCTGCGGACGGTCTTCCCCGAGATCGAGGGCGTGCCGTACCAGAAGGTCCTCTCCCCCGACGAGGCGCGCCCGAGCCTGCGGACGGTGGCGGCGGTGCCCGGCGAACTGGACGGCATGCTGGAGGCAGAGGTTCGCCGTGGCATCGACCTCACCTGCGAACTGCCCCTGCGCGTGGCCCTGTTCGCCCTGAACGACGACGACCACGTCCTGCTGTTCGTGCTGCATCACATCGCTGGTGACGGCTGGTCGATGAAGCCGCTGGCGACCGATCTGGCGCGGGCGTACGAGGCGCGCTGCGCCGGACAGGCGCCGGATTGGACACCCCTGCCCGTGCAGAACGCGGACTACGCGCTGTGGCAGCAGGAGGTGATGGGCGAGGAGGACGATCCGGACAGCCTCTTCTCCCGGCAGCTGGCGTACTGGCACCAGAACCTCGCCGGTCTGCCGCTGGAACTCGACCTGCCGGTCGACAGGGCACGCCCGGCTGTCGCCAGCTACCGCGGCATGCCCGTGTATTACCGCCTCGAAGCGGACCTGCATCAGAAGTTGCTGACCCTGGCGCAGGAGACCGGCGCCAGCCTCTACATGGTGCTGCAGGCCGGCCTGGCCACCGTTCTGCGGCGGTTGGGCGCGGGCACGGACATCCCGATCGGCAGTGTGATCGCGGGGCGCACCGACGAGGCGCTCGACGACATGGTCGGCTTCCTCACCAACATGCTGGTGCTGCGGACCGACACCTCGGGACGGCCGACGTTCCGCCAGCTGATCGACCGGGTCCGGGATACCGACCTCAACGCCTACGGCAACCAGGACGTCCCCTTCGAGCGGCTGGTTGAGGCGATCAACCCGACCCGCTCACTGGCGAGGCACCCCCTGTTCCAGGTGTTGCTCAACCTGCAGAACCTGCCCGACTACACGAGTGCGATGAAGGGGCTGGAGGTGAGCCCCTATGTCGTCAACCTCGGCGCGGCCCGGTTCGATCTGGCCTTCGGCTTCGCGGAGGAGCACGACGAGGCCGGCCGGCCCGCCGGTCTGCAAGGCGACATCCAGTACAGCGTGGACCTCTTCGACCAGGACACGGTGGAGCGCTTCGCCTCCTGTCTGCACCGAGTGCTGCGCTCCGCCGTGCAGGACGCCGACCAGCTGATCGACACCATCGACATCCTGTCCGCGGACGAGCGGCAGCGACTTGTGCCCGTCGTCGACGGCCGGACGGGAGGCCATGACGAGCCGGCCGTTCCCCTGCCCGAGCTGTTCCAGAGGCAGGCGGCACGCACCCCCGACGCCCCGGCGGTCACGGGTTCCGGGTCAGCGCTCTCTTACGCCGAGCTCGACGCGGCGTCGAACCGCCTCGCCCGCCTCCTGCTGGCACGGGGAGCCGGCCCCGGCGCCCTGGTGGCCGTCGCACTGCCCAGAACGCCGCAGCTGGTCGTGGCTCTGCTCGCGGTGCTCAAGGCGGGGGCCGCCTACCTGCCCGTAGACCCCGGCAACCCGGCCGACCGCATCTCCTTCATGCTCGACGACTCGGCCCCGGCGGTCGCGCTGGGCGACGCCTCCACCGTCGCCCTCCTGTCGGCCACGGCCGCCCCCGTCGTCGAACTGGACGGGCCGGACGTGGCGGCGGCGCTGGCCGCGGCGTCCGACGAGGCCGTCACCGACGCCGACCGGCCGCGGCCGGTGTCGATGTGCGACGCGGCGTACGTCATCTACACCTCGGGTTCGACCGGCCGGCCCAAGGGAGTCGTGATCGAGCATCGCTCGCTCACCGACTACCTGACCTTCACCAGCCGTGAGTACGCGTCGGCGCGCGGAGTGGCGCTGGTCCATTCGCCCGTCTCCTTCGACCTCACCGTGACCGGCCTCTACACCCCGCTGCTGGTGGGCGGCTGCGTCAACCTCGCCTCGCTGACGGAGCCGACGCCGGACGAGGCCGCCGGACTCGCCGAGACGCCCGCCACCTTCCTCAAGGCGACCCCGAGCCACCTGCCGCTGCTCACCGCGCTGCCGGCCGGTTACTCGCCCACGGGCGACCTGCTGCTCGGCGGCGAGCCGCTGAACGGCGCGGTGCTGCGGGAGTGGCGTGCACAGCACCCCGACGTGACGGTGCGCAACGTGTACGGGCCGACCGAGGCGACGGTGAACTGCGCGGAGTTCCGGATAGCCCCCGGCGCGACAGTGCCGGACGGCCCGGTGCCCATCGGCCGCCCCCAGACCGGTGCCCAGCTCTACGTGCTGGACGAGGGCCTGCAGCCGGTGCCCGAGGGAGTGACCGGTGACCTGTATCTGGCCGGCGAAGGGCTGGCACGGGGATACCTGCACCAGCCCTCGCTGACGGCTGAGCGGTTCGTGGCGAACCCGTTCGGCCGGCCCGGCAGCCGCATGTACCGAAGCGGCGACCTGGCCAAGTGGAACCGGAACGGCGAGCTGGTGTACGTCGGCCGGGACGACGGTCAGGTCAAGCTGCGCGGCTTCCGGATCGAACTGGGCGAGATCGAGGCCGTCCTGACGGCGCACCCGGCCGTCGGAACGGCCACGGTGACCGTGCGGGAGGACCAGCCGGGGGACCAGCGCCTCGTGGCGTACACCGTGCCGGCCGACGCCTCCGCGGCCCCCGCGTCCGCGGACCTGTCGGCACACCTCTCGGCGTCCCTGCCCGAGTACATGATCCCGCAGGCGTTCGTGACCCTCGACGAACTGCCCCTCACGGCTCACGGGAAGGTCGACCACAAGGCGCTGCCCGCACCGGTGCTCCGGGGCGGGAACGGCACCTCGGCAGCTCCGCGCACGCCGCAGGAGGAGATCCTGTGCTACCTGTTCGAGGAGATGCTCGGGGTGCCGGAGGTCGGCGTCCATGACAACTTCTTCGATCTGGGCGGGCACTCTCTGCTCGCCACCCGGCTGATCAGCCGGATCCGGTCGGCCTTCGACCGGGAACTGCCGATCCGCGCGGTGTTCGAAGCGCCGACGGTTTCCCGGCTGAGCGCACAGCTCCTGCTCGCCCAGGACGGGCGCCGCGCCCTCACGCCGATGCCGCGCCCCGAGGCCGTTCCGCTGTCCTACGCGCAGCGTCGGCTGTGGTTCCTGAACCGCTTCGACGAGCAGGCCGTCTCGGCGTACAACCTGCCGTTCGCGCTGCGGCTCACCGGTGATCTCGACCTGGACGCCCTCAGCGCCGCGCTGCGTGACCTGCTGCAGCGGCACGAGGTGTTCCGGACCGTCTTCGCCGAGACCGGCGGCGCGCCGGTCCAGCACGTGCTCGGGCCGGACGAGGCCGAACTGCGGCTGGAGACCACCGACGCGACCGAGGCGTCGCTGCCTGGTCTGCTGGCCGCCGAGGTGAGCCGGGGATTCGATCTCACGACCGATATCCCGGTGCGGGCCCGACTGTTCGCCCTCGCTCCCGACGTCCACGTCCTCGCGGTCACCATGCACCACATCGCCGCCGACGGATGGTCGCTGGCACCCCTGCTGTCGGACCTGGCCACGGCCTACCGGCACAGGGTGGCCGGACACCGGCCGGACTGGCAGCCGCTGCCCGTCCAGTACGCCGACTACGCGCTCTGGCAGCGTGCCGTGCTCGGCGACGAGAACGACGAGAGCAGTGCGGTGTCCCGGCAGCTGCGTTACTGGGAGGAAGCCCTCGCCGGTCTCCCGGAGGAGCTGTCCCTGCCCACGGACCGGCCCCGTCCGGCCGTGACGAGCTTCCGGGGCGGCAAGGTCGCCTTGGAGCTCCCCGCCGAACTGCACCAGCGGGTGGCCGAGATCGCGCGTACCCACCAGGCGAGCGTCTACATGGTCCTCCAGGCCGGTCTGTCCGCCCTGCTGTCGCGCCTGGGCGCCGGCGAGGACATTCCGATAGGCAGCCTCATCGCCGGACGTACCGACGAGGCGCTCGACGATCTGGTCGGCTTCTTCGTCAACACCCTGGTACTGCGTACGGACGTCTCCGGTAACCCCGCCTTCACCGAGCTCCTCGACCGGGTCCGGACCACGGACCTGGCCGCCTACGCCCACCAGGACCTGCCGTTCGAGCGATTGGTGGAGGCGCTCAACCCGAGTCGGTCGATGGCCCGCCATCCGTTGTTCCAGGTGGCCCTGAACCTGCAGAACGCGGCTCAGGCCGACTGGGCCATGGGCTTGCCGGGTCTGGAATCGGTGCCCGAGGAATTCCCGTTGGACACGGAGAAGTTCGACCTCTCCTTCACCTTCGCCGAGCACCGCACCGAGGACGGCGTACCGGCCGGCATCACCGGCACGCTCAGCTACGCGGCCGACCTCTACGACGAGGAGCGGGCGAAAACCCTCGCCACCCGTCTGGTACGCCTGCTCTCCGAGGCCACGGCCGAGCCCGACCGGCCCATCGGCGCGCTGGATCTCATGGACGACGCCGAGCACGCGCGCCTGCGGGCCGCGGGCACGGGACCAGTGCGCGACGTTCCGTCCGACGGCGTCGACCTGCTGCTGGCCCGCCGCGCCCGGGCCACGCCCGGAGCGCCGGCGGCGCAGGATCCGCACACGTCGCTGACCTATTCCGAACTGGACGCGGACGTCACCGCGTTGGCCCGCCTCCTGGTCGAGCGAGGGGCCGCGCCGGGCGGCGTCGTCGCCGTCGTACTGCCCCGCGGCGTCGACATGCTGGTAGCGCTGCTGGCCGTGCTGCGTTCCGGCGCGGCCTATCTGCCGCTGGATCCCGAGTTCCCGGCGGAGCGGCTGGCGTACACCCTGGCTGACGCCCGGCCCACGCTGGCGATCTCGACCACCGACACGGCCCGCAGGCTGCCCGGCGGCACGGCCGTCGTGCTCCTGGACGACGCCGCGGTGCGCGAGACACTGCACCGGCCGTCACAGGAAGCATGGTCCGACAGTGAGCGGAACGCACCGGTCCACCCGGAGCACCCCGCGTACGTGATCTACACATCCGGCTCCACGGGCCGGCCCAAGGGAGTGGTGGTGCCCCGCCGGGCACTTGCCAACTTCCTCGACGACATGGCCGAGCGCGTCCCGCTGCGGGCCGACGACCGGCTGCTCGCCGTCACCACGATCGCCTTCGACATCGCCGCGCTCGAGCTCTACATCCCGCTGCTGTCCGGAGCGGGGGTGGTCATCGCCGACCGGGACACCGTGCGCGATCCCGCCGCACTGCTGCGGCTCACCGCCGACTGCGGCGCGACCGTCCTGCAGGCGACGCCCGCCCTGTGGCAGGCGCTGGTGTCCCACGACCCCGAGGCGGTACGCGGCCTGCGCAAGCTGGTCGGGGGTGAGGCGCTGCCCGGGGAGCTCGCCGACCGGCTTGCCGAGGGTGCCGGGCGTCCCGTGAACCTCTACGGGCCCACGGAGACCACCATCTGGTCCACCGCGGCCGTGCTCGGCGAACGCCCCGGCGCCCCCGCCATCGGCGCGCCGATCGCCAACACCACCGTGTACGTGCTCGACGCCCGGCTGCGTCCGGTGCCGCCGCAGGTTCCCGGCGAGCTGTACATCGCCGGGTCGGGACTGGCCCGCGGGTACTTGGGACGGCCCGGTCTGTCCGCGGAACGCTTCGTCGCCGATCCGTTCGGGCCGGCCGGTGCGCGCATGTACCGGACGGGCGACCTCGCCCGCTGGGGCGCCGACCTGAACCTGGAGTATCTCGGCCGGGTCGACCACCAGGTGAAGCTGCGCGGCTTCCGCATCGAGCTCGGTGAGATCGAGTCGGTGCTGGTCCGTCACGAGGACGTGGCGCAGGCGGCCGTCCTGCTGCGCGAGGACCGTCCGGGGGACAGGAGACTGGTCGGCTATGCGGTGCCGGAGGCCGGCCGGCGGATCGATCCCGTCGTGCTGCGGCACCACGTCACCGGACAACTCCCCGACTACATGGTCCCCTCCGCGATCGTGGAGCTCGACGCCTTGCCGCTGACCCCCAACGGCAAGCTGGACCGGCGGGCCCTGCCCGTGCCGGCGCAGTCCGCTCACCACCGTGAGGCCGCCACTCCGCGTTCGCCGCAGGAGGAGGTCCTGAGCGGCCTGTTCGCCGAAGTACTCGGACGGGAGACCGTCCTCGCCGACGAGAGCTTCTTCGAGCTCGGCGGCCACTCGCTGCTGGCGACACGTCTGATGAGCCGGATCCGCGTGGTGTTCGGCGTCGAGATGCCGATCCGGGCCCTGTTCGAGAGCCCTACCGTGGCCGGGCTCGCCGACCGCCTCGGGCATGCCGACGCCGCGCGTTCCGCGCTGCGTCCGATGCAGCGCCCCGAGGTGCTGCCGCTCTCCTTCGCCCAGCGCAGGATGTGGCTGCTGCACCAGCTGGAGGGCCCCAGCGAGACGTACAACATGCCGTTCGCCGTGCGGCTCACCGGCCGACTGGACCAGGCGGCGCTGCAGGCGGCGCTGTACGACGTCGTCGAGCGGCACGAGAGTCTGCGCACGGTCTTCCCGGACACCGACGGCGTGCCCCGCCAGGTGGTACTCGCGCCCCAGGACGTGCGGATCCCCATCACACGGCACCAGGTCGACCCGGAAGAGCTGGAGGACGCGACGACCAGTGCGGTCCGCGTCCGTCTCGACCTGACCCGTGAGGCACCGGTTGCCGCGACCCTGCTGTCGGTGTCATCGACCGAGCACGTCTTCGTCCTCGTGGTGCACCACATCGCGGGTGACGGTTGGTCGATGGGCCCGCTGGCCGACGACGTGGTGGAGGCCTACGCGGCCAGGTCCGAGGGCCGCGCTCCGCAGTGGGAACCGCTGCCGGTCCAGTACGCCGACTACACCTTGTGGCAACGCCGGCTGCTGGGCGACGAGTCCGACCCGGAAAGCCCCTTCGCCCAGCAGGTCTCCTACTGGAAGCAGGCGCTGGCCGGTCTTCCCGACCAGCTGAACCTGCCGACCGACCGGCCGCGGCCCCCGGTCGCACGCTACCGGGGCGACCGGCTGAAGTTCCGCCTGGCGCCCGGACTGCACACCGCGGTGCGCGCCCTGGCCAGGCAGGAGGGCGCGAGCACCTTCATGGTGATGCAGGCTGCGGTGGCGGCGCTGCTCAGCAAGCTGGGTGCCGGTTCCGACATTCCTCTGGGCATCCCCGTCGCCGGCCGTACCGACGAGGCGCTGGACGATCTGGTCGGCTTCTTCGTCAACACGTTGGTGCTGCGCAACGACACGAGCGGCAATCCGTCCTTCGCCGAACTGCTCGGTCGGGCCAGGGAGACGTCGCTGGCCGCGTTCGCCCATCAGGACGTGCCCTTCGACCACTTGGTGGAGGTGCTCAGTCCGGAGCGCTCGGCGGCCTATCAGCCGCTGTTCCAGGTGATGCTGGCGCTCCAGAACGCCACCGTCGCCGCGGACGTGGAGCTTCCCGGACTGACGATCCAAGCGGTGGACGGATTCACCGGCGCCTCGCGGTTCGACCTGTTCTTCAGTCTCGCCGAGCAGTTCGACGACGAGAACGGCGCACCCGACGGTGTCGACGGGTTCATCGAGTACAACACCGACCTGTTCCACGCCGACACCGTCTCCGGCCTGGTGAAACGGCTGGAACGCCTGCTCACCGCCGCGACGGAGGATCCGCGGCGGCCGATCTCCTCCATCGGACTGCTCGACGACGACGAGCGGCAGCTGGTCCTCGAACGGTGGAACGACACCACGGTCGAGGCCGCTCCGGCGAGCGTTCCCGCGCGGTTCGCCGCCCAAGCGGCCCGCACCCCCGACGCGGTCGCCGTCTCGGACGGTGAGCGGCAGCTCACCTATCGGGAACTCGACGAGGCATCCGACCGGCTCGCACGCCGGCTGGCCGGGTTCGGGGTCCGCTCCGAGGACCGGGTCGCCCTGTTCCAGGAACGCTCCGCCACCTTGGTGGTGTCGGTCCTCGCGGTGCTGAAGACGGGCGCCGCCTACGTGCCGATCGACCCGCGCTACCCGGCTTCGCGCCGCGCCCACATCATGGCGGACAGCCGGGTGTCCGTGCTGCTGACGGACCTCGCCTCACCCGCCCTGGAGTGCGACCACGACGTCAGGATCGTCGTCGTAGACGCCGAACCGGACGCGGAGGAGCAGGACGCGTCCCTGCCGGTGGCCGTGCACGCCGAGCAGCTCGCGTACGTCATGTACACCTCTGGCTCGACCGGTGTGCCGAAGGGAGTGGGAATCCCGCACTCGGCGGTGACGGCGCTCGCCGCGGACCGGGCTTTCCGCTCGGGAGCGCACCAGCGGGTGCTGCTCCATTCGCCGCAGGCGTTCGACGCCTCCACCTACGAACTGTGGGTGCCACTGCTGAACGGCGGCCGGATCGTGGTGTCGCCGCCCGGTGACCTCGACCTCGCGGTCCTGGAACGGGTCGTCCAGGAGCACCGCGTCACCGGGCTGTGGATGACCGCCGGACTGTTCAGGCTCGCCGCCGAGGAGGCTCCCGAGTGCTTCACGGGCGTCGCCGAGGTGTGGACCGGTGGCGACGTGGTGCCCGCTGAAGCGGTGCGACGGGTCATGGAGGCCTGCCCGCGGACAAAGGTAGTGGACGGTTACGGCCCGACCGAGACGACCACCTTCGCCACCAGCTTCCGGGTGGAGAGCGTGGACCGCGTCTCCGCTCGGATCCCGATCGGATTCCCGCTGGACAACATGCGGGTCTACGCTCTGGACGAAGGCCTGTGCCCCGTTCCGCCCGGAGTCCCCGGCGAGCTGTACATCGCCGGTGAGGGTCTGGCCCGCGGTTATGTCGGCCGGGCGGAACTGACCGCCGAACGCTTCGTCGCCGACCCGTACGGTCCGGCCGGCGGCCGGATGTACCGGGCCGGCGACCTGGTCCGCTGGAACGCCGACGGCGCGCTGGAGTTCCTCGGCCGTGCCGACGACCAGGTCAAGATGCGAGGGTTCCGTATCGAACTGGGCGAGATCGAGGCAGCCCTTGCCGAGCACCCGGATGTCGCACAGACCGCCGTGGTGGTGCGCGAGGACCGGCCGGGCGATCACCAGCTGGTCGCCTACCTGGTGCCGAACACCCGTACCGCACACGAGCAGAGCGGCGCGGCCGACGAGCAGATCGACCAGTGGAAGCAGCTGTACGCGCAGATGTACGGCGAGGAGCGGCCGGAGGAGTTCGGTGAGGACTTCAGCGGCTGGGCCAGCAGCTACACCGGTGAGGAGATCCCCCTCGACCAGATGCGGGAGTGGCGGGACGCGACCGTCGACCGCATCCGTGCCCTTCGTCCGCGCCGGGTGCTGGAGATCGGCGTCGGCAGCGGACTGCTGCTGGCGAAACTGGCCGGTGACTGCGAGGCGTACTGGGGTCTGGACTTCTCCGCCGAGGCGATCGCCGTCCTGCGCGAGCAGGTGGCCGCGCAGCCGGACCTGGCGGACCGGGTGGAGCTGAGGCTCGGAGCGGCCCACGAGCTCGAAGGGCTGCCCACGGAGTTCTTCGACACCGTGATCGTCAACTCGGTGGCGCAGTACTTCCCCGATGCCGCGTATCTCACGTCTCTCATCGACTCCCTTGCCCGCCTGGTGGTGCCGGGAGGTGCGATCTTCCTCGGTGACCAGCGCAACCTGCGCACCCAGCGCAGCTTCCAGACCGCGGTCCGGCTGCACCAGTGGACCGGACAGCAGGGGCCGGCCGAACTGTCCCGCGCCGTTGAGCAGACGATCATGATGGAGAAGGAACTCCTCGTCGATCCCGAGTACTTCGCCGCTGTCGCCCGCGGAATCCCGGCGATCGAGGCGGTGGAGGTGCAGGTCAAGCGTGGCCGCAGTGACAACGAGCTGCTCCGCCACCGCTTCGACGTCGTCCTGCGGACCGCCCCCTCCGGGGCGCGAGGGATGTCGGACGCCACGTGTCTGCGGTTCGGAGTGGACGTCACGGACCTGGACGGCCTGGAGCGTCTGCTGCTTGAGGACGGGGCGTCCGGGCCGATCCGGGTGACCGGCATAGCGGACGCCCGGCTGGCGGGCGAACAGGCCGCCGTGCAGGCGCTGGCCGACAGGCGGCAGGTGGAGGAGGCGTTGGCCGTCCTGAACCGTCCGGACGACCCGGGCGTTCATCCCGAGACCCTCTACGAACTGGCCGAACGGTGCGGTGTGGACCTGCGTCTCACCTACGCCCCCGGCGCGCCGGGGAGGCTGGACGCCGTGTTCGGCGCGGGAGAGGGGGCGCTCCGCGACGTCTACCTGCCCGTCACGCGGTTGGACCCCGAGGCGCACGTCAACAACCCCGTGGGTTCACGGCAGCTCGGAACGCTGGTGACCGACCTGCGCACCTTCGCTGAGCAACGGCTGCCCGAGTACATGGTCCCCGCCGCCTTCATACCGCTCGACACACTGCCGATGACGGCCAACGGCAAGATCGACCGCCGCGCCCTGCCCGCGCCCGACTTCTCCAGCTCGTCCACGGCCCGCCCGCCGCGCAACGAGCGCGAGGCGCTGCTCCGCGACGTCATGGCCGAGGTCCTGGCCCTGCCCACGGTGGGCATCGACGACAGCTTCTTCGACCTGGGCGGCGACAGCATCATGTCGATCCAGCTCGTCAGCCGGGCCCGCCGAGCCGGTCTGGTCTTCACCACCCGAGATGTGTTCCAGTACCGGACCATCGCCGAACTGGCCCTGGTCGCACGGATGGACGAAGGCGCGGCGACCGGTGCGGCCGACGAGCCGGAGACCGGCGACATCCCGCTGCTGCCGATCGTGCACTGGCTGCGCGAGCGGGGCGGCCCGGTCGAGGGCTTCCACCAGTCACGGTTCGTCCCCGCCCCGGACGGTGCCACGAGGGACCTGCTGGAGCAGGCGCTGCAGGCGCTGCTCGACCGGCACGCGGCGCTGCGCATGCTGCTGCACCGCGCTGACGAGCAGTGGCGGCTGAGCGTCCCGGAGACGGGCACACCGCGTGCCGCCGACCTTCTGCACCGCGTCGACGTGGCAGGGCTGGACGACGACGCCCTGGAAACCGCGATCACCGAGCAGCGCAGGGTGGCGACGAGCCGACTGGCGCCGGACGACGGCGTCATGGTGCAGATGGTGTGGTTCGACGCGGGCGCCGGGAAGACCGGACAGCTGTTGCTGATGGTCCACCACCTCGCCGTCGACGGCGTCTCCTGGCGGGTGCTCGTGCCCGACTTCCTGGAGGCGTACGAGGCGGCCCGGCAGGGACGGCCGATCGCGCTGGAGCGGGTCGGTACCTCACTGCGGAGCTGGGCGACCCGGCTGCACGAGCTGGCCGCCGCGCGCCGCGACGAGGCGGGGTTCTGGGAGGAGATGGTCCGCGAGCCCGAAGCCCTGCTCGGCCGCCGGGAGCTGGACCCGCTCCGCGACACCGTTGCGACGACCCGCTTCGTGCAGGTCACGCTGCCCACCGAACTGAGCACCGCCCTGCTGGCGGAGGCGCCGCGCGCCATCCACGCCGGTGTCGACGACATCCTGCTCACCGGGTTGTCCCTGGCCCTGGCCCAGTGGCGCTCGAAGTGGCGCGGGAGCGACCACGACGACGTGCTGGTGGCCGTGGAGAGCCACGGGCGGCACGACGTGATCGACGGCGTCGATCTGACCCGCACCGTCGGCTGGCTGACGGCCATGTATCCGGTACGCATCGACCTCGGCGGTGTCGACCGCCGACAGGCATTGGCCGGCGGTCCGGCCGCCGTCCGGGCCGCGAAGGCCGTGAAGGAGCAGATGCGCCGCATCCCCGACCACGGTCTGGGCTACGGACTGCTGCGCTACCTCGACCCGGAGACCTCCGGGCGCCTGGCGGGTGGTGCCGAACCTCAGGTGGCCTTCAACTACTTCGGCCGGTTCGCGGCCGCCGGCGACGACCGGCCGCCGACCGCCACCGAGGCGACGTACGAGAGCGGGAGGTACGACGGCGGAGCCGACGGTGAGCGTCTCTTCGCCCACGCCCTGGAGATCAACGCCCGGACCGACGACTTCACCGACGGCTCGGCACTGAGCTGCACGTGGAGCTGGCCGGACGGACTGTTCACCGATGAGGAGATCCAGGACCTCTGCGAGGGCTGGGTGGGTGCACTCGAGGTGCTGGCCGGCCAGCTGCGCCTGCCGGGGGCCGGTGGGCGCACCCCGTCCGACCTGCCTCTGGTCCGGCTCACCCAGCGCCAGCTCGACCGGCTGGAGGCGGACCTGCCCGACCTGTCCGACGTGCTGCCGCTGTCGCCGCTCCAGGAGGGGCTGCTCTTCCACGCCCGCTACGACGACGACAACCACGACCCGTACACCGTGCAGTTCCTCTGGTCGCTCAACGGTCAGGTGGACGGCGACACCCTGCAGGCGGCGGCGAGGACTCTGCTGCGCCGCCATCCGAACCTGCGGGTGGCCTTCCGCCAGGACGATCTCGACCGGCCGGTCCAGGTGGTCGTCGAGGACCCGGTCCTGCCCTGGTACGAGTACGACCTCCGCGAGCTCCGCGGCGACGCCCTGGAGCAGGAGGTCCGGCGGATCGTGGAGGAGGACCGCGCCCGTCGCTTCGACCCGTGCCGCCCGCCGCTCATCCGCTTCACGCTGATCAGGGTGGCCGAGGACGCGTACCGCTTCCTCTTCACCAACCACCACATCCTGCTCGACGGATGGTCCATGCCGGTGGTCCTGGGCGAGCTCGCCGCGCTGTACAGCAGCGGGGGAGACGACAGCGCGTTGCCCGCGCCGGTCCCCTACCGCGGGTATCTCACCTGGCTCGCCCAGCAGGACCTCGACGAGGCCGAGGCCGCCTGGAGCGAGGCGCTGAGAGGGCTGCAGGAGCCCCTCGTGCTGGCGCCGTCGACGGGTCGCCAGACGCCCGTCGTGCCGCGGCGCACGGTCATCGAGATCGACGAGGCGCTCAGCACCGAACTGGCCGAGCTGGCCCGCAGCCACGGTCTGACCCTCAACACGGTCGTCCAGGGCGCCTGGGCGACCCTGCTCAGTCGCTTGACGGGACGCGACGACGTCGTGTTCGGCTCCACCGTCTCCGGCAGGCCCGCCGAGGTCCAGGGCGTCGAGAGGATGGTCGGGCTGTTCATCAACACCCTGCCGGTCAGGGTCCGTCTGGAGCCGCACGAACCGGTGCGCGAACTGCTCGGGCGCATCCAGGAGCAGCAGTCCGCGCTGATGGCCTATCCGCATCTGCGGCTGTCCGACGTCCAGCGGCTCACCGGTCTCGGTGAACTGTTCGACACGGCCACGGTGTTCGAGAACTACCCGGCCCCTCCGGCCGGGCTCGGCGCTGAACCCGGTGAGGTGGAGGTCGGCGACGACCAGACCAGCGACGCCACCCATTACCCGCTCGCCCTGTGCGCCTCGATGCGGGGAGCCTCGCTGCGGCTGCGCATCGACCACCGGCTCGATGTGTTCGACGCGCGCAGCGTGGACGGGCTGGTCGATCAGCTGGTGCGCTGGCTGAGGGCGCTGGTGACGGATCCGGACCAGCCGGTCGGCGCCATCGACCTGCTTGGCGAGGAACAACGGGACCAGGTGGTGAGGCAGTTCAATGACACCGCGCAGCCGGTGTCCCCGCTCCGGTGGCCGGAACTCGTCGCCGAGCACGCGCGCAGCGAACCGGACCGGACCGCGGTGGTCTGCGGGGGGACGCGACTGAGTTACGGGGAGCTCGATCAGCGGGCCGACCAGCTGGCGCAGTTGCTGGTCCGGCGCGGTGTCGGGCGGCAATCGCTGGTCGGGCTGGTGCTGGAGCGCACGCCCGACACGGTGGTCGCCGTGCTTGCCGTCGCCCGCGCCCACGCCGCCTACCTGCCGGTGGACTCGCGTTACCCGGCCGAGCGGTGCGCCTTCATCCTGGCCGACGCCCAGCCCACCTTGATGGTGGCGACATCCGACACGGCACACCTGCTGGAAGAGGCCGGCACCGAGGTCCCGACCGTCGTTCTGGACGATCCGCAGCTGCGGGCCGAGTGGGCGGCACAACCTGCCACCCTTCCGGAGCCGGCCGGGCCGACGTCACCGGACGACGCCGCCTATGTGATCTACACCTCGGGCACCACCGGCCGTCCCAAGGGCGTGGTGGTCACCCACCGCGGCATCGGCAACCTCGCCGCGGCGCAGATCGACCGGTTCGCGATCGACACGGAGAGCAGGGTGCTGCAGTTCGCCTCGCCCAGCTTCGACGCCGCGGTCTCCGAGATCGTCACCAGCCTGGTGGCCGGCGCGGTCCTGGTGCTGGCGCCGGTGGCCGAGCTGCTGCCCGGCCCGTCACTGACCGGCGTGCTCAGCAGGCACGGCGTGACCCACGCGACCATTCCGCCCACCGCGCTCACCGCGGTGCCGCCGGAGGGGCTGCCGGGTATGCGCACCCTGGTGGTCGCGGGTGAGGCGTGCCCGCAGCACCTGGTCGACCAGTGGGCGCCGCGGCTACGGATGATCAACGCCTACGGCCCCACCGAGCTGACCGTGTGCGCCACGATGAGCGAGCCGCTGTCCACGACGGTTCCGATCGGCCGGCCCATCGCCAACACGTCGTGCTACGTGCTCGACGCACGGCTGCGGCCCGTACCGCCCGGCGTCGCCGGTGAGCTGTACGTCAGCGGGCCCGGTCTGGCCCGCGGCTACCTCAACCGGCCCGGTCTCACCGCGGAGCGGTTCGTGCCGGATCCCTTCGGTGCGCCCGGCAGCCGGATGTACCGCACCGGTGACCTCGTCCGCTGGGACCACGACGGGCAGCTCGCCTTCGTGGGGCGGTCCGACGAGCAGCTCAAGGTCCGGGGCTTCCGGATCGAGCCCGGTGAGATCGAGTCGGTGCTGCTCGGGCACCCGGACGTGGCCCGGGCGGCCGTCGTCGTACGGGAGACGAGTCAGGGCGGCCGCCGACTGGTCGCCTACGTGGTGCCGCACGGCGGCGCCGAGATCGACCCCATGGTGCTGCGCAAGCATCTGGGCGGCCAGCTCCCGGACTACATGGTCCCGGCGGCCTTCGTACCGCTGGCGGTCCTGCCCGTCACACCGCACGGGAAGCTCGACCGGGCAGCCCTGCCCGCGCCGGGCAGGACGGGCACCACGGGCAGCGGAGCGCCCCGTAACCCGCGCGAGGAGGTCATGTGCGGCCTTTTCGCCGAGGCGCTCGAGGTCGGCCGCGTCGGGATCGAAGACAATTTCTTCGATCTGGGCGGTGACTCCTTGGTGGCGGCCGGGATGGTCAGTCGGATAAACCTGACGTTCGGAAGCACGCTCAGCATCGCGGCGCTGTTCGAGAGTCCCACGGTCGAGGGCCTGGTGCAGCGGCTGGCGACGGGGCAGGAGGCGGACCCGCTGGAGGTACTCCTTCCGCTGCGGGGCACCGGTACGGGCGAGGCGGTCTTCTGCCTGCCGCCCGCCGGTGGACTCAGCTGGAGCTATGCGGGTCTGCTGCGTCACATCGACCCGCACCATCCGGTGTACGCGCTTCAGGCACAGGGCCTGACCGGAGACGAGCCGCTGCCGGACTCGGTGGCGGCGATGGCGGAGGACTACGTGGAACGGATCAGGGCGGTCCAGCCGCACGGCCCCTACCACCTGCTCGGCTGGTCGCTCGGCGGGGTGCTGGCACACCTGATGGCCACGCGGCTCCAGGCGGCCGGGGAGAAGGTGGCGACACTCGCCATCCTCGACGCCTATCCGGTGGTCAATGAGCAGGAGATCGTCGAGGAGAGCCCGGAGGACGTCCTACGGCAGCTCCTGGCCTACCTGGGGCACGACCCCGCCGAGCTGGGCGACGGCCCGCTGGACTACGACCGGGCCCGCAGCCTGCTCGACGAAGGCGACAGCGCCATCGCCGGCCTCGAGGAGCGGCACATCAAAGCCCTGGCACGGGTGGGCAACAACATCGCGCGCATCACGGCCGACTTCAGCCTGGGCCGCTTCCGCGGCGAGGCACTGGTCTTCGTCGCGACAGAGGGGAAAGAGGGGTCGCAGTACACGCCGGACCTGTGGGATCCGTACGTCGAGGGCCGTGTCGTCAGGCATGACATCGACTGCTCCCACAACGACATGACGAAGTCCGGCGCGTGGTCGAAGATCGGCCCGATCCTCGACCAGTCCCTGCGCGACGCCCGTGACGTCCCGGCAGACTCCGATCGGGCTTCCACCACCGCGACGGCCTGAGCACCGTCCCACGACCGCTGGTGGGCGCACACCACGCCGGGACAGCGCCCCGCTGTCCCGGCAGGGGGAACAACCTCGGTGTCCGCCGCCCGCCTCCCGGACGGCCGTCCGCACGGCGGCCGTCCGGGGCCACCCAGACAAAGGAGCGCAGAGCAGATGCAGCAGACAACCGACGCGGAACGCCGACCGCAGGCACCGCCCGATGACGACGGCGATGTTCCCGTTTTTCAGCTCACCGACCCCGAACTCGTGCGGGACCAGCACGGATTCTTCGCCAGGCTGCGCGAGCAGGCGCCCATATGGTGGGCCGAACTCCCGGACGGGTCACGCTGGTTGGTCCCGACTCGGTACGAGGACATCCGCAAGGCACACCTCGACCCGCTGCTCCGGCAGAAGCCGGACGCGGAGGACGACCCGGTCTCGGACGAGGAGGGCGGCATCTGGCGCATCTACAACGAGCACCCGGTGGTGTCCGACCCGCCCAAGCACACCCGTCTGCGCAAGCTCCTGAGCGGCGCGTTCACCGTCCGCCAGACGGAACGTATGCGGCCGCTGGTGGAGCAGACGGTGTCGGAACTTCTGGACCGCATCGCTGAGCAGGGTGCGGACGGCACGCCGGTGGACCTCATGGAGGAGTACGCCTGGCAGCTGCCACTGGTCATGATCTGCGAACTGCTCGGCGTCCCCGAGGACCGCCGCGAAGTGTTCCACGACTGGTCCCGCAACGCGCGGGACTTCACCGGAGGCAGCACGCACGAGGGCCGGGAGGAGATCGCCTACCGGCTGATCGACGTCATCAAGGAACTCGTGGAGGAGAGGCGCGCGCAGCCGACCGAGGATCTGCTCGGCCAGATGGTGCACGTGCGGGACCACGAGGAGGGCCGTCTCAGCGAGATGGAGCTGCTCTCGACCGCCTTCATCGTGCTGCTGGCGGGCTTCGAGACCAGTGTCGGACTGATCGGCAACGGAGTCTACGCGCTGCTGCGCACCCCGGATCAGCGGGCTCTGGTGGAAGGCGATCCGGCACTGCTGAGCGGGGCGGTCGAGGAGTTCCTGCGGTTCGACCCCTCGCTCTACCTCACCAATGTCCGCATCGCCGGCGGGCCGACGTCCCTCGCAGGCGTCGAGATCCGCAAGGGCCAGCCGGTCCTGCTGTCCCTGGGCGCGGCCAACCGGGACCCGGAACGGTTCCCGGACCCGGACACCCTCGACGTGACCCGGTCGGCCGCGGGGCACCTCGCCTTCGGGTACGGCATCCACCACTGCATGGGCGCGCCGCTGGCCCGGATGGAAGGGGCGATCGCCATCGGGCGCCTGCTGGAGCGCTTCCCCCGGCTGCGTCTGGCCGAGGAAGGGGACCTGCCCCTCATCCCCAGTCCCATCTCCCGCACGCTGATCAAGCTGCCGGTCCTGGTGGACTGACAGCGCAATCCTCCCGGTCGCCACGCCTGATGAGGGGCGGCCGGGAGGACCGCGCACGGGGGTGCCGTTCTCAGGGGACGGAGGGCGGCTGCTCCGCCGATCCGGCCGCCGACTCCGCGCAAGCGGGGCAGCCGGCGCTCCTGCGGTGGTACTCCAGCGCCGCGCCGGCCAGGGCGATGCCCCACAGCAGCCAGGACGTGTAGAAGCCGAGCGGAACCCAGGGACGCAGGCCGATCTCCTCCACCGAGGGCCGCAGCGGATCGCGCGCGTGCCGCAGGGCCGCCAGTACCGCGGCCGGCGCGACCTGGACCAGCACGGCCACGCCGAACACGGCCGGCCCCAGCACCGCCCAGCGGGGTACCGGCTCATCTCCCGCCACCGGAATCCAGGTCGGCAGGACCCTGCCCCAGGGGCGTACCAGGGCCAGTGAGAGGACCGACCCGGTCAGGGCGGGCAGGACGGGAACCCAGCCGCCCCGGATGCCGTGGATGACGTCGGGCCGGGTGATCCCGATGTCACTGCCGCACTCCCAGGCCAACTTGATCACCGGATACGGCAAGGACAGCGCGCACGCCGCGTACCCGCTCCACGCGGGTGCTCTCAAGGCGTGTCGGGGGAGGGGGCGCCGGCACTCCGGACAGGCCGGGGCCGAGGCAGCGGAGTGGCCGCGCGCGGCGAGTACGGCCAAGGAGGCCGAGCCGACGGCGAGAGAACGGACCACCACTTGTCCAGGGACGACGGGCGCGGTGTCGGCCGCTCCCGGCCCGGCCGTCCGGCGAAGGACCACGCCCATCGCGTCGAACAGCAGGTGGCTGCCGCCTTGGACGAGGGCCGCGGCCGCGCCCTGGGCGCCGATGGAGGCGGCACGGCGCACACCCGGTCGGGACGCACTCCCGGTGACAAGGGCGGAGAGAGCCAGCCCGCCCACGAGGGAAGCCCCCTTGATCAGCCGTTCACCAGGGAACGGGCCGCTCGTGCCGCCGCGTCGACGGACGAGGACACCGACGGCGTACGTGGCGGCGCAGCCGGCGATGGCGGCTCCCGCCTGGATCCGCCACCGCGCCGATCGGGCGGGCGCGTTGCGTCCGTCTCTCGTGTCCGAGGTCATGTGTGCTCCCAACGTCGCGTCTGCTTCCCCACGCACCCTAGGAAGTTCGGCGCCGGATCCACCAAGCGACATCGAATACTCGCGATCGTCACCGCTCCCGCGATCTCAAATCTTCGATGCACGCGCGGAGTCCGAAGCCCGCCGGGCCAGGATGGGGTTCTCCCGCCTCGTTGCCGCACTCCCTCCGGGAATCCCACACGCTCGCACGAAACGGCGCATACATGTACCAGATCACCGACGCACCACTCAGCGGAGCGGTCCCCGATCTCTCCGACCCCCGCCACTACGCCGCAGAGGGGATCGAGGAGGTCTGGCGCCGGCTCCGCGAGGCCCGTCCCCTGTTCCTCACCCGACGTACCGCCGGCGCTGATTTCTGGTCGGTGCTGAGCCACGACCTCGCCGGCCAGGTCCTCAGGAACAGCGCCGTGTTCTCGTCCACGGGCGGTATGCGCCTGGACGCGGATCCGGTGGCCAACGAGGCGGCCGCCGGAAAGATGCTCATCGTCACCGATCCGCCCCGGCACGGTGGCGTCCGACGCATCATCAACTCCGGCTTCACACCCCGCATGGTGCAACGGCTGACGGACAACATCCGGGTGACGGCGGCCGAGGTGATCGAGGACGCGCTGGAGCAGGGCGAGGTCGACTTGACCCGGGTCGCCGCGCGGCTACCGGTCTCGGTCATCTCCGACATGCTCGGCGTCCCGCGGTCGGACTGGGACTTCATGCTCGAACTGACCATGATCGCGTTCGGAGCCGACGAGTCGGCGGGGACCGACCCGAAACGGATCGCCGAGGCACACACCGAACTCCTCGTCTACTACGACGAGCTGCTGCGGTTGCGCCGCCGTGAGCCGCAGGACGACATCGTCAGCGCCCTGGCGCACGGTGCCGTCGACGGGGTCCCGCTGACCGACGAGGAGATCCTGCTCAACTGCAACGGGCTGATCTCCGGCGGCAACGAGACCACCCGGCACGCGACGGTGGGCGGGCTGCTGGCCCTCATGCAGCAACCGTCGGAGTGGGCCAAGCTGCGTGCCGAGGCGGAACTCCTTCCCTCCGCGGTGCAGGAGATCCTGCGCTTCACCAGCCCCGCCCTGCACGTGCTGCGCACGGCACGGCAGGACGTGTCCCTCGGCGACCAGCTGATCCGCGCGGGCGAACAGGTCGCGGTGTGGTTGCCCGCCGCGAACCGTGACGGAGCGGTGTTCGCCGACCCCGACCGCTTCGATGTCGCGCGCACCCCGAACCGGCACCTGGCGTTCGCCCAGGGCACCCACTTCTGCCTGGGATCGGCCCTGGCGACCAGCGAACTGACCATCTTCTTCGAGGAATTCCTCGCCCGCGTGGCCGACGTGACTCCACGTGAAGCACCCCAGCGGATGCAGTCCAATCTGATCTGGGGCTTCACCTCGGTGCCCGTCACCTTGGCCCGCCGCGAGGGCCGCCACTGACCCAAGCCTCCGCCTGACCGGTTCGCGCCGCCGAGCGGGGACCGGTCACCGGCCAAACCGTGGGAGAGACGTTGACCTTGCTGACATCACCCCGACAGGCGCCTGACGCCGAATCGCTCCTGGTGACCCTGTCCGAATCGGAACACCGTGAAACCGCCGCACTCGCCCGAGAGCTGGCGGCGACACCCCCTGGCCTCGTCGACGACCCGCAGTGGCTGGCGGCGGCGCGCAGGATGTCGTGCAGGCTTCCCGTGCGGGTTCGGGAGGCGGCACGTCTCTACAAGCACGACCCCGGCCGGGACGGCATCCTGATCGTGGCCAACCTGCCGGTGGAGGAGGAGCGCCTTCCGCTGACGCCCTCCATGGCCGAGTCCGTGGAGCGAACGGCCACGGTCCCTGCGGCCGTCGCCGTGCTGATGTCGATGCAGATCGGCGAGATCGCGGCCTACCGCGCGGAGAAGTCCGGCGCGCTCGTGCAGAACGTGGTTCCGGTACCGGGCCAGGAGGAGTCGCAGAGCAACGCCGGCTCCATCCCGCTGGAACTGCACGTCGAGAACGCGTTCCACCTCCGACGGCCGGACTACGTGGGTCTGCTGTGCCTGCGCGGCGACAGGAACACGAACGCCGGCACGCTGGTTTCGTCGATCCGCCGGGCCCTGGAACTCCTTCCGGCGGACGTCGTGGGCGTGCTGCAGGCGGAGCGCTTCTCCACGGCTCCGCCGCCGTCGTTCCACGGAGGCGCCTCGGCCCCGGCGCACGCGGTCCTCACCGGCAGTGCCGCCGACCCCGACGTCGTCGTGGACTTCCACGCGACCACCGCCAACGACGACGAGGCCAAAGTGGCCCTGGAGCACTTGCGGACCGCGTTCCTCGAGGCCGCCAGGACACTTGTCCTCAGGCCGGGCGAGATGGCGTTCGTGGACAACCGTCTGGCCGTCCACGGGCGCACGGCCTACACGCCGCGGTACGACGGTCACGACCGATGGCTGCACCGCACCTTCGTGCACCTGGACCACCGGCGGACGCGAGGACACCGGACCGGCGACGGCGACGTGCTGGACTGAGCCCCTCCCGGCCGGACCTGCCGCACCCGGAGGGCCCCGCGACCTGTCCGCCGCACGAGCGGCTCGCCGATGCCCGAGGACTGTCCGCCTCCCTCCTGTGCGGCGGAGACGGATAGTCCTCTCGGCTGATGCGGATGGTCCGCTGGGTTGATGCGGGCGGTGTCGGGGGCGGGGGAGGCTTGGGTGTCAGCCATGCAGAACCGGAGGTCACGGTGCCCATTCCCCTCAACACATCGACGGACAGCGGCACTTCACCGCCCCCAGGGGATGCGGGGTGGCTGGTGTGGGCGCGTCGGTGGCCTCGGTGGGCGCCGTACGCCGCCGCGGTGTGGGGCGGGGCGTACGCGGTGGTCCAGGCCGTGTGGGCGGTGACGGGCACCACGGTTCCTTCGACGCCGGACGAGTCGTACACGTCGGCGACACAGGGCGTCCTCGCGGGCATGGGCGTGGTGGCCGCGGGCGCGGGTCTGGCCGCCACGCGGACGTGGGTGGGTTGGCGCCACGCGGCCACGACGGTCTCGCTGTGCGCGGCGGTCCTGGTGTACCTGTTAGGCGCGGCCAGCCTGCCCGCGCACTTCGTGACGCTGGCGTCGGGTTCGGGGGTGGAGAGCGCGACCGGACTGGCCAACGTCCTGCTGCACGCGGCGGGGGCGGGCCTTCTGGTCCCCGCGACGCTGTCGTTCTGGCGTCGGCACCGTAACCAGTGCCCGCGGTGCGGACGATTCCACGAGGGCCGGAGCAGCGGGGCGCTGGTTCATCCGGCCCCTTCGGTCGCCTCGAAGCGTACCCGCGTCGCCGTCTTCCTGCTGATGGGCGGGCTCCTGCCGTGGGCGGGGGTCAAGACGATCTGGACACTGGGCGGTGACGCGATCGGCGTCACGGCGGAGGGCTGGCGGGACAGCAACGCCGACGCGTCGGGGATCGCCAAGGCGCTGGCGTCGGTCGGCATCGACGTGACGGTGCTGGCGGCCGCGGCCGCGATCTTCCTGCTGCTCGGACTGATGTATCCGTGGGGGCAGGTGTTCCCCCGCTGGACGCTGCTGCTGTCGGGACGGCGGGTTCCCAGGCTGCTGCCCCTGCTGCCGGCCTGGGCGACGGCCTTCGGCCTGTCGCTGTACGGAGTCTTCCTCCTCGTGGTCTTCGTTCCGCTCACCGCCCTCGGGGTGCTCCCGGAGATGAAGCCGACGGGGGCGTTCACCACCAGCTCGGGACTCCTGTGGATGGCCGCCTTCGGCGGCATGGCCTTCACGGGCCTCGGCTTCGGCCTCGTCCTCGCCGCCCGTTCCTACGCGATGCGCACGAGACCCGTCTGCGCCGGTGCCGGCACTCCGGTGCTCGCGCCGGCCGGCTGAGGGGCCGGTCGGCCGAGCTCGCCGCTCCCGTCAGCTTGTTGACATCACCCGGCGCGCGGCCCGTCCCCGCCGACGTGGATGACCTGTTGCGGACACGCTCCGCAGGTTCGCTGTACCCGTACGGCAGGTCTTTCCTACGGTCGTCATGCAAGCCCCTTGACCGATGGAGCCGCGAGGTCGAGGCGGGGGCGAATCCCCCTGCGGACGTGACGACGCGAGGGCGCTCGGCCGTTTCACGGGCCACTCGGACGGCGACCGGTGAAGGCCGGGCCGTGGAACGCGAGCGGGCGGGCCACGGCCTCAAGCGAAGGGAATGCTCATGGGAGTGACCGGCGAAACCCTGCGGGACGACGGCGGACTGCCTCTCGCCGAGGGCCCGGACGAAGCCGAGCCGGTGCGGCGGCGCCGGTTCTCAGCCGGGACGTCGGCACCGGAGCGGGCCGCTGTGACGGACACCGGAGAGACGCCCCTGGACGGCCCGCTGGGGCCCACGCTGCTGAAGGTCATCCGCGGCAACCCGACGGGGGAGGAGCTCGCCGCGGTGGTGGCGCTGCTGCTGGCCCGCAGTCCCAGGACCGGTGGCCGGGGCCCCGTCGTCCCCGTGCGCGCGGCCAACTGGTCTCTGCCGCGGCCGGAAAGCCGGTCACCACGCTCCTGGATGTCCGAGCGCTGAGCCGCCCGGCCTTCCGGCGACGTGGACGGCGGACACCGGTTCGCACCGGCGCCTGCGAACCGTTCCTGAGCATCGGTCGGCGGCCGGTCCTGACCGGCCGCCGACCGCCCCTGCGTCGCCCGATCACTCGCAGCCGTGCCGCCAGTTCCATCCTATGAAGGTCTGCTTCAGCTCCACGTCGAAGTGGCAGGAGGCGCCGGAGTCCGCGCTGATCCGCACGTAGGAGTGGTGCGTGTTGGCGTACACGGTGCCGGAGGGGTCGAAGATGCCGGCGTAGGTGAAGGAGGCGTGCGCCTCGGCGTTCACGACGGCGCAGTCGGTCGCGCAGTCGTCCTGCCCGGACGACGACAGCAGCGACCACCCCGCGTCCCAGGGCTCCCGGTTCCACTCCTGGCGGGCCTCGGTGGCGGCATTGATGACCCGGCCCGACGCCGTGTCCCAGGTGGACGTGGTGTAGAGGCCGGTCATGCGGATGTTGCAACAGTCGAACATCTCGTTCCACGTGCGCAGTTGACGAGTGCCGGAAGCGGCGGCGCCGGTACGCGCGCCCTCGACCGCCTTCGCGGCCCGAGGGGAGGCCGCACCGGCGGGCACGTGACGCACCGGACCCAGCTCCGGCTTGCAGTCGTCACCGATGGTGACCTGCTGCTGAACCGCCATCCCCGCGGGTGGCGCGGGCAGCGAGCCGGACAGCTTCACGCTTCCACAGGACGTGGCAGTCTGCGCGTCACCGGCGCCCTGTCCCGCCTCGGCGGCCACCGCCGAACCGCCCAACACGCCGGCCAGGGTGATCGTGGCCGCGAGAACACACGCAATCCGCTTGGACAATTTTCTTCTCCCGCCTACGGGTTTCCGGTGCTGCACCGGTCCGCATGTGGATCATCGGTCCTTCGCGGCCAACGTACCGACGGTTCGGGCCGGTGGGGCCGGGAGCGGGTCAGGTTGGCAGGAACATGGCGCGAGGGCCCGGCGTGGTCCGCGGCACGGCTGCCGAGGGTCGCGGAGACCGGAGCCTGCGCACCGCCCTCCAGCGGCCTGGTCCTCCGCCCGCATCCGCACCGACTCCCGGCGCCTCCGTCCCACGGCGGTCAGTCCGCCCCCGGTCCGTGTACCTCACACATCACCGGCTGCAGCCACAATCCCGAGTCCTCCGGGGACTCCGCGAAGGTGCACTTCGACGGGCCGGGGTCAGCAACGGCGTCTCGACGCCGTGAACCGAAGCCGAACGTTCCGGCGGGGCTGTGTCATCTTCCTGCCAGGCGGCCCGGTGGCCGCATGCGCCGGCCGGCGGCGAGACCGCTGCGGAGCGCCCTTCGGCACCAGGTCAGGCGGTCTGGGTGATCACGAATTCGCACAACGCGTCCAGAGCCGCTCGCGCGGGTGTACGGGGGAGCGAGGCCAGCGCGGTGCGGGCACTCCTGACGCGGTCACGCATCATCGCCTGGGCCTGGTCGACAGCGGCGGAGCCGCGGAAGAGGGTCAGCGCTCGCCGGTGCGCTCCCGGATCGGTGAGCGGTCCCCCCTCCAACAGGGCACGCAGTTCGGCTCCCTGCGGACTGCGGTCGGCGCGAGCGAGCAGTACCGGAAGGCTCGGCACCCCGGCGCGGAGGTCCGTGCCCTGCTCCTTGCCGCTGGCTTCGGAAGGCGACAGCAGGTCGATCAGGTCATCGGCGATCTGGAACGCGATGCCGAGACTGGTGCCGTACTCCGTCAGCGCTTCGGCCTGTTCCACGGGTGCGTCCGCCTGGGACGCCCCGAGGCTCAGCGAAGTGGCCAGCAGCTCCACGGTCTTGCCCGTGATGACCTCGAAGTAGTGCGTCACCGGATCCTCGTCGGGGCCCGGGCCCATGAGTTCGCGCAACTGGCCCTCGACGAGCCGGGCCGCGGCCCTGGCGTTGTGATGGACGGCGTGCAGGCCGACGCCGGCGGCGAGCTGCGCGGCACGGGCCAGCAGCCAGTCCCCGCCGCGCACGGCCATCCGGTTGCCCCAGCGGGCGTTGGCGCTGGCCGTACCGCGTCGGGTGAGCGCCGCATCCATGACGTCGTCGTGGTAGAGGGAGGCGATGTGGACGAGCTCCATGACGACCGCGATCTCGGTCACGCCTTCACGTCGCGGTCTCCCGAACTCGGCGGCCAGCAGCACCAGGAGCGGCCGGAGCCGTTTGCCCCCCGCGGCGGCGACATGACCGGTGAGTTCGGCGATCCGGGGGTCGGTCGAGACGGTGCGCTGGAGTTCTCGTTCCACGGTCTCCAGGCCGGTGCGCAGCCGCTCCTCCATTTTCCGGTCGGCGATGTCGAACCGGAGGCCCCGGCCGGCGTGCACCTTCCGCAGTGCCGCTTTGGCACGCAGACGATCGCCCCGTGCAGCGATCATGTCGAACGTCACCGGCTTGCACCGGACCTTGTGCGCGTGGGCATGAGCGGCCTCCCCACCGGGATAGAGTATGCGGCGGTCCGACGGACCGGGCCGGCCCCCCTCCGAGGCTGACCAACCCCGGAGGCGGTGGACAACGGCACTGTCCGGTTGCTGCCACCGTCCGCGGCGGTGGCAGGACACGCGGACCGGCCGACAGGGGGCGCAGGCGCCGTATCCGCCGACCGGGATCCGTTCCGCGGCCCTTCGCGCCCTGAGAAGGGCTTCACCGCCGGGGCGCCGACCGGGTGCGGGTTCCGGCCGGCGCGGGCAGGGGGCGACGACGGCAGGTTCAGCCCTGCGGTGGAGGCAAGAGTCCCAGTCCCGCCGCGTACACACCGGCCTGGAAGCGGGATTCGGCGCCCAGCAGCGTCATGATCTCCGCGACGTACCGCCGGTATGTGCGGACGGACATACCCAGCTCACGTGCCGCGACCTCGTCGGTCACCCCGTCGCGCAGCCTCTCCAGCACCTGCCGCACGGTGTCGGCCCTGGGCCGGTCGCCGAAGTGAAAGCGCTCGGTCAGGACGGTGGCGTTGCTCCACACGTTCGCGTAAAGACGGCGGACCGCCTGCAGTACGGTCGCAGCACGTATGACGGAGGCACGCGACGCTCCCGACGGCCCGACGTTCACGAGGGTCGCCGAACCGTCGACGATGACCGTGCTCAGCGACGGCATCTGGGTCGTCCGTATCTCCCACGCCTGGCCGGCGGCAGTGAGCTCCCGCACGAAGTCCGCGTCCACCGAAACCGGGTGACACAGCAACCGTGCCCGGATGGACCCGCCGCGTGACTGGAGCGTCTTGCGCAGCGCGGCGTACGTGCCCCGGGCGACCTCCGCGTCGTTGCTGAGCGCCACTTCGATGATGTCCGAGGCATCCTCGATCAGAGACTCGATGGCGGGCACCACCTCTTCCCGTCCCAGTTCCTGGACGAGCGCGCTGCGGGACAGGCGTCTACGGTGCCTGACCACCGCCGACTCGATGAGCGCTCGCAGTTCCAGTAGTTCCTGCTCCACCTCGTCGTGGGTGGGGCCGCGATGGCTCCCTCCCGAGCCGGATGGTCGTCGTGGACCCTTCGAGCCGGAGTCCTTCCGTCTCTGCACAGTGCAATCTCCCCGTTATTGATGCTGTGCGTTTCAGCGTTCGCGTGGCAGCAACCCCAGTTCAACGCTGCGGACCCCGGCCTGGAACCTGGACTCCGCGCCGACATCGCGCATGAGCTTCGCCACGTGCCGGCGGTACGTGCGCAGTGAGACCGACATCTCGCTCGCCGCCGTGGCGTCGGTGTGGCCTTCCCTCAGGTACATCAGAACCCGCCGCATCACGTCGGTCCCGAGCCGTTCTCCCTGCAGGTGCTCCGGGACGTGACGCCCGGCCCTCCACACGTTGGCGTAGAGCAGGTCGAGTGCCTTGGCCGTGGCCAAGTCCGTGACGAGCGTGGCCGACTCGTCGTTGCCGGACTGCCTCGACCAGGTGAGGGCGGAACTGCCGTCGACGATCAGAGCCTCCTGTAAGTCGCCCTCGGACACCCGCACCTCGGCCCCTTCGACGTGCTGCACCAGTTCCCTCACGGACGTCGTGTGCAACACCTCGGGGGTGCAGAGGAGGCGTACGGCGACCGACGCCGACCGTCCCTCGTTCCTCTTGCTCCACTGACGGAGGGCCGCCAGGACCGAGTCGTTCCTCCGACCGTCGTGCAGCAGAGCGATGCTGATGCCGTACCTGGCGCTGCCGATCAGGCGCGCCGCGACTTCCGCGAACCGGCGCCCGTCGTCTCCCAGCATGACCAGGGGCCGTTGCTGTTCCATAGAGCGGTGAGTCGTCACGGTCGAGTCGAGCAGCGCACACGCTTCGAGCAGAGCCTTCTCGACGGTGTCCGCGGAGGCGGTCGTTCTGACGCCTTGCGCGGCTAGTGGCGCATATGTGGCCGGGTTCTCCTTTTGGGAGTTTCCTCGTACTGCGAGCACATAAGCCACGTTTCCCCCATTGGCTACCTAACTGCGAGAATCCGATAGCGGTGCCGCTTGGGCAGTCCGCGGGATTCTCTAATCAGTGATCACATCGAATTGACGCTAACCTTGGGGGAGGTGATCAGTCAAGCGTTCACCATGTTCTCCCATCTTCCGAGAGGTCCCTTCGCTGTTTCGGATTGTTCGTCACTCGTTGGCGCAGTCTGCGATTGATTGAAAGATGTACGTACTCTGGGCCGAGCCGGCGAACCGGGTCAACGGGAGAGGGTCGGATGTCAGCAAGTTGCCATGGGGCGTCTCGAGGGAATAAATCCCTCGCGCCCTGGAAGTAGGGAAGTGAAGGGGGCCAGGCGTGCCCTGCTTCGGCCGTAATGCGTCGGAAGGCGGACGGGGCGCTCGGGGCGACAGAAAGCGGAATTAAATGTTCCGGAACGGGCGCGATATATTCGGTTGCTGGGAATTCGGTGGGCCCGTATGATCATGTCCGGCGTCCGGTGGCGCCTTGCCTCCTGCTCGGATGTGTAATGGTCACTGGCCGCCCTCGTGATTTCGTCGACTTCACGTCGTGGGTCGGTGTGAGTGTTCTGGGTGACAAGGTCCCGGCTCGTGGAAAAACCGAACCGCCCTTATGTTGCATCAAGGTGAGGTGCGGTGAGACGTCCGGTGATGCGTGCGTGGCGGTTGCAGTGATGCAGCGGGGTGTCATTCCTTCGCGGGGCTCGGGGGGCAATGAACAGTCCGCTTTACGCCGCTCCAGACGTTCGTCCCTTTACTTGGTGTACGGTCGCCCCTTTCCGGGACGGCCGGGTGTCGAGCCGCGGGACGGAACGGCTGGAATCCCTGCAGGCACAACGGGACGGGACGACCGGCGGATCGGGATCACCATTGCCTGAGCATGGTGAGAGTGTCGTCTCCGTGGCGACATTCCTCTCGCCGGAGCCGAACGGACGGCGGTCCGCGCCGCATTGCGGTTCCGTGGAAATTTTCAAGCAATTCCAGATGAACGTCGAGCTGGACGGGCGTCGCGGGGATCCGTTCCGGCGGTTGTCCCGTGTGTCGTCGGTCCGGTGCCGGATGTCGCCTTGGGGCCGGCGCGGTCGATTCCATTCGACGGAAGTTCCTTCGGGATTTCGCGAAGGAATTCCCGGCGCGCCCGGCAGCGGAAATCCGAATGAGGGTGACCGAGGTGAGGATCCGCAGGGCGTCAGGCGGTCCGGCGGGCGAGGGCTACCACTTCTGGACGTCGATGATTTCGTCGGCCCCGGCGGGCAGCGCGAGTGAGGCGACCCAGCCCGGGGGGACCGGGACGTCGGTGACGCGCCATGTCACGGGGCCCGACGGGACGATGTCCGCGGTCACCTCGACCGGGCCCGGCCGGTCCGCCCCGGTCTCCAGAGCGGAGAGCGACGTGGCGAGGCCGACGCCGACCGCTTTGAGTACGGCCTCCTTCCGGGTCCAGCAGCGCAGGAAAGCTCGGGTGCGCCAGGGCTCTTCCAGGCCCAGCACGACTTCTCGCTCCACCGCGGTGAGGGCCACGTCGGCCAGTTCCGCCACATGGACGTCACGGAGGGCCTCGACGTCCATTCCGACGGGACAACCGGAAACCGCCAGCATTCCGAGTCCTCCAGAATGAGAGAGGCTGAACATCGGCCCGTCCTTTGGGGCCAGTACCGCGGGCGGACCGTGTTCCGGGCTGCCGCACCCCGGACAAGGACGTCTCCCGAGCGGCACGTCGGCGGGTTCACCGCCCAGAACGCCGGCCAGGACGCGGCGCACGACCGCCCTGCAGCTGACGTATTCGGCGGCGGTGTCCATATCGCGCATGCGCCCCGCCCGGGCGCGCTCGGCTTCACTGAGTACCGCCCAGTCGCAGGGCTGCGGACGTGTCGCCGTAATGCGCCATTGCCACACACCGGTGATGTCCGGCCTTCTGCCGAAAGGATGGGTGTGTTCGTTCTGCGTAGGCTCTGCGGTACCTGTGGACACCTTGCAAACCTACGCATGGTCCGACGCGCCGCGACCGCGGTGTGGCAGTGAACGGCCAGCGTCACAACGCTTGAGAACGCGCCGGGTTCGGTGCGTAGCGAAAGTGGAAGGAAGGCCTCTCACTTTCCCTCGGCCGAATGCAGCTTCCTGACAGCAGGCAACCCGCACACCCGGGACGCGTGACGGCGCCTCGTGACACGCGTGACCGTGCCTGCCCGCCCGGGGTCGCCGAGCGACGGCAGGCCCACCGGCGCAGGGGTCCCCCGACGTCCCTCGGACCGGCACGGGAGCGAGGCTCCGGGGACAGCCTGCGGCAGGTGCCGGGCGGGTTCCTCCGCCGAGCCCGCGTGTCATGGTCCGCCGTCCGGCACCGGAGTGCGAAGCCGACGGGCATTGGCACTTTCCTGCACCGCGCGTTGCCAACCGTCAGCCCACCTCGTTCGATGGAAGCCCGGTTCCGTGCACTCCCCGAGAGCGCAGTTCGGAAGGCGACGTCTCCATGAACCACACGCCGTTCGGCTCCGTGTTTCCCGGTCGGGGAACGCGAAGCCGGGAAACAGGTGAGCCTCGGCCGCACGCTCTCGCCGCGGGATCCGAAGCCGTCGCCTGTGCCGAACGCGATGCGGGTCTCTGGCCGGCGCGCGTCTGCGCCGGATCGCCGGCCCCCGAGGACGCCGCCGTGCTCCTCGTGGACCACGGCCGGCGCCCGACGGCCCCGCCCTGCACGGGCGAGGCCGGGCGTGCGGAGCCCGGCACCCGGCGACCGACGCCTCCCGTGGCCGGCAAGCACCGCGCGCGGCCCCCCGCGCGGCTTCCGGTGCATGGCGCTGCCGCCCTGGACGCTCTGCCCGGTGTGCGGCGGTGAACACCACCACCCGGACGTCCCCGGTCAGCGGCGTCGGTGTCCTGGACAAGGCCTCCATCATCCTCAGCCTGATCGAGCAACAACCCACGCGGCTGTCGGAGCTGGTCAGGCGCAGCGGACTGTCTCGGCCCACCGTGTACCGCCTGGCCGTCGCCATGGAACGCCTGGACCTGCTCGCCCGGGACGGCCGGGGGTGGTTCGCCCCCGGTCCCCGGTTTGAGCGACTGTCGGTCGAGGGGCAGTTCGACCGGATGGTGCACATGGCTGCCGGGCTGCTCACGGAGCTTCGGGAACGTACGTCGTTCGGTGCTCGCCTGCACCGACTCCACAAGGGTGTCCATGTGTGCGTGGCCTCCTCGACGGACCCGGCAACCGGGGAAGAGGCCCTGCCGCTGGCCACCGCCCGGCCGGCCAATGCCGGCCCCATCGGCCAGGTGCTGCTCGCCTGGGGGAACGCCGAGGAGATCTACGAGAGGCTGCGCGGGGCACGCTTCACCGCACAGCAGCTGGCGCTGGTGCGCAGAAGGGGGTGGGCGTACGGCCCCGACGACGCCGCCCCGGGCCACGTGGCGTTGGCCGTGCCGGTGTGGAACCGCAACGGCCGGGTGGTCGCCGCACTGGTGCTCTCGGGCAGGCGGAGCCGGCTGTCCGGCGCGCCCGACCGTCTGCTGAGGGCGCAGCTGATCGATGCTGCGGCGCAGCTGGGCATGGAGTCACTGGAGCGGCCGTGACTCCCTGGGACGAGGCCGCCGACGGATGAAGGACGATCCTCGGTGGCCTGGTGCGCACAGCCCCGCTCGACGATGCCCCGGGCCGCGCCATCACGGTCGACGAGGCTGCTTCCAGCCATGGCCGGCGCCTTCCTGCAGTGCTCGTTGTCCCCGTTCACCCGTGTGGATGGAAATGGATCGAACCGCGGAGGATACCGGCCATCGGTGACCATCCCTGTTGCTCCACGGGCACGGAGGAAGACTCCGGGCCGAGAAGCGGCGGTCCGTGGCCCAGCCCGACGGCGGGCCACCCCCGTCCCGCCGTCGGCGCCTCCCCGGACACCTGTCCCCTCATGCGAGCGGCGGGCGACCGGGAAACCCGCAACGCTCCCCGAGGACAGGTCGTCGCGAAGGCCGGCTCCGGCGCGGAGCCGGCCGGGCTGCGTCCGATGCCGCGCGAGGCCGGCGAACGCGACATCACCGTCGTGAAGACCCTGCCGGAACCGGCCCGCTCCGGACGAATCCCGTTCGCGAGACCACGCACACGGCGATCTGCCGACGGGACTGCCCTCCGGTGGCTCCGGAGCGACACGGGACCGGGCCGCACGCACCGCGAGGGCGCCGACGGACGGACAACTGGGAACTGCGTGCGGCACACCTACGCCTCGGTCATGCCGGAGGCGGGCGAGGCCGTGTGACGCTGGTGCGACGGCTCGGCACTCCTCTCCGACTGTCACGCTCGGCTACAATGTTCACTCCATGCCGGAGGCCGGAAGCAAGGACCGCACCGCCTTCGGCGGGCCGCCGGGGAGGAGCGTGCCGGTCGAGGGTCCCCGAATTCCCCCCCAGGGGTGATCGCGGGCGTTTCCTTGGATTGCAGCACCTCGGAGGTAGTCGTGGAATGCAGGTCCGACAGGCGACGGGACCTTCGAAAATGTTGAGAGAGGTCGCCGCAACCCGCTACATCACGCCCCTGCACTCCGGCGGGTCCGTCCCCGGCGTCTTCGAGGCCGACGACCTCGGCACGTACGTCGTCAAGTTCACCGGCTCCGCGCAGGGGCGCAAGGCGCTGGTCGCCGAGGTGATCGTGGGGGAGCTGGCCCGCGCCCTCGGGCTGCGGTTCCCGGAGCTGGTGCTGGTGCGCTTCGATCCGGCGGTGGCGGCCGACGAGCCGCACCAGGAGGTGCGGGAGCTGCACGCCTCCAGCGCCGGCGTCAATCTCGGCATGGACTACCTGTCGGGCGCGCGGGACCTCACCCCCGAGGTCGCCCGGGACTTCCCCGTCGATCCGCTGGAGGCCGGCCGGATCGTCTGGCTCGACGCCCTCACCGTGAACGTGGACCGCACCGTCCACAGTTCCAACCTGGTGGTGTGGCCGACACGGGGCGTCGCCCCGCCGCGGCTGTGGCTCATCGACCACGGGGCCGCGCTCGTCTTCCACCACCGCTGGGAGGGCTCCGACCCCGGCAAGGCGTACGACTTCCGCCACCACGCCCTCGGTCACTACGGCCCCGACGTACCGGCGGCGGACGCCGAACTCGCGCCGAAGGTGACCGAGGAGCTGCTGCGGTCCATCGCCGCGGAGGTCCCCGACGACTGGCTGGCCGACGACGCCCACTTCACCACGCCCGACGAGGTCCGCGAGGCGTACGTGGCGTACCTCCACGCGCGCGTGCGGGCGTCGGGGGAGTGGCTGCCCACCGACTTCCCCAGCCCGGACGAGCTCGCCGAGGAGAACGCCCGGCGGGCGGCGAGGACCCGGCGGGGGCGCCCCGACTGGCTGAAGCAGGTCCCCGACCTGCACGGCAAACCGGCGGCGGCCCAGGACTGGTCGGTGCACCTGGGCCGCTCGGAGACGTAGCGGCTCAGCCCTTGAGCTGCTCGTACGCCGGCAGGGTGAGGAAGTCGGCGTAGTCCTCGTCGAGGGAGACCTTCAGCAGCAGGTCGTGCGCCTGCTGCCAGTTGCCCGCCGTGAACGCCTCCTCGCCGAGTTCCGCGCGGATGTCCGCCAGTTCCTCGGCCGCGACCTTGCGGGCCAGCTCGGCGGTGACCCGCTCGCCGTTGTCGAGGACGACCCCCGCGTTGATCCACTGCCAGATCTGGGAGCGGGAGATCTCGGCGGTGGCGGCGTCCTCCATCAGGTTGAAGATGGCCACCGCGCCGAGCCCGCGCAGCCACGCCTCGATGTAGCGGATGCCGACCTGCACGGCGTTGACCAGGCCCGCGTACGTCGGCTTGGCGTCCAGGGAGTCGACGGCGATGAGGTCCTCCGCCTTCACGTCCACGTCCTCGCGGAGGCGGTCCTTCTGGTTCGGCCGGTCGCCGAGCACCCGGTCGAAGGACTCCATGGCGATCGGGACCAGGTCGGGGTGGGCGACCCAGGAGCCGTCGAAACCGTCGTTCGCCTCACGGTCCTTGTCGGCGCGCACCTTCTCGAAGGCCACCTTGTTGACCTCCGCGTCCCGGCGGGACGGGATGAAGGCCGCCATGCCGCCGATCGCGTGCGCGCCGCGCTTGTGGCAGGTGCGGACGAGGAGTTCGGTGTACGCGCGCATGAACGGGGCGGTCATCGTCACCGCGTTGCGGTCCGGGAGCACGAACCTCGCCCCGCCGTCACGGAAGTTCTTGACGATGGAGAAGAGGTAGTCCCAGCGCCCTGCGTTCAGACCGGAGGCGTGGTCGCGCAGTTCGTAGAGGATCTCCTCCATCTCGTACGCGGCCGTGATCGTCTCGATCAGGACGGTGGCGCGGACCGTGCCCTGCGCCACGCCCAGGTAGTCCTGCGCGAAGACGAACACCTCGTTCCACAGCCGGGCCTCCAGGTGGGACTCCGTCTTGGGGAGGTAGAAGTACGGGCCCTTGCCCAGCTCGACCAGCCGCTTGGCGTTGTGGAAGAAGTACAGGCCGAAGTCGACCAGCGCGCCGGGCACCGGGGTGCCGCCGGCGTCGGTGAGGTGACGCTCGTCCAGGTGCCACCCGCGCGGGCGCATGACGACCGTCGCCAGCTCCGCGTCCGGGCGCAGGGCGTACGACTTGCCGGACACCGGATCGGTGAAGTCGATGTTCCGCGTGTAGGCGTCGATCAGGTTGAGCTGGCCGGTGACCACGTTCTCCCAGGTGGGCGCCGAGGCGTCCTCGAAGTCCGCGAGCCAGACCTTCGCGCCGGAGTTGAGGGCGTTGACGGTCATCTTGCGGTCGGTGGGGCCGGTGATCTCGACGCGGCGGTCCTCGAGGGCCGCGGGTGCCGGTGCCACCTTCCAGGAGTCGTCCGCGCGGACGGCGGCCGTCTCCGGCAGGAAGCCGAGGGTGGAGGTGCGGGCGATCTCGGCGCGGCGCTCCGCGCGGCGGGCGAGGAGCTCGTCACGCCGGGGCGTGAACCGCCGGTGCAGCTCGGCCACGAAGGCGAGCGCCGCCTCGGTGAGGACCTCCTCCTGCCGGTGCAGGGGCTCGGCGTCGACGATGGCCAGCGGGGACGGCGCTGGTGCGGACATCGGCTGTCACTTCCTTCGGCGTGCGGGGCACCGGGTGCCGGTCGGCCCGGGTACGGCGGTGGACGCCCGTGCGGAGACCGGGCGCTTCTGAGCAGTGGATAGTAGTTTCCTCATGGTGGAAGTTCAATGTTTTGTTGATGTCGAGATTCTCCGGGTCGAGGGAAGGTGGCGCCCGGCGCCTTCTCCACCGCTCGCCCACCGCCGCCCCGGCTCATTCAAGGTGCGCCAGATCCGCCTCGGTGTCGATGTCGTACGCCTCGGCCACGTCGCCGCACTCGACGAGCGTGAGCTCCTCCGCGTGTTCCTCCAGATAGGCGCGCGCCCCTCGGTCGCCGGTCGCGGTCGCGGCGATCCCGGCCCAGTGCGCGGCGCCGAACAGCACCGGGTGGCCGCGCGCGCCGGCGTAGGCGGCCGAGACGAGCGACTCGGGGGAGTCGTGGGCGCCGAGCACCCGGGCGACCGCCTCCGGGCCGATCCCGGGCTGGTCGACCAGTGAGACCAGCGCGGCCCGCGCGCCCGTCCCGGCCAGTGAGTCGAGACCGGCCCGCAGGGAGGTGCCCATGCCCTGCTCCCACCGCGGGTTGTCGACGAGGACGCAGTCCGGCAGGAGGGCGCGGGCGCGCACCTCGTCCGCCCGCGCGCCGAGCACCACGTGCACCCGCGCGCAGCCGCCCGCGCGGAGCACCCCCACCGCGTGCTCCACCAGCGGCCGCCCCCGGTGCGTGAGCAGCGCCTTGGGCCGCCCGCCGAGCCGCCGACCGCCGCCCGCGGCCAGCAGCAGTCCCACGACCTCCGCGGTGGTGTCCCCGCCCCTGTGATGTGTCGTCATGCGTCCTGCATACCGCACCCGTCGCGGGGTATCGGGACGGCGCGAGGTGGGTGCCCGGGGCCACCATGTCACGCTGCGGAGCAACTCGATGACGCAGCGGACTGGCGCGAGGGGGCCGGGGTGGCGTTTACTGGCGCGACCGGCCGGTGGGGTACCGGGGCCGGTCGGGGAGGCGCACTACGAGGTGCCAGGGGGAGGACTGCGTTGCCCAGTGTGGAGCAGAGGCGTGTGCCCGGCAGTCAGGCGGACCCGCGGGTGAGGGAGCTGCGCTCCGCCGTGTCCCGGTTACGCCGTCAACTCGCCGCCCATCCCGGGGACTTCCGGGACCGGAGCATCGCGGAGGAGGAGCTCGCCGCGCTGGCCGGCATGGCCGCCGCCGGCGACCCCGAGATTCCCCGGCTGCGCCGCTCCCTGCTGCTGATCGCGGGCGCGATCGGCTCGGTGAGCGCGTTGGGGCAGGGCGTGCGCGAACTGCGCGAGGCGGTGGACCTGTTCGGCCCGTCACCGCGCGGCTGACGCGCGCCCCGATCAGGTGGTGGGGGCGGTGCCCGGCGTGGTGAGCGCCTCGGAGAGTTCCGCCGCGACCTGCTGGAGCACCGGCACGATCCGCTCCGTCGCCGACTCCGTGACCCGCCCCGCCGGGCCCGAGATGGAGATCGCCGCCGCCGTGGGGGAGTCCGGCACCGGTACGGCGAGGCAGCGGACGCCGATCTCCTGCTCGTTGTCGTCCATCGCGTAGCCGAGGCGCCGTACGTCCTCCAGGGCCGCCAGGAAGCCCTCCGGCGTGGTGATGGTCCTGTCCGTCGCGGCGGGCATGCCGGTGCGGCCGAGCAGGGCCCGCACCTCCTCCGGCGGGAAACCGGCCAGCAGGGCCTTGCCCACGCCCGTGGAGTGCGGCAGGACGCGCCGGCCGACCTCGGTGAACATCCGCATGGAGTGCTTCGACGGCACCTGCGCCACGTACACGATCTCGTCCCCGTCGAGCAGCGCCATGTTCGCCGTCTCGCCCGTCTCCTCCACCAGGCGGGCCAGGTACGGGCGCGCCCAGGTGCCCAGCAGGCGGGAGGCGGACTCGCCGAGCCGGATCAGCCGCGGGCCCAGCGCGTAGCGGCGGTTGGGTTGCTGGCGCACGTAGCCGCAGGCGACCAGCGTGCGCATCAGGCGGTGGATGGTCGGCAGGGGCAGTCCGCTGCTCGCGGACAGCTCGCTCAGGCCGACCTCGCCGCCCGCGTCCGCCATCCGTTCGAGCAGGTCGAAGGCGCGCTCGAGGGACTGTACGCCGCCACTGGCGGCGGACCGGGCGGAGTCGGTGGTGCTGGCGCTGGACGTCGGCACGGCGCGTTCCTTTCGGGGCCTGGCAGGAAGGGCAGAAGCCTACCCGGCGGCCGGTCGGCCGCCCGCTTGTGCGTAGCCACGTTCTGCTGAGTGAAAGTCTAGTTCCACTTTGTGGAATCGTCCAGAGGTGGCCGCCGGGTCGGACCGGGCGGGACGAGGGCCCTTGACGGGCCGGGGGTGCGGGTGAAGACTCCTTCAACAGAACGTTGAATTTCATCCCGGCGGAAGATCAGACCAGGAGGATCCGGGTGCCCGACGCCGAACAAGTGCTGCGCTCCACGCGCGTCATCACTCCCGAGGGGACGCGCGCCGCGTCCGTCACGGTCGCCGACGGCACGATCACGGCCGTCCTGCCGTACGACGCGCCCGTCCCGGAGGGCGCCCGCCTGGAGGACCTCGGCGACGACGTCCTGCTGCCCGGCCTGGTCGACACCCACGTGCACGTCAACGACCCCGGCCGCACCGAGTGGGAGGGCTTCTGGACCGCCACCCGCGCGGCGGCGGCCGGCGGCGTCACCACCCTGATCGACATGCCGCTCAACTCCCTCCCGCCCACCACCACCGTCGACCACCTGCGCACCAAACGGCGCGTCGCCGCCGACAAGGCCCACGTCGACGTCGGCTTCTGGGGCGGCGCCCTGCCCGACAACGTCAAGGACCTGCGCCCGCTGCACGAGGCCGGCGTCTTCGGCTTCAAGGCCTTCCTGTCACCGTCCGGCGTGGACGAGTTCCCGCACCTCGACCAGGACCGGCTCGCCCGCTCCCTGGCGGAGATCGCCGCCTTCGACGGGCTGCTGATCGTGCACGCCGAGGACCCGCACCACCTCGCCGCCGCCCCCCGGCACGGCGGCCCGAAGTACGCCGACTTCCTCGCCTCCCGCCCGCGCGACGCCGAGGACGCCGCCATCGCGCACCTCGTCGACGTGGCGAAACGCCTGGGCGCGCGGGTGCACGTGCTCCACCTCTCCTCCGGCGACGCGCTGCCCCTGATCGCCGCGGCCAAGGCGGACGGCGTACGCGTCACCGTCGAGACCTGCCCCCACTACCTCACCCTCACCGCGGAGGAGGTCCCGGACGGCGCCAGCGAGTTCAAGTGCTGCCCGCCCATCCGCGAGGCCGCCAACCAGGACCTGCTCTGGCAGGCCCTGGCGGACGGCACCATCGACTGCGTCGTCACCGACCACTCGCCGTCCACCGCCGACCTCAAGACGGACGACTTCTCGACCGCCTGGGGCGGCATCTCCGGCCTCCAGCTCAGCCTGCCGGCCGTCTGGACCGAGGCCCGCGGACGCGGCCACGGCCTGGAGGACGTCGTGCGGTGGATGGCGGCGCGCACGGCCCGGCTGGCCGGCCTCGACGCGCGCAAGGGCGCCATCGCGCCCGGCCGCGACGCCGACTTCGCCGTCCTCGCCCCCGACGAGACCTTCACCGTCGACCCGGCGGCGCTCCAGCACCGCAACCGCGTGACGGCCTACGCGGGCAGGACCCTGCACGGCGTCGTGAAGTCCACCTGGCTGCGCGGCGAACGCGTCTTCGCCGACGGCGAGTTCACCGAACCGAAGGGCCGACTGCTCACCCGTTCCCACTGACCCCGACACCCGAGAGGCAGGACCAGATCACCGTGACGGCGATCGAGAGCTTCACCGGCGACGCGCACCCCTACAGCGGCGGTGACCCGTACGCGGACTACCGCACCGCCGACTTCCCCTTCACCCACCACGCCGACCTCGCCGACCGCCGGCTCGGCGCCGGTGTCATCGCCGCCAACGACGAGTTCTTCGCCCAGCGCGAGAACCTGCTGCTGCCCGGGCGCGCCGAGTTCGACCCCGGGCACTTCGGGCACAAGGGCAAGATCATGGACGGCTGGGAGACCCGGCGCCGCCGCGGCACCTCCGCCGAGCATCCGTGGCCGGCGGACGAGGACCACGACTGGGCGCTGATCCGGCTCGGCGCGCCCGGCGTCGTCCGCGGGATCGTCGTGGACACCGCCCACTTCCGCGGCAATCACCCGCAGGCCGTGTCCCTCGAGGGCACCTCGGTGGCGGGCTCACCGTCCCCGGAGGAGCTGCTCTCGGACGAGGTGAAGTGGACGACGCTGGTCCCGCGCACCCCGGTCGGCGGCCACGCGGCCAACGGTTTCGCCGTCACCTCCGAAGAGCGCTTCACCCACCTGCGCCTCAAGCAGCACCCCGACGGGGGCATCGCCCGGCTGCGCGTGTACGGCGAGGTCGTCCCGGACCCGGCGTGGCTGGCCGCGCTCGGCACCTTCGACGTCGTCGCCCTGGAGAACGGCGGCCGGGTCGAGGACGCCTCGGACCGCTTCTACTCACCGGCCACCAACACCATCCGGCCCGGCCGCTCCCACAAGATGGACGACGGCTGGGAGACCCGCCGCCGCCGCGACCGGGGCCACGACTGGATCCGCTACCGCCTGGTCGCCCGGTCGGAGATCCGCGCCCTGGAGATCGACACGGCGTACCTGAAGGGCAACAGCGCCGGCTGGGCGTCGGTGTCGGTGCGGGACGGGGACGACGGCGACTGGCGGGAGATCCTGCCCCGCACCCGCCTCCAGCCCGACACCGACCACCGCTTCGTCCTCCCGGCCCCGGCGACCGGCACGCACGCGCGCGTGGACGTCTTCCCTGACGGCGGCATCTCCCGGCTGAGGCTCTTCGGCTCGCTGACCGAACAGGGCTGACGCAACTGCGGGCAGTCGTCCCGCGCAACTGCGCCCACCCGTGCCGCGCGACTGCGGGCAGTCGTGCCGCTGGGGCGGTGGGGGTCCCCCGCTCGAGCGAAGCCGAGAGTGGGGGAGGGCGGGCGCAGCGGCACCGGGCAAACGCCGGCGGAGCAACCCCCGTACGGCGGCCGTCACACCGGCCGCCGTACGCGAGAGCTCACCCGGACCACCCCGCGGCAGCAGTCACGCCGCATGCCCCCCGTCCACCGCGAACTCCGCCCCGGTGACGTACGCCGCCCCCGCCAGGTGAGCGATCGTCTCCGCGACCTCCTCCGCCGTACCGAACCGCCCCACGGCCGTCATCGCCGCCTGCCCGTCCGCGTACGGCCCGTCCGCCGGATTCATGTCCGTGTCGATCGGCCCCGGATGGACGATGTTCGCCGTGATCCCCCGCTCACCCAGCTCCCGCGCCAGCGCCTTCGTCAGCCCCACCAGCGCCGACTTGCTCATCGCGTACAGCGTCCCGCCCGGCCCGGGCACCCGCTGCGTCATGCACGTACCGACGGTGATGATCCGCCCCCCGCGCGGCATGAGAGCGACCGCCGCGCGGGAGGCGAGGAAGACCCCGCGCACGTTCACCGCGAGCACCCGGTCGACATCGGCGGAGGTCAGCGTCTCCACCGGCCCGAGCACGCCGACGCCCGCGTTGTTCACCAGGACGTCGAGCCGGCCCAGCTCCCGCGCGGCGGCGTTCACCGCACCCGCCGCCTCCTCCGGGTCACCGGCGTCCGCGCGCAGGGCCACCGCGCGGCGCCCCAGCGCCTCCACGGCCCGCACGACCTCCTCGGCCGCCTCCTTGCCGTTCACGTAGGTCACCGCCACGTCCGCGCCCTCCCGCGCGAGCCGCAGCGCCGTCGCCGCGCCGATCCCGCGGCTGCCGCCGGTCACCAGCGCCACCTTGCCGAGCAGGGCCTTCTCAAGGGTCTTCACAGAGGTGTCTGTCGTCATGCGTCCATCCCAGCGCCCCCGCCGCCCGGTCGCTGGCGGCGAACGGACGTCGACCTGGCGCCCCACCGACGAGTTGCGGACCCCACCGGGGACTGAGCTGATGACGACATGTCCCACCCGTGCACCAGGAAGGCAGGAACCCGTCATGGGCAAGCTCGTAGTCACCGCCTTCGTCACCCTCGACGGCGTCCACCAGGCCCCCGGCGGCCCCCAGGAGGACACCAGGGACGGCTTCGAACAGGGCGGCTGGAGCGTCCCCTACGGCGACGAGGACTTCGGCCGGTTCGTCAACGGGGTCTTCTCCCGCGTGGGCGCCTTCCTCCTCGGCCGCCGTACGTACGACATCTTCGCCTCGTACTGGCCGAAGATGACCGACCCCGCCGACCCGGTCGCCGGCAAACTGAACGCGCTGCCGAAGTACGTCGCCTCCACCACCCTCACCGACCCCGGGTGGGCCGGCACCACCGTGCTCCGCGGCGACCTCGCCAAGGAGGTCACCGCCCTCAAGGAGCGCACCGACGGCGAGCTCCAGCTGCACGGCAGCGGAGCCCTCGCCCGGTCCCTGTTCGCGCTCGACCTCGTGGACACCCTGCACCTGCTGACCTTCCCGGTCGTCCTCGGCGCCGGGCGCCGCCTGTTCCCTGAGGGCTCGATGCCGAGCGCCTTCCGGCACACCGGCGGAGAGATCACCGCCGCGGGCGTGTCCATTCAGACCTACGACTTCTCCGGCCGCCCCGAGTACGGCTCGTACGAGCTCCCGGAGGGCGCCTGACACCGGCCGCACCGGTGGACGCCGCCGCCCGGGCGGCGATGTCAGCCGGGCTTCCGGCTCTCCGCGGCGGCGAACAGGGCGCCGCTCAGCACCAGCAGGGCGATGCTCGCGAAGAGTTCGTAACCGTCGAGGAACGAGAACCGGTGGACGAGCCCCCAGTCCCAGCCGGCGAGCTCGCTCACCAGGCCCGCCACCCCCTGCACCAGGGCGAGGAAACCCAGAACCTCAAGCAATTGCTTCATGCCACCGACTCTCGCCCCGCGGACCCCCCGCCCGTATCGGCCGCGGGGCGAATCCTTCCCGACGGAAGACGGCGCTTCGCGCCGGCCGGAGCGCCGAAAGTCTGCGGTGCCGCGACTTCGGTCGGTGATCCCGCCCGCACGGCGGTGCCGGAGGCGTTCTCTGCATAGATTTGTCGATTGTGACTGGTGACAAGGCGGCGCAGACCGCCCCGGTGTTCACGGGGCGCCGATGGTTCTTCCCGTCCGCCCTCCTCCACGAACTCGACCCCGACGCGGCCCGTTCCGGGCGCCGGCCCCGGCGCACCGCGCGGGACTGGGTCGTCGACTTCTCCTGCTTCGCGCTGGCCGTCCTGGTGGGTCTCCTGGGCGCCGAGTCGCTCGACGACAACCACGCCGTCCCGCACGCGCTGGCCGTCGCCGACCAGGTGCTCGGCGCGCTGTCGTGCGCCGCGGTCTGGCTGCGCCGGCGGTGGCCGCTCGCCCTGGCCGCCGTGCTGGCCCCGGTCAGCTTCGTCTCGGAGACCTCCGGGGGCGCGGCCATGATCGCCCTGTTCACGCTCGCCGTGCACCGGCCCTTCCGGTACGTGCTGTGGGTGGGCGGAGCCCACGCGGTGTCCGTCCCGCTGTACTTCTGGTGGCGGCCCGATCCCGACCTGCCGTACCTCGCCTCGCTGCTCCTCTTCGTGGTGCTGGTGGTCGCGATCGTCGGCTGGGGCATGTTCGTACGGTCCAAGCGGCAGCTCATGCTGAGCCTGCGGGACCGGGCGCGGCGGGCCGAGACCGAGGCGCGGCTGCGGGCCGAACAGGCGCAGCGGCTTGCGCGCGAGGCCATCGCGCGGGAGATGCACGACGTGCTCGCGCACCGGCTGACGCTGCTGAGCGTGCACGCGGGCGCCCTGGAGTTCCGGCCCGACGCCCCGCGCGCGGAGGTCGCGCGGGCGGCCGGCGTCATCCGGGAGAGCGCGCACGAGGCGCTGCAGGACCTGCGGGAGATCATCGGGGTGCTGCGGGCCGGCGACTCCGACGACACGGGCCGGCCGCAGCCGACGCTCGCGGCGCTCGACACCCTGGCCGCCGAGTCCCGGCAGGCCGGCATGAAGGTCACCCTGGACCAGCGGGTCACCGGCCCGGCCGGCGTCCCCGCCTCCGTCGGCCGCACCGCCTACCGGATCGCCCAGGAGGGCCTGACCAACGCCCGCAAGCACGCCCCCGGCACGGAGGTCACCGTGTCGGTCACCGGCGGCCCGGGGGAGGGCCTCACGGTGACCGTGCGCAACCCGGCGCCGGAGGGGGACGTACCGCGCGTGCCCGGCGCCGGGCAGGGCCTGATCGGCCTCGCCGAACGGGCGGCCCTGGCGGGCGGCACCCTGGAGCACGGGCCCACGTCCGACGGCGGGTTCGCGGTACGGGCGCGGCTGCCGTGGGCGTGAACGGGGACCGGCCGGTGGGTGTGTCCCCGCCCCGCCCGGCCGTGATTACGTACGGGGCATGACTGCGATCAGGGTGCTCCTCGTCGACGACGACCCGCTGGTGCGGACCGGGCTGTCCTTCATGCTGGGCGGCGCGGACGACATCGAGATCGTCGGTGAGGCCGCGGACGGCGGCGAGGTCGAGGCGCTCGTCGACCGCACCCGCCCGGACGTCGTCCTCATGGACATCCGGATGCCGGCGGTGGACGGTCTCACCGCCACCGAGTCGCTGCGCCGGCGCGAGAACGCCCCGCAGGTCGTGGTGCTCACCACCTTCCACGCCGACGAGCAGGTGCTGCGCGCGCTCCGCGCGGGCGCCGCCGGGTTCGTCCTCAAGGACACCCCGCCCGCCGAGATCGTCGCCGCGGTGCGCCGGGTCGCGGCCGGTGACCCGGTGCTGTCGCCCACGGTCACCCGGCAGTTGATGGCACACGCGGCCGGCACCGCCGCCGACACGCGGCGCACGCGCGCACGCGAGCGCGTCGCGGACCTCAACGACCGTGAACGCGAGGTCGCCGTCGCGGTCGGCCGGGGCCTGGCCAACGCCGACATCGCCGCGGAGCTGTACATGAGCGTGGCCACCGTCAAGACCCACGTCTCCCGCATCCTGGCCAAGCTCGGCCTCAACAACCGCGTACAGATCGCCCTGCTCGCCCACGACGCCGGCCTCCTGGAGGAGACCGACGGCCGCTGAGCCCGCGCGGGTCAGGCGTACGCCGTCGTCGCCCCGCGCACCAGCTCCGCCGGCCGGACCGGTCTGCGCTCCCGCCGGGACAGCTCGCACGCCTCCGCGACCAGCAGTGCCTGAAGGGCCTCCCGCCCGTCGCACGGGTTGGCCCGCTCGCCCCGCACCACCTCGACGAACGCGATCAGCTCGGCCTCGTACGCGGGTCCGAACCGCTCCAGGAACCCGGTCCACGGCTTGTCCGCGGCCGGCGGCCCGGTCGGCTCGGTGGACGCGATCGGCGTACGGTCGTCCAGGCCGACGGCGATCTGGTCCCGCTCCCCGGCGAGCTCCATGCGCACGTCGTAGCCGGCGCCGTTCAGCCGGGTCGCCGTGACCGTGGCGAGCGTGCCGTCGTCGAGGGTGAGGAGCGCCGCGCCGGTGTCGACGTCGCCCGCCTCGCGGAACATCGCGGGCCCGGCGTCGGACCCGGCCGCGTAGACCTCCGTGACCTCCCGGCCGGTCACCCAGCGCAGGATGTCGAAGTCGTGGATCAGGGCGTCCCGGTACAGCCCGCCGGACTGCGGCAGGTATCCGGCCGGCGGTGGCTCCGCGTCGCCGCTCATCGCCCGTACCGTGTGCAGCCGCCCGAGCCTGCCCGAGCGCACCGCCTCCCGCGCGCCCGTGTAACCGGCGTCGAAGCGGCGCTGGAACCCCATCTGCAGGACGGTCCCGGCGGTCTCGACCTCCGTGATCGCCTGTAATGTGCCCGTCAGGTCCAGGGCGACGGGCTTCTCGCAGAACACCGGCAGCCCCGCGCGGGCCGCCCGGCCGATCAGATCGGCGTGGGCGGACGTGGCCGCCGTGATCACCACGGCGTCCACTCCCCAGGTGTAGATCTCGTCCACCCCGGGTGCCGCCGTCTCGCCGAGCCGGTGGGCGAGGGCCTGGGCCCGCGCCGGATCGACGTCCGTGAGGATCAGGGAGCCGACGTCGCGGTGCCTGCTGAGTGTGTGGGCGTGAATGGTGCCGATGCGGCCCGTACCGATGACCCCTATGCGCATGGAAACAAAGTGGGGCCCGTGCCGCTCCCTGTCAATGCGTATGTCCGGACAACCGAACTACACGACTTCCCGTCAACAGCGCACGGGGCTACGCTCGGCCCGTGCCGAAACCAGAAGTGGACCCGACCGTACAGCTGGAGCTGAGCGTGGACCGCGGCTCCCCCGTGCCGTTGTACTTCCAGCTGTCCCGGCAGCTGGAGTCCGCCATCGAGCGCGGCGCGCTGACCCCCGGCACCCTGCTGGGCAACGAGATCGAGCTCGCCGCGCGGCTGGGCCTGTCCCGGCCGACCGTCCGCCAGGCCATCCAGTCCCTCGTCGACAAGGGACTGCTGGTGCGCCGCCGCGGGGTCGGGACCCAGGTGGTGCACAGCCAGGTCAAGCGTCCCCTGGAGCTCAGCAGCCTCTACGACGACCTGGAGGCGGCCGGCCAGCGTCCCGGGACGAAGGTGCTGGTCAACACCGTCGTGGCGGCGTCCGCCGAGGTCGCGGCCGCGCTCGGCGTGGCCGAGGACGGCGAGGTGCACCGGATCGAACGGCTGCGGTTCACCCACGGGGAGCCGATGGCGTACCTGTGCAACTACCTGCCGCCGGGACTGCTCGACCTGGACACCGGCCGGCTGGAGGCCACCGGCCTGTACCGGCTGATGCGGGCCGCCGGGATCACCCTGCACAGCGCCCGCCAGACCATCGGCGCCCGTGCCGCCACAGCCGACGAGGCCGAGCGGCTGGGCGAGGCGACCGGCGCCCCGCTGCTCACCATGGAGCGCGTGACCTTCGACGACACCGGCCGCGCGGTGGAGTTCGGCACCCACACCTACCGGCCCTCCCGCTACTCGTTCGAGTTCCAGCTGCTTGTGCGGTCCTGACAATCCGGCGCGACGCGCGCACTGTGCCGTCGTCATGTCAGGACAATGTGACCGAGTTCCGGTCCCCGCGCGGGGACGCCCGATGCCCGTGTTCGACAATGGGGCGTTTGGGGCCGGTGTGGTCATCGGCCCCTTGCACACGCAAGAGCACAGCAAGAAGGGCAAGTCCTCGTGTCACGGTTTTCGACCTGGGTGGGCATCGCGGTGGCGGGGGCGCTGAGTCTCTCGCTCGCCGGATGCAGCAGTACCGGCGGCAAACGGGCGGAGGACGCCCGCGCGGCCGCGGCGGCCCAGGGCAGGGCGGCGGTGGACACCCCCCGCTGGACCTTCGCGATGATCACCCACGCGGGAGACGGCGACACCTTCTGGGACATCGTCCGGAGCGGTGCGGAGCAGGCCGCGGTGAAGGACAACGTCCGCTTCCTCTACTCGCACGACGACGAGGCCCAGCAGCAGGCGCAGCTCGTGGACGCGGCCGTCGACAAGAAGGTGGACGGCATCATCGTCACCCTGGCCAAGCCGGACGCGATGAAGGCGTCCCTCGCGCGCGCCCGCGCGGCCGGCATCCCGGTCGTCACCGTGAACAGCGGCTCGGCCGAGTCGAAGGAGTTCGGCGCGCTCACCCACATCGGCCAGGACGAGACGATCGCCGGTGAGGCGGTCGGCGAGGAGCTGAACGAGCGCGGCCGCGAGAAGGCGCTCTGCGTCCTGCACGAGCAGGGCAACGTCGGTCACGAGCAGCGCTGCGACGGTGTGGAGAAGACCTTCGACGGCACGGTGGTCCGCCTCCACGTCAACGGCACGAGCATGCCCGACGTGCAGTCGGCGATCGAGGCCCGGCTGCAGTCCGACACCGCCGTGGACGCCGTCGTCACCCTGGGCGCCCCCTACGCCGACACCGCCGTCAAGGCGCGTGAGGGGGCGGGCAGCGACGCCGAGATCGACACCTTCGACCTCAACGCCAAGGTCGCCGCCGGCCTGAAGGACGGCAGCCTCGGCTTCGCCGTCGACCAGCAGCCCTACCTCCAGGGCTACGAGGCGGTCGACCTGCTGTGGCTGTACCGGTACAACGCCGACGTCCTCGGCGGCGGCCGGCCCGTGTTCACCGGACCGCAGATCATCACCGAGGACGACGCCGACGCGCTCGAGGACTACACGCAGCGGGGCACCCGATGAGCGCGCCGGCCCCCGACGTATCTCCCGACCTGTCTGCCGACACGGTTGATGAAAGGTTTCTGCGCACCTCTTCGCCGCTCCAACGGATGCTGACCAGACCCGAGCTCGGCTCCCTCGTCGGCGCGATCGCCGTCTTCTGCTGCTTCGCCCTCACCGCCGACGGCTTCCTGCGCGCCTCCAGCCTCGGCACCGTGCTCTACGCGTCCTCCACCATCGGCATCATGGCCGTCCCGGTCGCGCTGCTGATGATCGGCGGCGAGTTCGACCTGTCGGCCGGTGTCCTGGTCACGTCGTCGGCCCTGGTGTCGTCGATGTTCAGCTACCAGATGACCGCCAACGTCTGGGTCGGCGTCGGCGTGTCCCTGCTGGTCACGCTCGCCGTCGGCGCCTTCAACGGGATCATGCTGGCCCGCACGAAGCTGCCGAGCTTCATCATCACGCTCGGCACCTTCCTGATGCTGACCGGCATGAACCTCGGCTTCACCAAGCTGATCAGCGGCACCGTCTCCACCAGGAACATCGCCGACATGGAGGGCTTCACCACCGCGCGGGCGCTCTTCGCGTCGACCCTCACCGTCGGCGGCGCGCACATCAAGGTCACCGTCCTGTGGTGGTTCGCCCTGGTCGCCCTCGGCAGCTGGATCCTGCTGCGCACCCGCGCCGGCAACTGGATCTTCGCGGTCGGCGGCAACGAACAGGCCGCCCGCGCGGTGGGCGTCCCCGTGACCCGCACCAAGACCGCCCTCTACATGGGCGTCGCCCTCGGCGCCTGGATCTGCGGCCAGCACCTGCTCTTCAGCTACGACGTCGTCCAGTCCGGCGAGGGCGTCGGCAACGAGCTGATCTACATCATCGCGGCCGTCATCGGCGGCTGCCTGATCACCGGCGGCCACGGCAGCGCCGTCGGCTCGGCGGTCGGCGCGCTGCTCTTCGGCATGACCGGCAAGGGCATCGTCTTCGCCGAGTGGAACCCCGACTGGTTCAAGTTCTTCCTCGGGGCGATGCTGCTCCTCGCCACCCTGCTCAACACCTGGGTGCGCCGTCGCGCGGAGGCCTCGAAATGACCCGGACCGACTCCCGTACGGCCCTCGTGGAGCTGTCCGGCGTCAGCAAGCACTACGGCAACGTCCGCGCCCTGGAGGGCGTGTCGCTGGAGGTGCACGCGGGTGAGATCACCTGTGTGCTGGGTGACAACGGCGCCGGCAAGTCCACCCTGATCAAGATCATCGCAGGGCTGCACCAGCACGACGGCGGCACGCTCGCCCTCGACGGCGAGGAGACCCGCCTGGCCTCCCCGCGCGAGGCCCTGGACCGGGGCATCGCCACCGTCCACCAGGACCTGGCCGTCGTCCCGCTGATGCCGGTGTGGCGGAACTTCTTCCTCGGCTCCGAGCCGCGCAAGGGCACCGGCCCCTTCAAGCGCATGGACGTCGACCACATGCGCCGCACCACCCGCGCGGAACTCCTCCGCATGGGCATCGACCTCCGCGACGTCGACCAGCCCATCGGCACCCTCTCCGGCGGCGAACGCCAGTGCGTGGCCATCGCCCGCGCGGTGCACTTCGGCGCGAAGGTCCTCGTCCTGGACGAGCCGACGGCGGCGCTGGGTGTGAAGCAGTCGGGTGTGGTCCTGAAGTATGTGACCGCAGCACGCGACGAGGGCCTGGGCGTCGTCTTCATCACCCACAACCCGCACCACGCGTATCTGGTGGGGGACCGGTTCGTCCTGCTGAAGCGCGGCACGATGGCGGGAAGCCACACATGCGACTCCATCACGCTGGACGAGCTGACGAGGCAAATGGCCGGCGGTACGGAGCTGGACGACCTACGCCACGAACTGCAACGCCCCTAGGGACGCGGGGCTGTACGGATCCTCGGCTCCGCCGCGTGGGCGCGATCAACCACAACGCACCCGCACCTGACAATGATCCACACCACGCACCCGGGATCCATTCGGCACCCGGCGGAGCCGTGCGGCACAATCGCACACGATGAGCACCTACCGCGACTTCACCGCCCCCATCGGCTCCCGCCGCGCCCCGGTCCTGAGAACCGTCGGCACCCGGGAGCGCCGCTCCCACCTGACGGCGCCCCGTGTCCCGACGGTGGGCATCGACATCGGCGGCACCAAGGTCATGGCGGGCGTCGTCGACGCCGACGGCAACATCCTGGAGCGGCTGCGCACGGAGACCCCGGACAAGTCCAAGAGCCCCAAGGTCGTCGAGGACACCATCGTCGAACTGGTGCTGGACCTGTCCGACCGGCACGACGTGCACGCCGTCGGCATCGGCGCGGCCGGCTGGGTCGACGCCGACCGCAACCGCGTGCTGTTCGCCCCCCACCTGTCCTGGCGCAACGAACCGCTGCGCGACCGCATCGCCGGCCGCCTCGCCGTCCCCGTCCTGGTGGACAACGACGCCAACACCGCGGCCTGGGCCGAGTGGCGCTTCGGCGCCGGCCGCGGCGAGGACCACCTCGTCATGATCACGCTCGGCACCGGCATCGGCGGCGCGATCCTGGAGGGCGGGCAGGTCAAGCGCGGCAAGTACGGGGTGGCCGGCGAGTTCGGCCACATGCAGGTCGTCCCCGGCGGTCACCGCTGCCCCTGCGGCAACCGAGGCTGCTGGGAGCAGTACAGCTCCGGCAACGCGCTGGTCCGCGAGGCCCGCGAGCTGGCCGCCGCCGACTCGCCGGTCGCCTACGGGATCATCGAGCACGTCAAGGGCAACGTCGCCGACATCAGCGGCCCGATGATCACCGAGCTGGCCCGCGAGGGCGACGCCATGTGCATCGAACTGCTCCAGGACATCGGGCAGTGGCTCGGCGTCGGCATCGCCAACCTCGCCGCCGCCCTCGACCCCTCCTGCTTCGTCATCGGCGGTGGCGTCTCCGCCGCCGACGACCTGCTGATCGGCCCCGCGCGGGACGCCTTCAAGCGGCAGCTGACCGGTCGCGGCTACCGCCCCGAGGCCCACATCGTCCGCGCCCAGCTCGGCCCCGAGGCCGGCATGGTCGGCGCCGCCGACCTCGCCCGGCTGGTCGCCCGCCGCTTCCGCCGCGCCAAGCGTCGCCGCGTCGAGCGGTACGAACGCTACGAGCGGTACGCGGAGGCCCGCCGCACCACCCAGGAGTCGCTGTGAGCGACGAGTTCCCCCAGCGGACGGCTCTCCCGGGCGCGCCCCGCCCGGCCGAGGACCGGTGGCACATGATCCGCCGCAGGACGCTCACCCTGCTGATCATCGTGCTGCTCATCGGCATCCCGGCCGGGTACCTGGTGATCTCCGCGAACCAGAGCCGGGCCAGCGGCAAGGACAAGGAGGCGAAGTACTCCGCGACCGGCCTCACCGAGGGCTGGCCGTCGAAGGTGCAGCGCCGCCTCTACCAGGTGCCCGTACCGCACCCCGCCTGGTGGGTGGCCTCCTACGAGACCAACAACTGGAAGACCAGCCGCCTCTACGTCGAGTTCGAGACCACCGACGCGGGCCTGAGCGCCTTCCTCACCAGCATGGGCGTGCAGCGGCACGACCTGAAGCAGGACGACATCACCATCGGCGAGCGCGACCGGGACGTCACCGGCTGGACGTTCGACGGACCCGGCACCTGGTCCGGCCTCGTCCACGAGCAGAAGGACCCGGCGCCCACTCACGACGTCGTCGTCAACCACAACAAACCGGGCTACCCGAGGGTGTACGTCGTCTCCCGCACCGTGCCCTGACCCCGCCCGCCCCACCGGCCGCCGGGACCGGTTGTCAGACCCCGCACCGTGCCCTGACCCCGCCCGCCCCACCGGCCGCCGGGACCGGTTGTCAGACCCCGCCCGTAGAGTCGGGGACGACTGATCCGAAGGACGGGCGGGAGGTGACAGGACGTATGGGCGAGCGGACCGTGACGGCCGGGCGGGACACCGCCGTGCCCGGCGGCGCGGACGGGGCGGACGTCCCCGTCCGGCTCGCGGCCGTCTTCCTCCCGGCACCCCTCCCGCGCGAGGGGCGCGTCGCCTTCTACGACCCCGAGGGCGGCCCCGCCGGCGAAGAGCCGCCCGGACCACCCGCCGCCTCCGTGTCCGCGCCGCGCACCGACCTCACCGTCGTCCGCCCGCACGGCACGGGGGTACGGCGGCGGACGGCCCCGGCGCTCCTCCTCCCCGTCGACGAGGCACTGCCGCTGCTGGTCCGCGCCCGGCACGATCCCGCGGCCCATCCCGCCACCGCCTGCTGGGGCGCCGCCGCCCTGCACGCCCTGCGGCTCACGGCCCGCGGACGGCTGCTGCCCGGACTGACCGCCACCGGCCACGACGCCTGGCGTGCCGGTCCGCTCGACCCCGACGACGTGGCGCACCTGCGCGCGGTGGCCGCCGCCCTGCCCCACGAGGGCCACGCCGTTCCGCTGCCCGGCCCCGGCCCCCTCCGGCTGCCCCGGCCGGAGGCGCTGGTGCGCGCCTTCCTGGACGCGGTCGCCGACACCCTGCCCCGCACCCCGGCCGCGCCGTACGCCTCGGGGCTCCCGTTCGCCGCGCGGAAGGCGCAGCGGCTGCCCGGCGCCCACGACTGGGCCGCCGAGGTCGCGGCCGGCATGGACGCCGGCGTACGGATCTCGCTCCGCCTGGACCTGTCCGCGTACGACCTCTTCGACACCGGTGAGGGAGCAGCCGGGGACGGGAGCGCCGGGCGGAGCGCGGGCGCCGCGATCGTGCAGGTGCACAGCCTCGCCGACCCGACCCTGATGGCCGACGCGGCGGCCCTGTGGGCGGGCGCGGCGGACAGCGCCTTCGGTCCCCGCGCACGGGTGGACGCCGCCCTCGCGGTGCGCCGCGCGGCCCGGGTCTGGCCGCCGCTGGACCGGCTCTCCGACCAGGACGCGCCGGACGTACTGGCCCTTTCCGAGGAGGAGCTGAACGACCTGCTGGGCGTGGCGGCCACCCGGCTCGCCGCGGCCGGGGTCGCCGTGCACTGGCCCCGGGACCTCGCCCAGGACCTGACCGTCACGGCGGTGGTCCGCCCCGCCCCCGGCTCGGCGAAGGACGGCACCGGCTTCTTCGAGAGCGGGGACCTGCTGCGGTTCGGCTGGCAGCTCGCCCTCGGCGGCGACCCGCTCACCGAGGCCGAGATGGACGACCTGGCCGAGGCCCACCGTCCCGTCGTACGGCTGCGCGACCAGTGGGTGCTGGTCGACCCCGCCCTCGTCCGCAAGGCCCGCAAACGGGACCTGGGGCTGCTCGACCCGGTCGACGCGCTGGCCGTCGCCCTCACCGGCCGCGCGGAGGTCGACGGGGAGACGGTCGAGGCGGTCCCGGCCGGCGCCCTCGCCACCCTCCGCGACCGCCTGACCGCCGGGGTACGGCCCGCCGAGCCGCCGCCCGGCCTCGACGCCACCCTGCGCGACTACCAGCTGCGGGGCCTGGCCTGGCTGGACCTCATGACCTCCCTCGGCCTCGGCGGCTGCCTCGCCGACGACATGGGCCTGGGCAAGACCGTCACCCTCATCGCGCTGCATCTGAAGCGGGCCCGAACCGAGCCGACCCTGGTGGTCTGCCCGGCCTCGCTGCTCGGCAACTGGCAGCGGGAGATCACCCGGTTCGCGCCCGGCGTCCCCGTGCGCCGCTTCCACGGCCCCGACCGCACCCTGGACGGCCTCGACGGCGGCTTCGTCCTCACCACCTACGGCACCATGCGCTCCACCGCCCCGGACCTGGCCGGGCGGACGTGGGGCATGGTCGTCGCCGACGAGGCACAGCACGTCAAGAACCCCCACTCCGCGACCGCGAAGGCACTGCGCACGATCCCGGCGCCCGCCCGGGTGGCGCTCACCGGCACCCCCGTGGAGAACAACCTCTCCGAGCTGTGGGCCCTCCTCGACTGGACGACCCCCGGACTCCTCGGCCCGCTGAAGTCCTTCCGCGCCCGGCACGCGCGCGCCGTGGAGACCGGCGAGGACGAGGAGGCCGCCGAGCGCCTCGCCCGCCTGGTCCGCCCCTTCCTCCTGCGGCGCAAGAAGTCCGACCCCGGCATCGTCCCCGAACTGCCGCCCAAGACCGAGACGGACCACCCCGTACCGCTCACCCGCGAACAGGCCGCGCTGTACGAGGCCGTGGTGCGCGAGTCGATGCACGCCATCGAGAGCGCGCAGGGCATGGGCCGGCGCGGACTGGTGCTGAAACTGCTGACCTCGCTCAAGCAGATCTGCGACCACCCGGCGCTCTACCTGAAGGAGGAGCACGCGCGCACCGGAGACGACCGGCTCGCGGCCCGTTCCGGCAAACTGGCCCTGCTGGACGAGCTGCTGGACACCCTGCTCGCCGAGGACGGCTCCGCCCTGGTCTTCACGCAGTACGTCGGGATGGCCCGGCTGATCACCGCGCACCTCGCCGGGCGCGCGGTCCCCGTCGACCTCCTCCACGGCGGTACGCCGGTGGCGGAGCGGGAGCGCATGGTGGACCGCTTCCAGAGCGGCGCGACCCCGGTCCTGGTGCTCTCCCTCAAGGCCGCCGGCACCGGCCTGAACCTCACCCGCGCGGGCCACGTCGTCCACTTCGACCGCTGGTGGAACCCCGCGGTGGAGGAACAGGCCACCGACCGCGCGTACCGCATCGGGCAGACCCAGCCCGTCCAGGTCCACCGCCTCGTCACCGAGGGCACGGTCGAGGACCGCATCGCCGAGATGCTGGAGTCCAAGCGCGCCCTCGCCGACGCGATCCTCGGTTCCGGCGAGGCGGCCCTCACGGAGCTGTCCGACCGTGACCTGTCCGACCTGGTGTCCCTGCGGAGGCCGGCATGACCTCCCGCCCCTCCGACCAGGCCCGCGAGGCCCTGCGCGCGGCCCGCGCACGGGCGACCCGCGAGCCGGCGGCCCCGGCGGCCACGGACACGCCGGAGCACCGGCCCCCTCAGGAGCAGTCGGCCGCCCCGGCCGTCCCGGCCCCCGGACAGCCCGACGGCCCCGGTCGCCCCGGCCGTGAGACCCGCCCGGGCGACGTGGCCCGCGAGGCGCTGCGACAGGCGGTACGGGCCCGGCGCGGCACGGCGGGGCCCGCCGACGCCACGGCCCCGGACCGCGAGGACACCGGCACACCCGCGGCGGAGGGCGAGGCACGTTCCGGAGAGGGGCCCCACGGCGACGGGCCGCCCCGTGGCGACGGGCCGCCCCCCGCGGACCCGTCGTCCGGGGACACGGAGGCCGCTGCCGACGGTGGTGCCGGACACCGCGCACCCCCACGCCCCGGGGACATCGCGCGGGAGGCGCTGCGCTCCGCGCGCGAGGAGGCGCAGCGGGCGCGTCCGGCACCCGGCGACCGCGCGGCGGACGCCGAGCCCCGTGAAGGACGCGCCCCGTCACCCCGCGTCCCGCGCACGACCCGCGGCGACCGGACCGCCGACGCCCGGGCCCGTGAGGTACGGGAGTCGCTCACGGACGCCTTCCGCATGCCCGAACCGGTGACCGAGCCGGTGACCGAACCGGAGGATCCTGACACCGACGTCACCCCCGGCCCGAGCGGCGCCCCCGCGGCCTCCGGCAACTCGCGCCCGCACGGCGGTCCTTCGGCCGTGGGCGCCCGGGACGGAGCCTCCGGAAGCGCCGAGCCGCCCGGTGTCCCGCGGGACACCGCACCGCCCGCACCCGCCGCACCCCGCTCCATGGCCGACCCCGCCCGCGACGGTGAGCTGCGCCGCACCTTCCCGGCGTTCCCGCCCCGAGCCGCGGACCGCGAGGGCTTCGCCGAGACCTGGTGGGGCGACGCATGGGTCACCGCACTGGAGGAGGGGGCGCTGGACGCGGCCCGGCTCGCCCGCGGGCGCGGGTACGCCGGGCAGGGGCACGTCGACGCCATCACCGTCACGCCGGGGCTCGTCCTCGCGTACGTGCGGGGCAGCCGCCCGCGCCCGTACCGCGTGCAGGTGCGGCTGCGGACGTTCACGGACGCCGACTGGGAGCGGTTCCTGGACGCCGCCGCCGACCGCCCCGGCCACATCGCGGCGCTGCTGGACAAGGAGATGCCCCAGTCCCTCGCCGACTGCGGGGTCCCGCTGCTGCCCGGCCCCGGTGACCTCGCCCCGCGGTGCAGCTGCCCCGACTCCGGCCACCCCTGCAAACACGCCGCCGCCCTCTGCTACCAGACGGCCCGGCTGCTCGACGCCGACCCGTTCGTGCTGCTCCTGCTGCGCGGACGCGGCGAGCGCGAGGTGATCGACGCGCTGTCCCGGCTCAGCGCCACCCGCGCGGCCCGCGCCGCCCAGGAGAGGGAACCCGAACCCCTGCCCGGCATACGGGCGGCCGACGTCCTCGCCCGACGCGACCGCGCCCTCCCCCCGCTCCCGGCCCCGTTGCCCCCGCCGCCGCACCCCGGGCAACCGCCCGTGTACCCCGCGTCCCCGAGCGGACCGGACCCGTTCGCGCTGGACCAGCTGGCCACCGACGCCGCCGCCCGCGCGCACGCCCTGCTCACCACCGGCCGCGACCCGGTCGGCCGGCTCACCCTCTGGCAGGACGCGGTGCGGCTCGCCGCCGCCCGTCCCGGTTCCGGCCTGACCGCGGCGACGCGCGCGCTGTACTCCTCCCTCGCCGGAGCCGCCGGCCGCACCCCCGCCGAGCTGGCGCGCGCGGTCGCCGCCTGGCGCCAGGGCGGCCCGACGGGCCTCGCCGTCCTCGAGGAACCCTGGGACCCGCCGGCCGGCCGCTTCGACCGCGCCCGCCCGCTCCTCCTCGCCGCCGACCTCCCCGCCTTCCGCCCCTGGCGCAACCACCTCACCCACCCACGGGGCCATGTCCAGCTCCGCCTCGGCCGCGACCACCTCTGGTACGCCTACGAGTCCGAACCGGGCTACGACGACTGGTGGCCCCGCGGCACCCCCGACCCGGACCCGGTGGGCGCCCTGACCGGTCTGGACGCACCGGGGGACCTGTGACGGCCCCAGGGGTCCTCAGCCCCGCCCGCTCCTGGGCGCCGACGACAAGGGCGTGTCGGTCTGCCTCGGTCGGTCGGCGTCAACTTCCCGTCGTACGCGGTGCCTTGTAAGTAAAGCCTGCCCGGGTGCCCCGTCCGCTCGACCGGAGCGGCATGGCCTTTTTGTGGACATGCCATGCGTGGGCATTAAGATCATCCAACCTTTGACCGAGGTGGATGGGAAGGTCCCTCTGTGCACGACCGCACGCCGATCGTCCCGGTTCCCGGCCGACGAGGATCCCGCATCAGACGACGAGCCCTGGCGGCAGGCCTGTTGGCCGCTCCCGTGTGCGCCCCGCTGCCCCTGCTCACCGAGGCCGCGGGGGCGTCGACCGAGGCGGCGGCGACGGCACGGCGGACGTCCGGCTCCCGCGCCGTCAAGGGTGACTCCGGCGGCCCGGTGCACACCGTCGACGGCAGCGGGCGCGCCTTCGCCAAGGGGATCATCTCCGGCGGCGGGGGTGGCGGCGACCACAGCGGCGGCCTCTTCGGCCCGTGCCGGCTGTACTTCACCGACATCGGGCCGGCCAACAGCACCTTCCCCGGCACCGTAGCGAGGTATTGACATGCGCCGAGCCTTGTTCGTCCCGCTGCTGGCGGTGGCCCTGACCGGATGCTCGGTCCTCGGCCGGGACACGCCGTGCACCGAGGCCGCCGCGGACTCGCAGGTGTCCGTCGTGTGGCGGCCCGCCGACTTCGGCGGGCCGGACGCGGCGAGACTCCGGCTGTGCGTGGACGGCACCTGCGAGGAGCAGGCGTCGGGCGGTTCCGACGACCCGTTCATGTCGCTGGAGGTCCGTCTGCCCGACGACGTCGGCGCGAAGACCGTGCCGGTGCGGCTCATCGTGACGTCCGCGAAGAGCGGTGACACGGTCGTCGAGGACAGCACCGGAGCCAAGCTGACGGAACAGCACCCCAACGGCACGTCCTGTCCGCCCACCGTCTGGACGGCGACGTTCCGGGCCCACCCCGCCGAGGGCCTCACCTCACCCAAGGGCATGAAGCTCCAGGGCTGAACCCCTGCGCGAGGCGTCTGTTCCCCGGTGCCACCGGGGAACAGACGCCTCGCTCCGCCAGAGGGCACCGGGGCCGAAAGCCGTGCGGGGACGAGGACGTCAGCGGTCGTACGACAGACCGTGCCCGGAGCGGAAGAGGACCTCGGCCGGGTCGTCGGCCCGCTGGACGGGCACGGGCAGCTTGCCGCGCGGTTCGACCCGGCCGGCGATCACCCGGGCGGCGGCGCGCAGTTCGACCTCGGTCCAGCAGTAGGAGACCAGTGAGGCCGGGACGCCGCCGAGGTGGGCGATGTCGTAGGGGTTGCGCACCGCGAGGTGGACGACGGGGACGCCCGTCGCGAGCAGCCGGGACACCAGGGTGCGCTGGGCGCTGGTGGCGCCGACGTTGTCGGTGGTGACCACCACCGCGTCCCGTCCCCGTGCGGCGGCCACGGCCTCGTCGATCTTCGCCGCGTCGGGCGCCCGGCCGGTGGCGAGGTGGGTGGTGCTGTAGCCCAGTTCGTCGAACGCCTTGGCCAGCTCGGGCACCGTGGTGCGGGTGTCGTCGGTCGGGAAGGCCGGGCTGGCGCCGACCACGAGCAGCTTCCTCTGCCCGCGGCGCAGCGGGAGCGCCCCGTCCTCGTTGACCAGCAGGGTGGTGGTGCGCTCGGCGATCCGGGCGGCGGCGAGCCGGTGCCCGCGGGCGCCGACGACCCGGTCGACCTCCTTCGGGGAGACGTAGGGGCTGCCGTCGAGCAGGCCGACCTTCTGCTTGAGCCGCAGGATGCGCAGGACCGACTCGTCGAGCCGGTCCTCGGTGATCTCTCCGCTGCGGACGGCGGCCAGGACGCCGTGGTAGGCGACGTCGATGTCCGGCGGGAACAGCAGCTGGTCGGCGCCGGCCTTGAGGGCGAGGACGGGCACGCGGTCGTCGCCGTACTTGGTGCGTACGCCCTGCATGTTGAGGGCGTCGGTGACGATCACGCCGTCGAAGCCGAGTTCGTCGCGCAGCACGCCCTGGAGGATCGCGGGCGACAGGGTGGCCGGTTCGTTGCTGGGGTCGAGCGCGGGGACCTGGAGGTGCGCGGTCATGATCGAATCGACGCCGGCGGCGATCGCGGCCTTGAAGGGCGGGGCGTCGATGCGGTCCCACTCCTCGCGGGTGTGGGTGATCACGGGCAGTCCGGTGTGGCTGTCCTCCCCGGTGTCCCCGTGGCCCGGGAAGTGCTTGGCGCAGGCCGCGACACCGGCCCGCTGGTAACCCGTCACCTGGGCCGCGACCATGCGACCGACCTCGCGGGCGTCGGCGCCGAAGGAGCGGACGTTGATGATGGGGTTGGCCGGATTGACGTTGACGTCGGCGACCGGGGCGAAGTTCTGATGGATGCCCAGGGCGGCGAGCTCGGTGCCCGATATCCGTCCGGCGGTGCGCGCGTCGGAGAGCGAGCGGCCCGCGCCGAGCGCCATCGCGCCCGGCAGTTGGGTGGCGCCGCTGCCGATGCGGACGTTGACCCCGTGTTCCTGGTCGATGGAGATCAGGGACGGGACGGGGGTGGGCAGGGCGAGCGAGGCCCGCTGCACACCGTTCGTCAAGTCCGCGACCTGACGGGGGTCCTGGATGTTGTTCGCCCAGCCGGAGAAATAGATGACACCGCCGATGTGGTACTTCGCGATGAGCTCGGCCACGGTGCGGACGCCGAGTTCCCTGAGGTTGCGGTCCTGGTCGAACTGACTGGGAGAAGTCGCCGACGTACCGTAGAAGTACGGCACGAACAGCTGGCCGACCTTCGCCTCGATGCTCATCCGGGAGATGATCTTCTTGAGGCGGTGGTCGCGCCCGTGCGCGGCCGCGGGGGTGGCCGTCACGCCCACGACACCCGTCGCGGCCCCGGCGGCCACGGTCGCGGAGGCGAGAACGGTTCGTCTGGACAGACTCCGGTCCTGCATGCGGACATGCTCCTTCCAGCCTTGCCGTGAAGGGAGTTGAAGGAAACGCGAAGACTCCGAGCAGGGGGAAACGTAGCCCTCGGATCACGGGCAGGACAAGAGGTCTAGACAAAATGAGGGCTGCCCCGCCCCGCGTGTGGGTGCACCGAGCCGGGCTGATACGTGAAAGAGGACAGCCGGGCACGACCGGGCACCGGGCAGGTGCCCAGGGTCGGTGTGCGGGTCGGGGTCCCGCGAGCGGTGAGGAACAGCGGGCCCTGGGCGCGGCCGGCGGTGAGCCGGGGCAGGAGCTGGGCGGTGCCTTCGTGCGGTCCGGTGGTGCCGGGCGGCGCTCGCCCCCGATCGCCGGGTCGCCGATGCCCCGGCCCTGGCGTCGTCGCCGGCCGATCGCCTTGTGCGCGATGGGCAGTTCACGGTTGACGGTGTCGGCGCCCGGGGCTGCGGACATCGCCGTCGGCTCCGGGCGACGGCGTCATGGCAGGTGGATGAGACGGCTTTCGTAGGCGAAGATCACGGCCTGGATCCGGTCGCGGAGTTCGAGCTTCTGCAGGATTCGCCCCAGATGGGACTTCACGGTCGCCTCCGCGAGGCACAGGGCGGCCGCGATCTCGCTGTTGGACAGGCCGCGGCCCACCTGGACGAGCACCTCGCGCTCACGGGCGCTGAGCCGACTCAGCCGCTCGTCGCGGCCGGCGCTGCGGCCGTCGGGGATGTGCGGGCGGAGCTTCTCCAGCAGGCGGCGGGTGATCCGTGGGGAGATCACGGCGTCGCCTGCGGCCACGCTGCGTACCGCGGTGAGCAATTCCTCGGGCCTGGTGTTCTTCAGCAGGAAGCCCGAGGCTCCGGCGTCGAGTCCGGCGAAGGCGTATTCATCGAGGTCGAAGGTGGTGAGGATCAGCACTCTGCTCTGCGGGGAGATCCGGATGACCTGCTGGGTCGCCTCGATCCCGTCGCTCCCGGGCATCCGGACGTCCATGAGGACGACATCGGGGCGCAGCTCCCGGGCGAGGCGGACGGCCTGGATGCCGTCCGCGGCTTCGCCGACCGGTGCCATGTCGGGCTGGGCCTCCAGGACCGTGCTGAAGGCCATCCGGAGCAGCGCTTCGTCGTCGGCGATCAGGATGCGGATCGTCATGTGGTCGCCGCCCCGCTGCTGTCGAGGAAGAGACGGGTATGGACTCTCCAGCCGCCGCCCGGAAGCGGTCCGGCCTGCAACTTCCCCCCGTAGGCGGCCGAGCGCTCGCGCATGCCGGGGATGCCGTGGCCGGATGGTGCGGCGCGGGGAAGCGGCGGGCAGGGGCCGCTGTCGATGACGTCCACCGCGACGGTCTCGGCTGAGCACAGCACCCGGACCTTCGCGTGTGTGCCGGTGGGCGTGTGCTTGAGGGTGTTGGTCAGGGCTTCCTGCACCAGGCGGTAGACGGTCAGTTGTGCGGTGGCGGGAATGTGCGCATGGCCGCCCTGGACCTCGAGGCGGGTCGGCAGCCCGGCGGCGCACATCTGGTCGGCGAGGGACTCCAGTTGTGCGATGCCGGGCATCGGATGGCGCTCCGCGTCCGGTTCGTCGGTCCGCAGGATGCCCAACGAGCGCCGCATGTCGGTCAGGGCCTGCCGGCCCGTCTCGGAGATCTGGAGCATCGCGGTGGTGGCCTTGTCGGGCGACCGGTGCTGCGCGTAGACGGCGGCGTCGGTGAGCGCGACCATGACGGACAGGTTGTGGGTGACGATGTCGTGCATCTCCCGGGTGATACGTGTCCTCTCCTCGGCGACGGCCAGCCGCGCCTGCTGGTCCTGTTGCTGCTCCAGGCGTGCGGCCCGTTCCTCCACGGCCGCGAGATAGGCGCGCGTGGTCCGCACGTTCACCCCCAGGACGGCGGCGGCGACGACCATCGCGGTCATCGCGACGAAGAGGGTCGGAAACGCGCCTTCCGCCGCCCAGCGCAGACAGGCCAGCAGAACGCCCGCCTCCACGGTGACACCGGCGACAAGCGTGCCGCGCCGACCCGAGTTCGCGGCCACCGTGTAGAGCGCCACCAGCAGGGCGATGTCCGCCGGCAGCTGGACGTCCATCAGCCACTGGACGAAGGCCGCGGACGCCACGGCGCCGAACACCATCAGCGGGGCCCGGCGCCGCCACACCAGGGGCAGCGCAAGGGCGGCGGTGAGGGCCACGGCCACCGGCAGCTCCCGCGGGGCGCGCATGGTCATGACGTTGACGAGGAGCAGCGTCGGCAGCAGCGAGTCCCACACCATGGGCGGCAGCCGGGAGCCCCAGCGCCGGGCGGCACTCACCAGGCGCACCGCACGTGCGGAGGCAAGGTCGGCGTACCTCGTCGGCCGCACCCGGCCCTGGTGACGCACCGGGTGGGCACGGCCGGACTCCGCGGCTGCCTCGGTCATCGCACTTTCCTGTCGATCCAGCATCATGGTGGCCCCCGGCAGGGGTCACCACCGCGTACAGCCGGGGCCGGGCCGGGTACGAGGAGGGCACGCCCCGCGTTCCCCGGCGTGAACCGCGGCCCTGTCACGGTAGGCCGCGGGCTCGCGAAACGCATGAGTCCACCGTCTGACGGCACCGCGCCGGGGTACGACCGCAGGAGGAGTCCCGCTTCCTTCCGCGGTCGCAAGGCGGCCGTTCACCCGGCGTGCTCGATTGCGACTCCGGTCGCACGGGCGGGATGCCCGGATGCCACTCCGGTCGCACCGGCGACATGCCTCGGACTGCGACTCCCGCTGCATGTGACGGCGACCCGGGAGCGATGTGGCATCGCGTGCCCCGCCCCGAGGATGGCCGGGTGACCGAGATCATCGCGGGGCTGTACATGTCCCCTCTGGAACTTCTTGTCCTGCCAGGTGCCGTCGCGCTGGTGGTGGCGCGCTGGCTTCCCCCCGCTGCCCGCCCACGCGCCACGATCGCGGCGGGAGCGCTTCTCGTGCTGTCCGCGACCGTGCTGAGCGTGGCGGGGATCCGCTGGCAGATGCTGCCGGTACTGGCAGGCGCTGCCGTCGCGTTGCCGTCCGCCCTCTCTCCCCTGCTGCGGCGCCGTACCGGCCGGACGGCGCGGCGGGCCCGATGGTGGCTGGCGTTGCCGGGGTCGGTGGCCTGCGTCGGCCTGATCGCCACGGGCCCGGTGGCCGCCTGGGCCTTTCCCGTACCCGTGTTCCCCGAACCGTCAGGCCGCTTCGCGGTCGGCACCCGCGTGGTGCAGTGGACCGATCCGCACCGCCCCGAGACCGCCACCGCCGACCCGCACGACCGGCGCACGGTCGTGGTCCAGCTCTGGTATCCCGCGCGGAAGAGCCCCGCGAGCGCGCCGCGGGCCCGGTATCTCGGACGCACGGAGCACGAGGCGCGCACCGTCTCCGACGCCCTCGCCCGCCATGTCGGCCTGCCCGGCTTCCTGGTCGACGGCGTCCCGCGTGCCCGCACCCGTTCCGTCTTCAACGCTCCGGTGGCCGGCGGGAGCGGACGGTTCCCGGTCGTGCTGTTCTCTCCCGGGCTGGGCGGAGTGCGCACCCAGAACACCGCCTGGGCGGAGGAACTGGCCAGCCACGGCTATGTGGTCGCCGCCCTCGACCACCCGTACGACTCCGCCGCCGTCGTCCTCGCCGACGGCCGAACGATCAACGCCCGGGTCGCCTCCACCGGCGACCCGGACAAGGACGAGAAGCTGGGGGCCGGCTGGGCGACGGTTCGAGCCGCCGACCTCAGCTTCGTCCTCACCCAACTGGGCCGTCTGGACCGGGGGGAGATCGCGGGCCCGCTGACCGGGCGTCTGGACACCGGCCGGGCCGCGGTGACCGGCCACTCCATAGGCGGCGGTTCCGCTCTGCAGGCAGCCCGCCGGGACCGCCGGTTCGACGCCGTCATCGATCTGGACGGTTATCCCTACGACCCCACCTCACGCTCCCTCCACCAGCCGGCGCTCGCGCTCACCCAGGCGATCACCCCGGACACCGACCCGCACTACCTGCCCCGCCTCACCAAGGTCCTCGAGCTCAACACCGTGACGAGCTATCGGCTCACCATCCCCGGCGCCGCACACCTCACCTTCATGGACGGCCCCCTGTACCTGCCGCCGGTGCCCTCCGTGGTCGGCTCCCTGGGCCGCACCGAGAGCCCGCACGTCGTCGCCGCGACCACGCTCGCCTTCCTGGACAGCACCCTGCGGCACAAACCCGGTGACCTGGCCACCGTTCTGTCGGCCTACGGCGACCTCAGCGTCCACCCCCCGGGCAGTAGCCGCTGACCAGTTGTGCCGCGGACGGAGACGACACCCCGCCGGACAGCTCCGCCGCGAACGCCTCCACGTCCTCCCGGACCCCGGCCGGCTCCTCAGGCGGCACACCGGCACGACGACACCGACGAGCGAGCAGGCACACTGCTCACGCGTGAGGACGACCAAGCCCTACGGGACGAGGGGGCAGGTGAGGGGGAGGACGCGTTCGGTCAGTCGGCCGGTGAGGTGGGTGCCGGTGAGGGTGGTGTCGGTGAGCCAGTCCGCTGCGGTCAGCCGGTCGATCAGGTCCCGCAGTTCGCCGGAGCCGACCGGGACCCGGGCGGTGAGGGCGTCCAGGGGGATGCCCTCACCGCCGGGGCCGAGGTGTCCCGAGGCGTCGGTCCGGGTGGCCAGCGTCAGGGCGAGCAGCCGGGTGCCGGCGGTGGCCTTGGCCTTGCGGAGCTTCTTGTCCGAGACGGCTCTCTGGGCCCAGCCGGAGAGCTTGGGCCGCGTCTTCCTGCCGAACGTGAACGGGCCCGTGCCGTCCTCGGGGGGCACCAGGGAGGGGACGGTGACCGGGGTGGGGTTCTCCGGCCGGGAGGCGAGCAGGTCGCCGACGGTGCCGGGAAGGGACAGCCAGCCGCAGCCGGTCAGCTGCTCGACCAGGTCCTGCGGATCGGTCAGGCCCAGCCCGTTGACGTCCTGGCCGACGAGGTTGCCGGTGCCGGTGTGCGCGGTGCGCAGGGTCAGCATCAGCACCAGCAGCCGTGCTTCCGGTCCGGGCAGCGGGGCGTGGTCGGCCACGTGCGCGAGGACGGAGCGCGCGTGCTCCCACTGCGTCGGTACGGTCAGCAGCCGCGTCACGGCCGGCCCGTCGCCGCCCGTGATGCCACCGGTGCGCTGCTGGTGCTGGAGACGGATGGCGGCAGCGGCCTGCTCGGCACGCCGGGCCTCCCACCGCAGAGCGCCGTCGCAGGTGACATCGGCCCAGGTGGTGAAGGCGCGGGCCTTGCGTTCCTGGAGGTCGGCGAGGAGCGCCAGGTCGGGCTGCTCGCGCCGCTGGTAGGCGCGGAAGAGGTCGCCGAGTTCGGTGAGTTCGTCCCGCAGGGCGACGGGCCGCAGGTCGTGCGGAATGACCCGCTGGGCGATCCTCGCCTGCCGTGGGCGGCGCCGCGCGGGTACGGAGCGGGGAGCCGGAGCCCTCGTCCCGGCGGAGGCCTGGTGGTCGGAGAACTGCGGCACGCCCACACCCACGCCCGCGCCGGTGCGCGTGGTTGCGGGGGTCGGGCGTACGGTGGCCTGCGGGCCGGACGCCGGGGAGGTGCCCACGGCCTTCGCTCCGGGGGTGGCGGCCGCGCACCGCGAGCAGCACTCCATGGCCTGCCACCGGCGTCCTTCCCGGTCGGTGACGACGGCGAGGACGACCGGGCCGCCGCATCGCCAGGGTTCGGCACGCGCGGGGCGGCCGGTGTCGGGCAGATGGGTGCGGCAGCCCTCGGCCCGGCACGCGCAGTACGCCTCGGCCCTGGGGCCGGGGACGGCGCGCAGATGGGCCTTGAGGTGGGCGGCCGCGGCCGCACGGCCGGCGGCCGCGGACGGCAGACGCTGTTCGGCGCAGGCGGGGCGGCTGCACGTGACGCGCACGGCCGTACTGCCCCGGCCGACGGCGTCCAGCCGCACCGTCCACCGGCGCCCCGGCACCCGCTCGCCCAGCTCGTCCACCGCGGTCCGCGTCATCCGGCTCTCCCTCCCGATGTGTCTCCGATACCCGCCGCCCGCCCTCCCGCAGCGCTGCGCGGCGCACGGTGAACCCGCCGTACGCGGCACGGGGGCCGGGACCGGCGAACTCGCCCTGCCCGCCGGCCCGCGACGACGGAGCGGCGTCACCCGGTCAACGATCCGGGAGCGGAGGTGGTTTTCCTGCGGGGGGTGTCAGTTCGGATCGGTACAGCCGCCGGCGGCGTCCGGACCACGGCGTCCGGGGCGGCGGGTGAACCGCGAGCGCACCGCCCGCGTGATGCGTGAGCACGACATCCGCGGCGTCCCCCGGCGCGCACCGCGTCGAACTCGTCGTGGACGCACCGGACCGTGCTTCCGTGACGCCGCCGCGACCGGTTCTCCCCCAACGTGCTCCGCGGCATCCCCGAAGAGTTCTCCCGCAGCACCTCTTCTGTTGGCCGTGCCTGGCTACCTTCGCCTCGCCCGGCCCGCCAGCAGGAGAGGTACGTCCATGAGCACCCCGGTCCACCGCACCTCGACACGGCAGTCCCGGCAGTCCGCAGCCGTCCTGACGTCGGCCCGGCAGCGTCAGGAAGGGAGCCGGACCGGGAGCCCGTCCGGAAACCCGGTGGGGCACCCCCTTCTCCGGATGCAGTCCAGCGCCGGCAACCGGGCCACGGCCGAGGCGGTGCAGCGTGCCAGGAGCGCGGACAAGGGGAAGGCGCCGGAGGACGGCGGCGCGTCCGCCGGAGCGAAGAAGAACTACCGCGACCGGATCGCCGGGCTCCTGGACAGGTTCAAGAAGAATCTCGAGCCCATCGACACCTTCATCAAGGGAGTCCAGACCCCCACCAACGCGGGCTTCACCCAGCAAGCCGCCGCCACGGCCAACGACGGCCTCAAGCACTCCGCCGCCGCCTCGGGGACCTCCGCCGCGTCGGGGAACCTCCTCACGGAGGCCGCCGGCACCGTGGTCAGTGGCATGGACGCGTACAAGAACATGAAGGACGCCAAGACGCACGAGACCGGGGCCAAGCACCACACGGCGAAGAAGAAGGCCAAGACCAAGGGGACCGACGCGGTCATCGGCGCCGCCAGTTCGGGAAGCTACAGCGCTGCCATCGCCAAGGAGGTGACCAAGATCCAGAAGGCGGCGGACGCCGCGGTGGCGTCCGAGGCGAGTGGTATCGCCAGCGCCTCCGTCGGCGCGATCAAGGGCATGCGGGCGGCCTTCCGCGTCGGGGGAGCGGCCCGCAAGTACAAGAGGGTGAAGGAGCTCGGAGACCCCCACCTCGTCCAGGAGGCTGCGCTGGCCCGGCTGAACGAGTCGTACGAGCAGGCCGGCTGGGCCGCGGCGGAGGCGTACGTCGCGCTGGACGCCTACTGGGACCACGAGGGCGAGGAACGGCTGGAACTCGTTTCCGAGGCCATCGACGCCGCCTGGGAGGCGATGGGGGAAGTCCGTGACACCGCCGAGAGCCTCCAGCAGGCGGAGAGGGACGTGGAAAGGCTGACCAAGGCGCAGGAGTACGCGAAGAAGAAGCAGCTCACCAAGATCGGCAAGGAGGCGATCGGCGGCGCGGTGGGCGAATCCACCAAGGCCGCGGCCGGCGTCGTGACGGCGGTCGCGGCGGGAACGGCCGGGCTGGCGAGCAACCCGGTCGGGTGGGGACTCGCCGGGGCGGGGGCCGGCCTCGTCCTCGGCGTCACCCTGTACAAGGCGCTCCGCGCCGCCACGAAGCGCTACGAAGAGGTCCGCCACCCCGAACGCTGGGCGCCGGAGGGCGCGACCCCGGAGGAGGCCGCGTCCCGAGGTGAATCGCTGAAGCACGCCCTGACGTTCTGGAAGAAGGTGTCGAAGGGCGAACGCCAGGCCATGGCGCGCGAGATCTACGCCCTGGCGGCGGGTCCCGGCATCCCCGGCAGCGGCCACACGACGGCCGAGATGAGGGAATCCGCGAGGGCCCTCCTCATCGCTCTCAAAGCAGGTCCCACCGACCACAAGCTGGATCCTGAAGTATGGGCGGAGACCCTCGACGACCCGGCGAAGACCGCCGGCTGGATCAGTGAGATAGCGGAACAGCTGGCCTCGGGGTGACCGGGAGGCAGGGAACGGGACGGCGCACCGCGCGGCGCGGCTGCCGTGTGTCTCCCGCGTGGACGAGCACGCCGTCCACGCGGGTCCGGGCCCGGGTTCTGACGGCCCGCATCAGGTGGTGCGAGGAGAGGCCGGGGCCGGCCGGCCCGTAGGTGACCGTGACGGGCACGGTGAGGGTCACCGTACAGGTGACGACGCCGCCGCGTGCGGGGGAACGCGGCGTCCGCGGACCGTCATCACGACATTGCCGGACACGGCGGCCGCCGGCCTGCCACGCGGTACCACGGGGTGCCGCGGAGGAGCCTGCCCGGTTCGCCGCGGCAGGTACGGATCGACCAGCTCCCGTGCAGCACGGGTCAGTTCGCTATGAGTCGACGCGGCCGGTCTGCCGGACTCGACCGGCCGCCGGGGCCACGTCGACTCATCCGCGATCCGGACTCAGGACGGAATCCGGCTCTTCGCGCCGTCGGGTGGACCGCGGCCGGAGTCCGCCCGCGCCTGCGTTCAGCCCTGCTGACCGAGATGCGTCGCGCCGACCTGCTGGAACTGGGCGACTGCTCTACGGACGGATCGCGCGTCCAGGCCCTCAAAGGGGGGATCACGTCGACCCCTCTCCGGTGAGATGGTCGGGGGAGTGCCCGCCGCCCCGGCGGACTGCCGGTCGCCTGTGCGGGCGGCGGGAGTCCTGGATCAGTAGCCGTAGATCATCTTGTAGGCGACCTCGGGGAGGAACTGGCCGGCCGTGGAACCGGTTCCGACACCGCAGTTGCCGTCGGACTCGCCCGGGGTTTTGATCCACAGGAGCATCTCGGCGCCTCCGCCCGTCCGGGTGGGCGTGCCGATGCGGCGGCCGGAGGGGTTGCACCACTGGCCGTTGGAGCCGTTGCCGTTGCGGCTGGTGTCCACGACGAACGGCTTGGTGTAGCCGTAGCGGGCGGCCAGTTCGTTGTTGACGGCGTTGCCGTAGGCGGTGTTCTCGGCGGTGGTGATGTAGTTGGAGACGTTGAGCGAGAAGCCGTGGGCCTGTCGGAGGCCGGCTTCGTGGAGGCGCCGGGCCATGGTCGCCGCGTCGGCCCAGCGCGGGTTGCCGGCGTCCATGTAGACCCAGGTGTTGGGGGCTTGGCGGTTGAACTCGGCGAGGGCACCGGTGAGCATGGCCTCGCGTTCGTCGATCTGGGCCTGGTTCATGCAGCCGTAGTCCCCGAGGGAGTCCGGTTCGAGGATGACGACGGCCGGGCGGGCCGCGATGCCTCCGGCGAACTGAGCGATCCAGTTGGCGTAGGCGGACGGCGAGGCGGCTCCGCCGACGGAGTGCCCGCCGCAGTAGTCACGGTGGTAGATGTTGTAGGCGACGAGGATGGGCAGCTTGTCCCGGGAGTCCGCCGCTCCGGCGTAGGCACCTGTCGCGGTGCCGATGGTGCCGCTCCAGGAGCCGAACCAGCGGGCCATCGGCGTGTTGGCGATGGAGGCGTTGATCGCGGCGGCCCGCCCGTCGCCGGGGTTGGCGGCCGCCCACCGCCTCGCGCTCGAGTCGGGGTCCACGTAGAACCCGTTGGTCATGGTGGTGGGGTCGGCCGCGTGGGCGGAGGGTGCGGCGGCGAACGCCAGAGGCAGAGCACAGAGCGCTGCCGTCAGGGTGCGGAGTCTGCGGCTCAAGACAGTACCTCGGTTTCAGAGGAGTTGCGCTTTGGGAGCGCTCCCACTGGAAGCGGTCCCAATCGTCTGGGTGGGTGGTTGAGGTGTCAATAGGCGGTACAGCATTCGACTTTCACAGGGAGGCGTAGGTCCTGTGGGTCATTGGACTGGAAGCGGTCCCATATCCTGCCTCCCTGAGCGCTCCCCGCCTGTGAAAGACTCACGAGCCATGGCAGAAGCAGTGCCGCGTCGGCATCCGACGCTCGACGAGGTGGCCGAACGCGCCGGTGTTTCCCGCTCCGTGGCCTCCCGCGCCCTCAACAACGCCCCGCACGTCAGCCGCGCCAAGCGCGAGGCTGTCGAACGGGCCGTGCGGCAACTCGGTTACGTACCCAATCCGACCGCCCGCGCGCTGGCCACCCGTCAGACGGGAGCGGCCGCCCTGGTCGTCTCGGGAGAGGACCCGTCGATCTTCGCCGATCCGTTCTTCGCCCGGGTGATCGTGGGGGCGTCGGCCGCCCTGGACGAGGCGGACCTGCATCTGATGCTGTGCCTGGCCGCTTCCGACCGGGGCCGCAAGCGGGTCGAGGAACTCCTGCGGTCCAGGGGCGCGGACGGTGTGATGCTGATGGCGCTGCGCGAGGACGATCCGCTGACCAGGATGGCCGACGAGGCGCAGATGCCCGTCGTGTTCGGCGGGCGCCCGGTCGGTCCGGCTCCCCGGTGGTACGTGGACGTGGACAACGTCGGCGGAGCGCGCGAGGCGACCGAGCATCTGCTCTCACTCGGCCGGAGGCGCGTGGCCGTGATCTGCGGGCGTCTGGACACCGAGGCCGGGCGCGCCCGGTACCGCGGCTACCGGGACGCCATGCTGGGCGCCGGTCTCGCTCCGTTCCCGCCGCTGGAGGGGGACTTCACCGAGCGCAGCGGAGCCGCCGCCATGGCCGCGCTGCTGGCGGAACACCCCGACGTGGACGGAGTGTTCGCCGCCAACGACAACATGGCGGCGGGAGCGCTGCGCACCGTGCGGGAGGCCGGCCGGCGGGTCCCCGCCGACGTCGCCCTGGTCGGCTTCGACGACCTGACGGTCGCCCGGATCGCCGATCCTCCGCTCACCACCGTCCATCAGCCCATAGAGGCTCTCGGACGGGAGATGGCGCGCATGCTCGTCGCGCTCGTCAACGGGCAGGACCCCACCCCGCTGGTCCTTCCCACCCGCCTGGCCGTCCGGGCCAGCGCCTGACTCCCCAGGATTGAGGTCCGGCGAGGACCGAGCCGTTCCAGCGGGTTCACGGTTCTCCGGGCCGGGCCGGGCCGGGGCGGGGCGGGGCCGGGCGGTGCGGTCGATGGACCGGTTCAGGGTGTGGACAGCTCGAACCGCGTGACGCGGACCGCGCCGCCGAGGGCCTGAGTGGCGTGGTTGAAGAGGGCGAACCGGTAGCCCATGAAGAACCGCCAGTCGTTGCCCATGGAGAAGGCGGGGCCGAGACGGGTGAACGTGATGCCGTCGGTGCTGTAGGAGAAGGTCCCGGGGCGCGGTGCGCCGGGGCGGATGTCCGCGTTGGCGCGCAGCCAGACGCGGCCGCCGGAGACGGGCGCGCTCGCGATCTCGGTGCCGGTGCCGGTGGTGTTCCAGTTGCCGTCCATGGTTAGCCCGGTGACCATCACCACCCGTGTCGCACCGCCGTCGCGCTTGAGGCCGATCCAGGCGGAGGAGTCACGCAGCAGTGCGAGCCCGGCCCGGTCGCCGTCCCGCATCGCGGAGTGGTCGAGCTGGACCGTGGCGGTGGAGGTGGGACCCTGGATGCGGTGCGTGAGGGTGTTGCGGGCCCAGTAGAGGTCGTGGGTGAGGGTCGCGGTCCGCAGCGTCAGGCCGTCGCCGACCGACCACTTGGTGTCGTCGGGGTTGTGGTTCCACTCCCACCTCGGTTTCAGGGTCGTACCGTCGAAGGTGTCGACGCCGGTCATCGGGGTGACCTGGCGGGGTGGAGCGGGTACGGCCGGACTGGGATACGCGGTGCCCCACGCGCCGTCGACGAGCTGTACGACGGGCCAGCCGTCCGCGGTCCAGGTGACCGGTGCCAGGGCGGGCACGCGGCCGCCGGGGTAGGCGTCGACGAAGGCCATGTAGTACCAGGCGCCGCTCTGCGTCCGCACCAGCCCGCCCTGGTGGGGGACGCCGCCGCCGGGGATCGGTCCGCGCAGGTCGAGGAGGACCTGCCGCATCGTGTACGGGCCGAAGGGGCCGCTCGAGGACTTGAGGATGTACTGGCCGTTCGCGGGGCGGGTCAGGAAGATGTAGTACTGCCCGTTGATCCTGTAGAACCGGGCGCCCTCCAGGGTGCCGACGCTGGACGGTGTCCTGAACACCTCCTGCGTACGGACCTGGTTGCGGCCGTCGGGCGAGAGCTGGGCCACGCTGATGGTGGTGTTGCCGTACGCCACGTAGAGGGTGTCGTCGGTGTCGACGAGCAGCCCGGCGTCGTAGTAGGGGGTGCTGATCGTCGTCAGCCTGTTCCACGGCCCCTCCACCGCGGTGGCGGTGTAGAGGTACGTCCGGGCGAAGTCGATCTGGCCGAGCCAGTAGAAGGTCCTGTTGCTGGGCCGGTAGGCCAGTGACGAGGCCCAGATTCCTCTGACGTAGCCGCGGGCGCCGTTCAGGTCGTACTTGGCGCCGAAGTCGAGGACGGGTACCGCATGGCCGGCGATCTCCCAGTTCACCAGGTCGTACGACCGCAGAACGGGCGCGCCCGGCGAGTAGTGCATCGTCGAGGCCGAGGCGTAGTAGGTGTCGCCGACGCGAAGGATGTCGATGTCCGCGAAGTCCTGCCAGATCACCGGGTTCGTGTACTGCGCCGCGGCCGCGAGGGCGGGCCCAGGGGGAAGGAGGGCGCCGGCGGCCAGGCCGGTGGCGGCCGCGAGCGTGCGGCGACGAGTGAAAGGTTGATGCGACCATGACATATCCATGGAGGTGTTCACCTCGAGTTCATCGGTCGGAGTGGCTCCGTCGCGTTCGATATTTCGAACATGGTGCGACCTGTCGAGCATTCTGGATGATAGGAGGCTGGCGTACCCCGTCAACCCTTCTCGCACGAGTCGTGCGCCGCTTCGAAATGTTCGAAGCGTCTCGTGCGGAGTCGGTGCGCCTCACCCTTGCTCCCTTGCTGATCATGCATCAAGTCCCGCTGTCCAAAGAGGTGTTGACATGACCGGCCGTCTCTCTAGTATCCGTGGGGCACCCGAAGTTTCCGAACGTCGATCGAAATTTCGAACCCCTCTCCTCTCTTCCCTGTCGAAGGAGTCCCGGTGCCCAGACGATCAGGCGGACGACTGTTCCGCCTCCTCACGGCCGCCGTCCTGACGGTGACCGCGTCCGTGACGGCCTCGGCGCAGGCGTCCGCGACGGCCTCAGCGCAGTCCACCGCCACGGCCGCGCCGGGCAGTCCGGCGCTCACCCCACCGCTGGGGTGGAACAGCTGGAACAGCTTCGGGTGCGGGATCACCGAGGCCCAGGTCCGCCAGGCCGCCGACGCGATGGTGTCCTCGGGCATGCGGGACGCCGGCTACCGGTACGTGGTGGTCGACGACTGCTGGTTCGACCCGCAGCGTGACGCGCAGGGCAACCTGCGGGCCAACCCCACGAAGTTCCCGAGCGGGATGAAGGCCCTCGGGGACTACATCCACGGCAAGGGCCTGAAGTTCGGCATCTACCAGGTGCCGGGCGAGCGCACCTGCGCGCAGACCGTGGGCACGTACCCGGGCTCCACGGGCAGCAGGGGCCACGAGGTCCAGGACGCCGCCACGTTCGCCTCGTGGGGGGTCGACTACCTCAAGTACGACTGGTGTTCCTCGAGCGGCACGCGTGACGAGCAGGTCGCGCGGTTCAAGCTGATGCGCGATGCCCTGCGCGCCACCGGCCGACCGATCGTCTACAGCATCAACCCCAACAGCTTCCACGCCATCACGGGGTCCACGTACGACTGGGGCGAGGTCGCCGACCTGTGGCGGACGACCGAGGACCTGCTCGACATCTGGCAGAACGGCAACACCAACAGCTACCCGATGGGCGTCGGCAACGTCCTGGACGTCAATGCGCCGCTGGCCGCACAGTCCGGCCCGGGGCACTGGAACGACCCCGACATGCTGGTCGTCGGCCGCCCCGGCCTGTCGCTGACCGAGTCCCGCTCCCACTTCGCCCTGTGGGCGTTGATGAGCGCCCCGCTGATGGCCGGCAACGACATCCGCACGATGTCCGCCGACGTCAGCGCGATCCTGCGCAACCCGCGCCTGCTGGCGGTGAACCAGGACTCCCTGGGTGCGGGCGGACGCAGGGTGCGCGACGACGGCAACACCGAGGTGTTCGCCAAGCCCCTGGCGGACGGTTCGGTCGCGGTGGGGCTGTTCAACCGGGGCGGGAGCACGGCGACGGTCACCGCGACGGCCGCCCAGATCGGCCTGGGCGGAGGGCCGTTCACCCTCACCGACCTGTGGACCGGCGGCACGTCGAGCACGTCCGGGCAGATCTCGGCGAGCGTCCCCGCGCACGGTGTCGCCGCGTACCGGGTGAGCGGCGGCAGCCCGCTGGCCGCCGCCACCTCACGCCTGCGGGGCAACGCCTCCGGCCGCTGCGTGGACGTGGACAACGCCTCCACGGCCGCCGGCGCCGCGACTCTGCTGTGGGACTGCCACACGGCCGCCAACCAGCTGTGGACCACATGGGCGGGCGGCGAGATCCGCGTCTACGGCGACAAGTGCCTGGACGCCTACAACCAGGGCACCACCAACGGCACCCGTGTCATCACCTGGCCCTGCAACGGCCAGGACAACCAGAAGTGGACCGTCGGCTCCGACGGCTCGATCCGCAACGCCCGCTCCGGACTGTGCCTCGACGCCAACGGGGCCGGCACCGGCAACGGGACCCCGCTGGTGCTGTGGACCTGCAACGGCCAGGCCAACCAGAAGTGGACCCGCGCGTGAGCGACACGGCACCGGGTCGTGGCCGGAGCGACACCACCCCGGCCACGGCCTCCCGCACGGCTGCCGCGTCCGCCGGCACGGCCGCCCCCGGCCCCGCCCGCGGCGGCACCCGCGGCGGGACCCCGGGCGTCGGTACAGCGGCTTCCAGGCCGGCCACCCACACCGGCAACACCCTCCCGCCGAGCACCCACGCCCTGCACGGCACCGCCTGCGGCTGAGCGCCGTGCCCGCCCGGGAGATCTCCCGGGCGGGCACGGTCCCGGCTCAGGACGTCGTGCCCGTCACCGTGGTTCCCGACGCGGTGAGGCAATGCGTCGTCGAGCAGCCCGCGACCGTCGGCGCAGCGCTCCCACCGCACTCTTGACGCAAGGTGCCGGAACGGCGGTCGCGGCAGCCGGGGGCGGGGAGGGCGACCGTGCCGGCCAGCCGATCGGGAGGACCTTCGGCGGACGAACATCGTGAGCCCGGCGCCGGGCCCGGGCCGGGTGACTGCCGCGTACACCGCCGAGTCCGCGGGCGTCTCCGCTCCGACCGTGTCGAAGGTACTCAACGGCAGGTCCGGGTCTCGGACGAGACCCGGACCGGGGTGAAGGCGGTTGTCCACGCCTGGCGGCGGGCGAGGGGCACGAGGGCGGCGGGTATGTGCTCGTGGATGAACTCGGGGCGCGCTGAACGGTCGGCGGCTCCGAACGCGGGTCTACGAAGCAATGGACGCGAACGGCCTTCGCAGGTCCGTCTGTACGATGCTCGGGCGTCTCGCCTCACGTACCTGGCCCACAACGGGGTGCCGGATCGCCTGCTCGCCAGGTGGGCCGGGCACACCAACGTGAAGACGACGAAGAAGTGGTGCGTGAAGCCGGACGTGGCGGACCTGCTTCCAGCGGCGGAGGCATGGGGAGGTCTCGCAGGGGGCGTGTGACAGATCGTGACAGATGAAGGTGTGAACCCGTGATCGAAGCCAAGATCGAAACGCTGCAATACCGCTTTGACGGGCCGGAACACCTCCCCGTGCTGATCTTGGGACCGTCCCTCGGTACTACATGGCACAGGTTGTAGAGACCGTCCATGGGTGTCCACGCCAGTCCATGGTGTGTGCGTTGTAGCAGGTCAGGGCTTTGCGGTCCGGTGGCGTCGGCGTAGTTGGCGACAGGCGCGTGACAGGGCTGGTGATAGATCGAGGCCCTGCCGGGGAGCATCCTTGGCGGGCCTCTGCCTGGAGCCATGAGATGAAGCCCCCCGGAGCGCTCCGGTGGGGGCATCACCGTGAAGTTGACTGTGCGTGCACGCGTGACGCGTTCGGCTCGTCATGCAGTTTGTCTTCCAGCGCTGTTCTCAGGGACGCTGAATTCGCGATCGCAGCCATGACGGGCGACGTCCCGAGCGGCTGAACACCGAGGCATCCTTTGCTGCCCTTTGCGGAGTCAGCCCCATCGAGTACTCCTCCGGCCGACGGCGCACGCGCCGGCTCAACTACGGCGGCGACCGACAGGCGAACGCCGCCTTGTTCTCAGAGGAGCTGGTGGGGCCGCCCGCCGACAGCCGCGACTTTCCATGCAGCCAGTTCCACACGGTCTTGGAGTCGGTGCCCAGCCGTGCGGCTAGCGACACGGTGGACGGCCGCTGCTTCGTGGGCATGCTCCAGGACGCCCCTATAACGCGAGGGTGCTGGACACTGGTCTGACCAGGTTGAAGACCTCGCGGGCCGCATACCGCTTGAGGCATCGGATGATCTTACGTCGGGTCTTGCCCTCCTGGGTGCGGCTTTCGTAGTACGCCAGGGTGCGTGGGTCGTGACGTAGCCGGGTGAAGACGATGCGGTGCAGCGGGCAGCAATCCGGGAAAGAGCCCTTACCCGATCGGCAGTCGTGACGAGCTGTACCGGTGTCAACGGGATCCCTCAGGTTCGATCACCGCCGTTCGGCTCGGAACAGTCAATGGGTTGGTAGTAAATCGTCGGCCAATCACTCACCAGCCGGTCACTGGCCTGCGAAAGCCCACGCGCGGGCGGGTCGGGGCAGGCATGTCTCCGAGCAGCGGCTGACGGCAGGCGCAATCCGAGCGCGGCGCGGGCAGGTAAGCGAACCAACAACCGTCGTACGGCGCCGAAACCCTCTGGCCTACCTCAAATCAGCACGGCCGACCGGTGCGGTCTCGCACAGTGGGCCCATGACAACGGTCCGCACCGTGCGCACCTACGGGCAACTCGCTCTGCTTCCCCTCGGGTTCGCGAGCATCATGTACGGCGACCTGCTCTTCCGGGACGGCCAGCGGGGGCTGGGTAAGTTCCTCTTCATCAGCGGATGGGTGGTGGCACTTTCCGGTATGCCAGCCCTGAACCGCTACCTGAAGGCGAACCATCTCCGTGAGGGCATCCTCAAAATCTTCGTGATCCTGTTCATCGTCGGGAGCTTCGCGGTCCCCGGCCCGATCGTCAGTCTGGTCAAGGTCTTCGACGGCACGGCGCAGCCGGTCAACTACCGGCAGGCCGCGCTCTCGCTGGCACTGATCTACATCGCGCTGACGATCCTGTCTCGGATCGCCGAGCCGAAGGACCACGTCCTGGAGCGGCTCGCGAGCCGTATCCAGCGAGCGGCTGTCTTCCGGGCGCTGGCGAACGTGACCGGCATCTTCGCCGTGGTGGCCTTCCTGGGGGCACGGTTCGTCGCCACGCACCCGGTGCCTCTGATTTCCACTGGCCTGACGCTCGTGGTGGCCGCCGCGGTGGTCACCCACAAGACATTCGCCCGGGCGCGGAAGCTGTGCACGCAGATCCACGCCGACACGCAGACCCTGCTGAGAGACCTCGACGAGCTCGACCAGGCACGCAGCCGCAGCACGACGAGCACGGCGAAGCCCTGGATCCGGCGGCTGCGCGGCGGGCGGCAGGCGGGCGGCGGCCACACCGACGAGCAGAAAGCGGCGCTGCGGGCTTGGGACGCCGTCAAGCTCGGCCTGTCCACGCCCGTGGACACCGGCTACCGCCGCATCGGCTTGCCGTTTCTCACCGACGAGGTGGTGGCTGAGATCGAGGCGAAGGTGCGGACAGCTGTCCACGGCGGAAGAGCCGGCCCTGCGCGGGCGGACCTGCAGGTCATTCAGCGGGCGTGCTCGGGGCGCGTCGACGTCCTGGCCTAAGGGTCTGCCGATCATTGCGGCAGCTGATGGTCTGTCCGGCTGGGTGGGCGGTCGCAGCCTTCTGGGCCTGGCGGGGGACGGTCTGGGCTTGTCGAGGCGCCCGTGCACCGTGAAACGGGGCACGCCGGATCTGTCGGGGATCTGCTGGACGGTCTTCTCCCGCTCGTCGGCGTAGAGCCGCTGGACGAGTACGGCCTGGTTCGCGGTGAGCTCGGCCTGCGCCCGCCGTCTGTTCCGGCGGTGGATCCAACGCGTTCGGCGCGGGATTCCGTCTCCACGCTCACGTCACTCCGCCCCGGTGGGCAGAACCCACGCCGAACCCTACGGTTCGCACGGGGTCGCCCAGCTGATCAGAGAGGCTGGCGAGGTGCCGCGAGTACGTCCCTGAGTACCTTCTCGAGCGTGACGCGGGCCAGTTCGTGTCTCAGGGTCTCCTCGATGTCCTGGTAGATGCCCCGCATTGCCGGCTGGATGCCGTGACCCACCACGCATCCCTGGTCCGGGGTGGTGCGGTGCATCGCGAACAGCGGGCCGGGTTCCACTGCCTCGTACACGTCGAGCAGGGTCATCGACTCCAGCTCGCGCGCCAGCGACCAGCCCGCGCCCACGCCCCGCCGGGACTCCACGAGCCCGGCCCTGCGCAGCTCGCCGAGCAGCCGCCTGATCACCACGGGGTTGGTGTTCGCGCTGGCTGCGATCTGCTCGGAGGTGGCGACCTCGTGGCCCTGGCGCTGGTAGAGACCGATCCAGGCCAGCGCATGGGCGGCAATGGTCAGCCTGCTGTTGGCGCTCATGATCCCTCCTCCGGTCGCAACGCTCCATGTTACGACAGCGCAGTCGCAACAGTGAAGGTTGCGACAATCTGTCGTAATGATTATCGTTACGACAGCCGGGGAGGGTCGATCGAAGACAAGCGCGGATCGTGAGCGTGTTGCGAACTCAAAGGAGAACAGGAATGGAAAGTAACGAAAAGATTATTCGCGAGGCCTACCGGCTCGCGGAAGGGGACGTTCTCGACGGCGACGGTTTCCTGGCCTTGTTCACCGAAGACGGGTCGTTCAACGACATGTCGACCTCGCAGAGTTTCCGCGGAGAGCAGATTCCTCAGGTGATCGCGGGCCTCGCCCGCTCGTTCCCCGATGTACACCGTGAGCTGCTCGAGGTGCATGCGTTCGGTGATGTCGTCGCCGTCGAGTTGCGAATCCAGGGAACGCATCTCGGAGGGTTTCCGACTCCGGTCGGCGAGATCCCACCGACCGGGAACCGGATCGACGTGCCGGCGGCGGACCTCTGGTACCTCCGTGACGGAAAGATCGAAAGGTTCAATTGCTACAACTCGATGAGCGTGTGGCTTGATCAAATCGGGGTCCACCCTGACTTCAAGTCCGCAGTCGAAGCCACCGAGACAGCAGCCACGACGGCGTAACTCTGCCGGTCAGCGCCGGGTATGCGACAAGACACTCCCTTCTTCGGGCCGCATACCCGGCGCTGCTTCTTGAACAAAGTTGTTGTTCGCACCCAACCGCCGACACGACCCGGCAGGCCGACTCATCGAGTATCAGCAGCCCTGGCCGGCAGGTAGGGCAACGACCCACATCGAGTGACGTTCTCCGGGCCCGCCTCCACGAGACACACGGCTGCGACGAGATCCCACCCCAAAGATCATCGAGGTACGCGGGGCCGGACTGCCCTTCCCCATGCCGCCAAGCCCTGCGCATCCGACGCTGACCGTGGACGAGTTCCACGCGTGCGCGGACCGTGGAGGGCTCGGCCTGCCATGAGTCCGTGACGATCACGAGAACCGGCGCGAAGGCCGGCGTAAGAGACGGCACCACCCGCGTCCCTTGCTCCGCCCTTGGGCAGGACGACCACTCCCAGCTCGACGCCTTGCGGGCCACGGCATCCCGAGGGACAAGATCTTCAGCGAGAAGATCAGCACCCGCGTCCGCGGAGGGCCCAGTTCGAGGAGGCGCTCGTACGGCGCGGGAGGTCAAGGCCCACGCCCCGCACTGCCGCGTCATCTTCACCGTGTACGAGATGAAGCGGCTCGGCCGCGACGCCGCCGAACTCACCGCGCTCGCCGCCCACCTCACCGCCCACGGCCTGGTCCCGGAGATGCTCGCCGGGCCCCTGCCCGGCATCTACGGCCCCACCGGCCCCGGCAAGCTGCCGTTCACGTTCTTCGCGGCGATGGCGGAGACCGAGCGGGAGAACATCCGGGAGTCGACGCTGGAGGGGCTCGACACCGCGGCCCGCAAGGGCAAGCACGGCGGCCGACCCCCGGTCATCACCGCCGACATGCTCCACACCGTGCTCCGCCGCCGCGCGGGCGGCGAGTCCGTCGAGCAGATCCAGCCCGACCTGATCATCCCCACCGGCAGGCGCAAGGGACAGAACCCCTCCGTCGCCGGCATCTACCGGGCGCTCGCCGAACACGCCAAGCGCGAGGCGTACCCCGAAGCCGTCGAGGCCGCGCACGCCGACTTCGCCGCCCTGAAGGCCAGGGACGCTCCCGCCCCGCGTACGGCGGACCAGCCGGAGTCCACCCGGTACCTCGCGGTCCTCCAGTTCGAAGAGGGCGGCCCGGCCGTCACCGGCGAATGGACCGACGGCGCTCCCGCCCTGTGCACGTACCGCGGCTGGGTCGGGCTGTACGGCAGCCAGGACGGCGTGGTCATCCGCCTCATCGAAGTCAGCGACGGCCGCGAACACGTACTCAGAGGGCGTTAAGGCCCGTTCCTGATGATGTGGTATCGCCCGTTCGTGGGTGATGGGACGGTTCCGTCCTCGTGCCATGGCGTGTGCATGATGGGGTCGCGGGCATGGAACGGATGCCGTACGCAACCGACTTGTCCGACGAGCAGTGGGCGCTGATCGAGCCGCTGGTCACCGCGTGGAAGCAGGAGCGGGTGGC